>NZ_WIBH01000001.1:0-557095 GCF_009495795.1 Flavobacterium sp. LMO6 | reverse complement strand
AAAACATCGATACAAGATAGAAGCCAAAAATAGCGAATTAAAAAATGTATACGGTTATGATAAAGCAATTTCATACGGCATTACCAATATGCAAATGCAAGGTGCAATAGCAATATTCACAGTAAACTTAAAAAGAATTCTCAAATTAATGTAGAAAACGCAATCTGCTCAGGTATTTTGAAAAAACAACCTGTAAAAGCCAAAAACAAACTTATACAACCTCCAATAAAAAACAGTTGCAAAAAGAAAAACGCTCATAACGGATATTTAAAATCCCGTTACAAGCGTTTTTTTATTGACTAAAAACGGTACTAATCAAAATAGTCGATGTTTTTCAGTGCCCTCGTTTTACTTGGGTTATTTTTCCATTATAAACACTTGTTTATCGATGATGGCGACGCGATTGGTCACCAAGAAAAATAACATTGGGAACTTAATCAGCACTTGCAATACTTTGTTGAGCGGAAGTATCGACTATCTTTTGGGAAACATCGGTGCGATTTTAACCTATCCGATTTCATTTTTTGGAAATTATTTTGCCTTCCGAATTTGGAAAAAGAAACAATACTTGAATTCAATTGATGTTATCTTTTTTCGAAATATGGCAATTGGTTTACTGCTTTCGTTTGTATTGAATTACATTGCTTTCACCTCTTTCTCTGACAAAGCGATTGATTGGAAATTATTTTTCGCAATTGCCATTCCGGCTGGAATTAGTTTTGGAGGCACCTTTAATATAGGAAGAATGTATCCCGACAATTGGATTAACTGGCAAGTATATAATTTATTCAAAATCATACAAAATATAATGCTAATGAACATTGCCAACACCGCAAAATATGTGTTTTATATGTTCAATGCGATTTTGGGTTATATTACTTGGAAGGATGATAAGAAGATGCAGAATTAAATAAATTTCCATATTGAATATTTAAATTAAAACACATTACTTTCTAATTTTCATCTTTCATCATTTTATCATACTCTTGCGTCGTATAAAAATATTTGAACCCATTAAGAGAATTAATTTTCCACTTACCATTTTCTTTTTTTGCCTTTACTCTATAAGTGTGAGACATTTGTTTATCCCAAGTCCAGACAAAGTCGGCAATATGTTTATTTAATATTAAACTATCAATGGTTAATGTTTTCCAATAATTATCTGGATAATCTTGACAACCACACCAATCATTAGCTCCAGTTTCCCAAAGAGAAATTCCATCATTTCTATTTCTCCATTTTAAGTCAGCTTTCCTTATTGAAGAATCAATACTTTTAGCTATTTGGTTGTGTTTATTCAAGAATTCAACACTAAAAAAATTTGTCTTTTCGAAAATCTCAATATTGTTTCGATATTTATCCCAATCAATTCCAATAAATATACTGTCTTGTCCCTCTTGATATTCATATGGAAAATCTTCTAATTCATTATTCTCGTGCCAATTATAGACGTTTCTAATTAAGTTTGTTAATTCTGTACTATCAACATCTGATCGGTTAAGGATTGTGCTATCTTTTGTAGTTATGTTTTTTTTAGTATTTTCTTTACAACCAAAAAGGGTAATTATCATCAAAATTAAATAGGGAAAATTTAAAATCCTCATACACTTTTCTTCTAAATTATTACAACTTCCTAGTAGATTCTCTCTGACGCAATTCTGTTTTAATCACCACGGTTTGTGGTTGATAAAACTCGTCTTTTGTGTTTAGTTTGTGAATTAACAATTCCGCAGCTTTTGCTCCTATTTCTGGCGCGTGCTGACTTACAGTAGATAAACTCGGCGTTAATCGTCTTGACCAAACACCATCGGCAAAACCAATAATATTCAATTCTTCAGGAATTCTAATCCCTTTTTTAATAGCAAATTTCATTGCCATTGTTGAAGCATGTTCATCTAAAGCAAAAACAGCATCTACCTTTTTATTATTAAATAGTTCTTTTAGTTTCGAATCGAATAATTCTAAATTGCTTTCTATTATAATTAGGTTCTCATCATAATGAGTACCTGTATTTTCAAATGCCTTTTTAAAACCATCAACACGAAGCTTACCTACGCTTAAATTATCTATGGTAGAAACTAAAGCAATATTTTTGCTCCCTAATTGAAGCAAATGGTTAGTAGCTTCAATTGAAGATTCAAAATCATCAACAATTACTTTATCACAACTTACGGTATGTGCCACTCTATCAAACATTACAATAGGCGTTCCACTGTTTATAATATCTTTAAAATGTTGGTGTTCTTTTAAAGATTGAGTTTCTTCGGCAACAGCTACAATAAAACCGTCAATAGTGCCATTGTTTAGCATGTCCATTACTTGCATTTCTTTTTTATAAGATTCATTAGAAATACCCGTAATAACATTATACCCTTTTGATAAGGCTTCCTTTTCGATACCACTAAAAACTTTAGCAAAAAAAGGATTTAAAATATTTGGAATAATTACACCTATAGTATTAGTGCGTTGGTTTTTTAAATTTTTAGCAATACTATTAGGTTTGTAGTTTTGCAATTTAGCATACTCTTGAATTTTAATTTTAGTTGCTTCACTAATTTCTGGGCTATCACTTAAAGCTTTTGAAACAGTAGAAATAGATACTTCAAATTCTTTTGCTATTTGTTTTAAGGTGGCTTTTGCTTTCATACTAAAAATTTAAAAAAGTAAAAATAGTTTATTTATAATAAATTTTAAACAAAAAACAGGAATTAAAAATAAGGCCAATACGTTATTAATAATATTTTCATTCAGGTATTTGTAATTCTAATAAATAATTGTACTTTTGCACTCCCTTTATTGGGAATGGAATGTTTAATTTAAATTAATTATTGTGAACACATTAAGCTACAAAACAGTATCAGCCAACAAAGCAACTGCAGACAAGCAGTGGATTGTTGTGGACGCTGAAGGGCATAACTTAGGTCGTTTATCAACAAAAGTAGCAATGCTTTTAAGAGGTAAATACAAGCCAAGTTATACACCGCACGTTGATTGTGGAGATAACGTAATTGTTATCAACGCAGAAAAAATCAACCTTACTGGTAACAAGTTAGATGACAAAACGTACATCAGACACACAGGTTACCCAGGAGGTCAAAGAACTTTAACTGCTAAAGTAATGCAACAGAAAAACCCTGCATTATTAGTAGAAAAAGCTATCAAAGGAATGTTACCTAAAAATAAATTAGGTGCTGAATTATTCCGTAATTTAAATGTATATGTAGGTACTGAGCACAAACATGCTGCTCAAACACCTAAAACCGTTAACCTAAACGATCTTAAGTAATGGGAGTTATTCACAAAATCGGTAGAAGAAAATGCGCTGTTGCACGTGTTTATGTTTCAGAAGGAACAGGAAAAATCACTGTAAACAAAAGAGAATTCACTAACTACTTCCCAACTGCTACTTTACAGTACAAAGTTATGCAACCAATGTCTATGACAGAAAATGCTTCAAACTTTGACGTTAAAGTAAACGTATATGGTGGTGGTTCGACAGGACAAGCAGAAGCTGTGAGAATGGCTATTGCAAGAGCAATGTGTGAAGTTGAGGCTGAAAACAGAGCTATCCTTAAACCAGAAGGATTATTAACAAGAGATCCTAGAATGGTAGAACGTAAAAAATTCGGTCAGAAAAAAGCACGTAAGAGATTCCAATTCTCAAAACGTTAATATTCGATATTTATCAGAATATTTTTTCAGATACATTTTTACAATTAAAATTGAATTAAAAACAAAGTTGTCGATATTCCTTGTAAAAAGGGAATTAGTTTAGCATCTAAATGAAGCCAAAAGCCAAAAGCCAAACGGAACATTGCTAATCACGGAACGTAAACTATTACACAATGGCAAACAAAATTGACGTTAAAGAGTTATTAGAAGCAGGTGTACATTTCGGACACATGACTCGTAAATGGGATCCAAACATGGCTCCTTACATTTATATGGAGCGTAATGGTATTCATATCATTAACCTATATAAGACTGCAGCTAAAATTGAAGAAGCTAATGAAGCTTTGAAAAAAATTGCTGCATCTGGTAGAAAAGTATTATTCGTTGCTACCAAAAAACAAGCAAAAGATATCGTTGCTGAGAAAGCAGCTGCATGTAACATGCCTTACATCACTGAAAGATGGCCTGGTGGTATGTTAACTAACTTCGTAACTATCCGTAAAGCTGTTAAGAAAATGGCTTCTATTGATAGAATGAAGAAAGACGGTACTTTCATGACTTTATCTAAAAAAGAAAGATTACAAGTAGATCGTCTACGTGCTAAATTAGAGAAAAACTTAGGTTCTATTGCTGATATGTCTAGACTTCCAGCAGCTCTTTTTGTAGTAGATGTTAAAGCTGAGCATATTGCAATTAAAGAAGCACAAAAATTAAACATTCCAGTTTTCGCAATGGTAGATACGAATTCGGATCCACGTCCAATTGATTTCGTTATTCCTGCTAATGATGATGCTTCTAAATCTATTGATAAAGTTTTATCTTTAGTATCTGCTGCTTTAATCGAAGGTCTTTCTGATAGAAAAGTTGAAAAAGACGAATTACCAGCTAAAGAAGTAGAAGCTACTGAAGCTCCTGCTACTGAAACTGAAGCATAAATAAATTAAGTTCCAAGAATTAAATTCCAAATTCCAAACTTGTTCTAACTTTTGTTAGCAATTTAGTAAAATTGGAATTTGGGATTTTATACTTGGAATTTTTTACTTTTATAAACAACAAATAAAAAACATACAAAATGGCAAATATTACTGCTGCAGACGTAAATAAATTAAGAACTATCACTGGTGCTGGAATGATGGATTGCAAAAAAGCATTAGTGGAAGCAGAAGGAGATTTCGATTTAGCTATCGAAAACTTAAGAAAAAAAGGTCAAAAAGTAGCTGCTAACCGTTCAGATAGAGAATCTACTGAAGGTGCCGCTATTGCTGTTATCAACGCAGACAAAACAGCTGGTGTAGCAATTACATTAAACTGTGAAACTGACTTCGTAGGTAAAAACGAATCTTTCGTAAAATTAGCTACAGACTTAGCAAACCAAGCATTAAACTTCGCTACTAAAGAAGAATTATTAGCTTCTGATTTCGGTGGAATCACTGTTGCTGAGAAATTAATTGAGCAAACTGGAGTTATTGGAGAAAAAATTGAAGTAGGTTCTTTCGAAAGATTAGAAGGTGCTTTTGTTGGATCATACATCCACGCTGGTAAAATTGCTACTTTAGTTGCATTATCTGCTAATGTTGAAGGCGCTGAAGAAGCTGCTAAAAACGTTGCAATGCAAGCTGCTGCAATGAACCCAATTGCTTTAAATGAAGCTGGTGTTGATGCTGCAATCATTGAAAAAGAAATCGAAATTGCTAAAGAGCAATTAAGAGCTGAAGGTAAGCCAGAAGCTATGTTAGATAATATCTCTAAAGGTAAAATCCAACGTTTCTACAAAGACAATACTTTAGTAAACCAAGATTATATCAAAGATGGTTCTATGAGTGTTGCTGCTTACATTAAATCAGTAGAAGGTAACTTAACTGTTTCTGGATTCAAAAGAGTTGCTTTAGGATAATTTTCCTAAATCAAGTACATATAAAACTTCAATCTTCGGATTGGAGTTTTTTTTATGACAAAATTCAGCTACTTTTGAAAAAACAATTGCAATGTTTCAAAGAAAAAAAGACATTATCTACATAATATTAGCCGGTATCTTTATTACAAATGCTTTAGTTGCAGAATTAATTGGAGGGAAATTAATTTATGTAGGGAACACCGTAATGAGTTTAGGTATTTTGCCTTGGCCAATTGTTTTCATTACAACCGATTTAATAAACGAATATTTTGGCGAAAAAGGAGTAAAAAAATTATCTTTCATTACAGCAGGATTAATTGCTTATACTTTTTTTCTGTTATTGATAGGACTTCAAATTCCCGCAGTAACAGGAGAAGGCTTAATTTCTGACGAACAATTTAATGCGGTTTTTGGTCAAAGTATGTGGATTATAATTGGAAGCATCACTGCGTTTTTAGTTTCCCAATTAATTGATGTAACTATTTTCCATTTTGTAAAAAACAGAACTGGCAAAAAAATGATTTGGCTAAGAAGTACTGGCTCTACCGTGATTTCTCAATTATTTGATAGTTTTATTGTGTTAGGAATTGCCTTTTGGTTACCTGGAAAAATAAATGGGGAAACCTTTGTAGCCTCAGCTTTTACTGGTTATTTTGTTAAGCTAATAATTGCAATTGGCTTAACCCCGTTAATATATTTGGGTCACTATTTAATTGATAACTACTTAGGAACTGAAAAAAATGGAAACTAAACTAAGATGCGCTTGGTGCGAAAAAGACGATTTATACCGCAATTATCATGATAATGAATGGGGAAAACCGGTTTATGATGATGCAACTATTTTCGAATTTTTAATTTTAGAAACCTTTCAAGCAGGATTAAGTTGGTATACGGTTTTAGCAAAAAGAGAAAACTTCAGAAAAGCATTTGATAATTTTAACCTGAAGAAAATCGCGAATTATTCAGAAGATAAAATGGCAGAATTAGCGGAAGATGCTGGCATTATTCGAAACAAATTAAAAATCAAAGCAACGGTTACTAATGCGCAAGCTTTTATAAAAATACAGGAAGAATTTGGAAGTTTCTCTAAGTATATTTGGGAATTTGTAGATGGAAAACCCATAGATAACCAACCCAAAACCTTAAGTGAAGTAAAAGCAACTTCTCCTATTTCTGATGCTTTGAGCAACGATTTAAAAAAACACGGATTCAAATTTGTTGGATCTACCGTTGTATATGCACATATGCAAGCCACAGGAATGGTGAATGATCACATTATGGAATGTTTTACAAGAAAATAATTTAGAATTATTTTATGATGAAATATTTAGAATTTAGATTTACTAATAGTTTAGTAAAACATGATGAAAAGGAAAATTTATTTACAAATATTTTTTTCTATATATTAGAATTCATATTAAATAAAATAGTTCCTAAATCAAACCCTTTACAGGATAGCCTTATTGATAAAGTGGAATATTGGATGATAGAATTTGAAATTAAGAGTGGTGATCCTATCAGAGAAATTGGTTTGGATATAAATAAAAATGTTATTGTGAAATTTCCTTTTAAAAATGATTATGGTTATTGGCTAGACAATAATTTGACAATCAATGACTTTATAGCTAAATTTGAAACAAAAGAAATCAAACAAACAGATTTTGAGGAAAACTGGATGAAAATTTTCTAAAATTATGAGCAACTACCCACTTCACGGAAAAACCTTAAAAACCATTGTAGAACAATTAGTAGATTTTTACGGATTCGACACTTTAGCAGAACTTATTAATATCAACTGTTTTAAAGAAAATCCCTCGGTTAATTCAAGTTTAAAATTCTTAAGAAAAACGGATTGGGCAAGAAAAAAAGTGGAAGAATTGTATGTTAGAACTTTGCCGAAGTTAAAAGAATAATAAGATGAAGCAAGAAATAAGTGTCAATTATGCAATTAAAAGAGGGCAAATAATGGTAAATCTACCTGTATTTGTTGTCTTAATTGGATTTCCTTCATTATCCTGGTATTTATCTAATCAAAATATAATACCTGAGTGGGGAATATTAGTTGCTATAGGTTGTGGATTTGTTTTTGCATGGCTAATTTGGAGTTTTATGATTACTAAGTGGAGAATTTGGGCATTTAAAAATGTTAGAAATGTTCACGAATTAAAAAAAAGAGCTGTTCAGGCAAAACTAATTTGGAACGACAATCATATCTTCGAAAAAACAGAGATAAGAACAAAAAATGAAAAAATAAAACTAAAAAAAATCCAAGAGAAATTTGCATTTGAAGATGTCTACAAAGAGGACTATTCAGTTTCACCAGTAACAAAAATATATTACTCAAAATTTAATTATAGTTTTCAACTTTTTATTGCAATAATAGTAATATATGTAGGCGTTTACGTTATTTACAAAGGTAATACTGAATTAAAAAATTTAGTTTTAGGATTGATTTCGATTTCGATTGGGATTTATTATGGTTTTTTAGGGTTTAAAAAAGCATCATATAAAGAGCCTATTATCATTATTGATAACAAAGGAATTACTTCAAAAAACATAGGATTTAAAAAATGGTCACAAATAAGTAATGAAGAAGTAATCACAGAAGGTTCTGGAAAATCAGAAAAAACATATCTTTTCTTTTGGTATGATAATGATAAATATGAGCAAATCGGTATTGATGAACTTAACATCTCACATAGAAAACTTGAAAATCTACTAAGAACTTACAGAATAAGATTTAATAAAAGAACGATGTGATATTAAGATTTCAAAACCATCAAAAAATCTTCTCTTTCAATTTCTACGCAACCTAAACTTGCTAAATGATCATTGTAAACTTGACAATCTAACAAACGATAATTAGCCAATTCTAATTGTTTTGCTAAGGCGATAAAAGCCAATTTACTAGCATTAGACACTTTTGAAAACATGCTTTCGCCGCAAAAAATGTGACCCAAATCTACGCCATACAAACCACCTACTAATTCATCATCTTGCCAAACCTCAACACTTTTTGCAATACCTAATTCATGTAATTTACAATAGGCTTCAACCATATCATTGGTTATCCAAGTTCCTGGTTGATCTTTTCGAGAAATCTTTTTGCAATTCAGTATTACATCTCTAAAAGCAGTATTGAACGTAACTTTGAATTTTCTTTGATTGATGATGTTGCGCATGCTTTTCGAAATTTTCAAATCTTCAAAAAACAACACCATACGCTCAGGCGGACTCCACCACAAAATTGGCTCATCGTCATCAAACCAAGGAAATATACCCGAATTATAAGCCAATACGAGTCGTTCAGGCGACAAATCGCCACCTACTGCCACAATTCCATCGAAGGAAGCAGTTTCAGCTGGAGGAAAATATAATTCTTTGGTTAGAAAATACATTGTTCAAAAATCAAGTTCAATTACAATATCAAAAATTAAATACAAGTACAATTACAATATCAAATTTCAAGTTCAATAAAAAAGCCAGAAATTCAAGTATTGCTTAAACTTCTGACTTCTAAATTCTGACTTCTAACTTATTAAAAAGGTAAATCGTCGTGTTCTTCTTCTTTAAAGTTAGTTGCTGGTTCAAACGCTTCTGCCGCTGGCATTGGAGGCATTTGAGGAGCTGATGGAGCTTCAGCTTGCATTTTTTCAATTCTCCAACCTTGAATAGAATTGAAATATTTAGTTTCTCCTTGTGGATTAACCCATTCTCTTCCTCTTAAGTTGATTGAAACTTTTACTTGTTCTCCAACATTATAACTATTCAATAAATCGGTTTTATCTTGTGCAAACTCAATTAAAATATGTTGAGGATATTGCTCTTCAGTAGTAACTACTAGTTCTCTTTTTTTGAAAGATGCACTTACTTGTTGCACCGGATTAATTAATTTTACTCTTCCTAAAACTTCCATAATACTTAAATTTATTTTTTTGCTAATAACAATTTCCAAGCGTCTACAGCTCTTCCATTATCTACATACTCTTTTGCTTTTTGAAATTTTGTATCCATATCATCGGAACTTAAAACCGCTTTTACCTCAAAATTTTCTTTTACAAATATAGTAATTTCTTCTTCAGTTGGAATATTTTCTATGTTCCCTAATTTACCTAAATCGTTTCCATTAAAATAAGTACTTTCCTTAATAAAATTTGGAATCATATCTACTCCTACTCCTAAAGTTGTCAGTGGCTTTTCTACTTCGAACATTCCTACATTTGAACGACTATACCAATTGCCTCCCATACGGGCAACTAAATCAATTTTATGTTGATCAATCATACCCGATGCATCCAAAACAGCTTCATTGATGTGAATTTTTACCACTTCACATATCACTAAATTTCCAGCTCCACCTTGGTCACCTAAAGCAATCACATCGTTAATTTTACATTCAAATTGCACCGGACTTTCGGCCACACGAAATGGTTTTACTTTATCCGATTTTAGCATCGTAAATCCGGCCTTTTCAAACTCATTTACACCATCTGGATATTCTGTGCTTGATAACGACATTTGTTGTACGATATCATAATTTACTACATTAATTACCACTTCTTTCGTGTTTTGAGCATTAATTAAAGTGTGTTTTGTAGTATTATCTCGAACACGTCTTGCGGGTGAAAAAATTAAAATGGGAGGATTTGCACTAAATACGTTAAAAAAACTAAATGGAGATAAATTTGGATTTCCATTACTGTCCATAGTACTTGCAAATGCTATAGGTCTTGGTGCAACTGCACTTTGTAAATATCCTTGTAATTTTGCTGGAGTTATTTCTTTTGGATCGATGCTTAACATACTGATACTTTTTTTACAAAGATAATAAACAATTGCAATGTCAAGTTCAAAAATCAACTTCAATGTCAACTTCAATGTCAACTTCAATTTCAAGTTCAAAAATCAATTTCAAGTTCAACTTCAAAAGAATTTTAACCTTTCCGAAATCAAAAATCTTTAATAATCAATCATCATTCAAAGAATTAAATGTTTTTAGTATTTTTACATCAAATCTAGATACATGCAGTTTTCAGAAAGGCGAAATCTTACCCGTTGGTTTATTATAGTAGCTTCCTTTTTCATAGTAGTACTAATACTTTGGAACACCTACAATTTTTTTCAAATTTTTAAGAATGAAGAACGTGCTAAAATGGAATTTTGGTCGAGTGCTTTAACTACTGTAGCTAACGCAAATGAAAATTCTGACTTAGATTTACCTTTTGAAATCATTAGTAAAAATACTACAATTCCTATTTTTATTACCGATAACAAAGAAAGAATAATTGATCATAATAATATTGACGAAGAAATAGCGAAAGACAGTATTGCGTTAAAAAAATATTTTAATTCAATAAAAAATGACAATCAGCCCATTAAAATGGAGCGTTCTAAAAATAAATACCAATTGGTTTATTATGGAGATTCGCCTTTATTAAATAAATTAAAATATTATCCAATTGCTTTATTATTGATTATTATATTATTTGGCGCGGTTGTTTATAACTTTTACAAGGCGACCAAAATGTCAACTCAAAATAAACTTTGGGCAGGAATGGCTAAAGAAACAGCGCATCAAATTGGAACACCCTTATCTTCATTAATTGGTTGGTTAGAAATTTTAAAATTAGAAAATGTAGACGAGAGTACTGTTCAAGAAATAGAAAAAGACATTAACCGATTACAAACCATAACAGATCGTTTTTCAAAAATTGGAAGCGAGCCGGTTTTAGAGAACAGAGATATTATTGAAGATACCAAAACTACGGTTGAATACTTGAAATCGAGAGTTTCTAAGCAAGTTGTTTTTAGTTTTTCGGCTCCAGATTATCCTATTTATGCCGCTATAAACCCTGCTTTGCATAGCTGGACAATTGAAAATTTAGTTAAGAATGCTATTGATGCCATGAAAGGGAAAGGAAGTTTAAATATTACCATTTCGGAACTTGAAGATATCGTAAAAATTAAAATTACCGACACAGGAAAAGGGATTCCTAAAAATCAGTTTTCGAAAGTTTTTGAACCCGGATTTACCACAAAAAAACGTGGTTGGGGATTAGGGCTATCGCTTACCAAACGAATTGTACAAGAATATCACAAAGGAAAAATTAGAGTAATACACTCTGAAATAGGAAAGGGAACAACTATGCAAATGAGTTTTAAGAAATCGACAACTATTTAATTAGCTTTCCAGACCAAATTACTTTATTTACCATTTTTTTTCGGTCTTTTTTGCTTTTGGATATGTAGTCTTTAACAAAATTATATTGTTCCTGCGATTGTTTTACAGATTCGGCAATTGACGACTTTAACTCATTAAAATTTGCCGCATTTTCTTTACCAACACTACTTATTAAAGAAACTTCTTTTTGAATATTTTCTAATTTATCAGTTGGAGTTTTAATCATTTCTAACAGAATTGCATCAGAAAAAAAGGGAGTAAAACCTTTGTTTCGGTAAATTATAAAATCATTTAGCAAAACAATTGCCACATTATAATCTTCTATTATTTCATTGAATTTTTCGATGTTTTTATTATATCTAGAAACATTAAAAACATTTTTCATGTAAGTATATTGTTCTAGAATTAAATCATTTATTATTTCATTTTCCTGAATTCGTTCTGAACTTTCAAATGCCTTATCAATTTCAGATAATTTTAAATATTTATCAATTTCAACTTGGTAATCATAATTTCTTTTGGGTTTGTTTTCATACGCTTTCCCATTATAAAATTCACGGTTTGAAATTGGCTCTTGAGTAAATTGCCATAAATAATCAAACGGCATATGTGAAATAATTGCTATAGAAGGCAGCATTTTGAAATGTTTTGAAATTATATTTCGAACAAATTGTTGATTTTTAACATAACCCGCATCCCAAGTAGGATCAAAAACATACCATTTACCATCTTTCATTTTAATGGCACACCAAGCATGAGAAAGATTACCTATTTGATTGTTTAATTTAGTATATCCAGTAATAATTTGGCATTGAAATCCTAATTGATCCACAATCGATTTAAAATATTTGGCATAATGAATACAAACGCCTTTTTTAGTTTCAATTGTTTTAGAAACAAAATCTTCATCGCTACTAAATAATTCTGTAGAAAAATTATAATTTACATCATAGGAAATAGTAGAAATTACATGAAAATAAGCTGCTTTAATTTGCAACTCTTCCCCTTTAAAACTAAGTTTAATATAGTTTGCAATTTCTTTAGTAGATTTTGATTGTTCTACTGAAATTAAACGCATTTGCTTTTCAACCAAAGAGTAACTATTCTTTACTTGTGCAAAAATAATTGACTGAAAAAAAAATAATAGGTAAAATTGATATTTCATGTTTTAATGAAAAAAAAACACCTATTGGTGTTTTCTTATTATAAATTCATTGTTATCTGACTAGCTAACTCTTGAAATTCTTCTGGCAACAAAGTTGTTTTACGTTGAAAACGCATATCGTCCATGTCTTGAAGCGGAATTAAATGTACATGCACATGTGGCACTTCTAACCCTACAACTGCAACACCAATTCTTTTGCATTCAACTGATTTTTCTAAAGCCTTTGCTACTTTTCTTGAAAACTTCATTAATCCTAAATAAAGTTCTTCTTCCATGTCAAAGATTTTATTAATCTCTTTTTTTGGAATACACAAAGTGTGGCCTTTTGCATTTGGATTCACATCTAAAAACGCTAAATAATTTTCATCCTCAGCGATTTTATAACATGGAATTTCTCCGTTTACTATTTTAGTGAAAATACTTGCCATTTTTAAACGTATTATTAGTCTCTTGTAATTTCTAAAACATCAAATTTTAAAACGCCATTTGGAACGATTATTTCTGCTACTTCTCCAACAGATTTTCCTAGTAACCCTTTACCAATAGGAGAGGTTACAGAAATTTTTCCTGTTTTTAAATCGGCTTCACTTTCTGCTACTAATGTGTATTTCATTTCCATACCATTAGCTTGGTTTTTAATTTTAACTGTAGATAATACAAGTGCTTTTGATAAATCCAATTGTGATTCATCAATTAAACGTGCATTAGCAACAACCTCTTCCATTTTCGAAATTCTCATTTCTAATAATCCTTGCGCTTCTTTAGCAGCATCATATTCTGCATTTTCAGACAAATCACCTTTGTCTCTTGCTTCTGCAATTGCTTGTGATGCTTTTGGGCGCTCTATACTTTTAAGTTGATCTAATTCGTCTCTTAATTTTTTTAATCCTTCTGCTGTGTAATAAGATACTGTACTCATAACTTCATCGTTTATAAAATAGAAAGAATCCCACCTACATGGGATTCCTTTTCACAAAGATAGTAATTTATTTTTAATATTAATTTATGACTTTACATAATGTATCTCAAAAGTAATTAATTAAATTTGTTTAACTTTTTTTAAGAAAAAAAATGAAAAAATACTTAATACTTCTTTTACTACCCTTTTTATTTAGTTGCGAAAAAGATAATTTTAGCAACAACAATCCGTATTTACCAAATTATAGTTTTAATGTAAATATAAACATGAATTTACCACAATTTAGTAATTTACAATTTCCAAGCAATGCCGTTTATATAAATAATGGAAGTGCTGGAGTAAGAGGGATTATTGTTTTTAATACCGGCGGTAGTTATGTAGCATTTGATGCTGCTTGCCCTAATCAGGCATTAAGCAGCTGTTCTACCATGACTTTAACTGGTATAAACGCCGTTTGTGCTTGCGATGGCGCTTCTTACAGCTTATTTACGGGTCAGGCTGCTGGAATGCAATATCCAATGAAGCAATATCGAGTAGAACAATTAGATGCTTTATCGTTACGAGTTTATAACTAAGAAAAAGCCTGAAAGTAATATTCTTTCAGGCTTTTTGTTTTTACTAAAATTTCAAGTTTAAACCTAAAATGAAATTAATTCCTGCTTGTGGAAAATATCCTGCTCCTTCAATTGTTGTAATATTTCCTGGACTACTCCAATCGTCATCATAAGTATAGAAATAACCATTGGATTCGTATTCTAAATCAAAAATATTGTTTACCAATCCTGATAAAACTATTGATTTGATGGATTTATTTATCTTCCATTCGTAATTAATATTTAAATCATTGACAAAATAAGCCTCCAATTTAGATCGTTTTGAATCGATATTCCCCATGTATTGTTCACTTACAAATTTGGACAAAAGCGAAATTTGAAAATCCTTAATTGGCAAAAAAGTCAATCGATTTCCAACGATTAAATTTGGCGAAAAAGCAATATCTGTATTGCCTAAATTTTGTAAAACCCCATCACGTTGAAAATAGAAATCTTGGTTTTTATTTTGACTCAGAGTTACATTTGGATTCAAAATTAATTTATCAGCAATTGCTATTGTTGACTCAACTTCTAATCCTACTCTATAACTTTTTCCACTGTTAGTAAAAATTGGAGAACCCACATCGTTTAATGCACCTGTTAAAACCAATTGGTCTTTGTAATTCATATAAAAAGCATTGGCACTAATTTTTACTTTTTGAGTATTGTATTTCCAACCTAATTCATAATCTATTAAACGTTCTGGTTTCACGCTTCCGCTTTCATAATCATCGCGTCTTGGTTCTTTATTGGCAACTCCTAAAAAGCCATAAAAGGAATTTTTAGTGTCTAATTGATAGTTCACCCCAGCTTTTGGATTAAAAAAACGAAAAGTATCATTCACATCCGAAAACTTAACACTTGTTGCTTCATAAAACACCATTCGGTATTGTAAATCGGCAAATAAATTCAGATGGCTTGTAATATTGTAAGATGCTTTTGTGTAGAAATTGACATCATCTTTATTTCCAAAATTATCATAGTAACGATTAGGATTTGGAACATAATTTTGAGTCCAAACAACTTCCCCAAAGTGTTTTCCTAAATAACGATTGGCCGCTCCACCAAATAACAAATCCGTTTTTGGTGTTCGATAATTTAATGAAAAAGTTGCCCCAAAAAAATCGTTATCTAACCATCGCTTTCTGACTAAATCTGAAATCGAATTCCCATTAAAATCAGGTAAATTGTAATCGGTTAAATCTTCATCTTCTTTGTATTGTTCAAAATAACCTTTTCCAATCGTGTAATGCAATGCTGCGTTTGAAATCCATTTTTCAGACCACTTTTCTGTCCAATGCAATTGAAAATGATTTTGCCAATAATTATCGGTTTCATTATCATAGAATTGCACATTTCCAAATTCATCTGTATACATTCCTGCTGGATTGAATGTACGGTCATTTTTTAATTTTTCTGTGTCTTCAATTCCGTACCACGCTTGATAGGTTTTTTGTTTCCCTCCAAAAGCTAAAAATTTCACTTGTGATTGCTCAGTAATATAATTGGTGTTAAAAAAGTAACCAAACATATTTGATGTTGCTCTATCAATAAATCCATCCGAAGCTACATTAGAAATACGTGCATTCATTTCAAAATTGTTATGCAAACCTGTTCCAAAAGCTATTGTATGTTTTCGAGTGGCAAAACTACCTACCGAATTTGAAACCTCAGCATAAGCTTTTTCTTGAAACGATTTGGTTTGCATATTTAAACTCGCACCAAAAGCTCCAGCTCCGTTTGTTGAAGTTCCTACCCCTCGCTGTAGCTGAACACTTTCTAAAGAAGAAGCAAAATCGGGTAAATTCACAAAAAAGGTTCCTTGACTTTCACTATCGTTAAAGGGAACTCCGTTTAAAGTAACATTGATACGAGAACCATCAGCACCACGAACTCTCATATAAGTATAACCTAGACCATTTCCAGCATCGGTTGTACTAACTACAGATGGCAAATATTGCAACAATACAGGCACATCTTGACCTAAATTTCTTGGCGCAATATCTTCTTTTGAAAGATTTGTATAAGTGATTGGATTTTTATCTTTTGCTCTTACAGAAGAAACTGTAACTTCTTTTAGTTCAGTTGTTTTTAAACTGTCTTTAGGTTTTTCTTGTGAAAAAGAAAAAAGAGAAAAGAAAATAAAAAATAGACTTAAATAAGCCTTTGTACTTTGTACTTTGTACCTTGTACTTTGTTTTAGTAAAGTTTTCATTCGTAAAATAAATACGAATAAAAGGGGCAATTACTCTTGGTTAAAAATTAAATTTGATACTCTTCAACGCCAATAAACGTGCACTTTTATTTTTGTCGATTCCCTAAACAGCATTATCTGTTCTAGGTTCTATGGGTATGATCTCAGCTCGTTATTTAGAGCACCCCTTTGAGACGGGGCAAAGATAAAGCAATATCAATTACAATTGCAATACAAAAACTCAATTTATTTCATTTTTATTGATCTTGACTTTTGAATTTGTAATTGAAATTTAATAGTTTGGTTTTTTTCTGTTTTGTTTTAAAACGCTCATTACTTTTTTAGCATTGAGGCGTTTTTCTTTTACAGCTCTTGGAATTTTAGTTTCCTTGCGTTCTTTAGAAACCAGTAAGTTATTTTCAATTAATTTGAAACATTTTTTAATTGCAATTTCTTTATTTTTTAATTGACTTCTGTCTTCTTGGCTTGTTATAATTAATATGCCTTCTTGAGTAAGTTTGGTAGCTATTTTAGTTTGAAGCAATTCTTTCTCTTCCTCTTTTAATCCTTTTGAATTGACTAAATCGAAAGTAAGCACCACTTTTGACGAAACTTTATTTACATTTTGCCCACCTGCACCACTGCTCCTTACTGCTTTAAATGAAAACTCAGATGCGATAATTGATTTATCCATTATCAGGTTGATGTGACGATTTTAATAAGTCATTTACTGTTTTAACCGGA
Source organism: Flavobacterium sp. LMO6 (assembly GCF_009495795.1). Lineage (NCBI taxonomy): Bacteria > Pseudomonadati > Bacteroidota > Flavobacteriia > Flavobacteriales > Flavobacteriaceae > Flavobacterium > Flavobacterium sp. LMO6. Next base: position 539,733 of record NZ_WIBH01000001.1, on the reverse strand, counting down.
TTAAAAGTCTCTAAAGGCACCTCAACAAAAATTGTAGTCCATTTTGCCATAGCACCATTCCATAAACCAGGCAATTCGAATGCTTTTATAGATTTTCCGTCTTTTGTTTTTTCGGTAATAAATGCCGTTTTTGGATCTACAAATTGAGTTAAATCAAATTTATCCCCTTTATGATTTTTTACACCACAAACAATATCAACCGGATTAAAATGTGTAGCTCTTTTAGCAATTTTCTTTTGAGTTTTGTTGTTGGTATCTATTTGAGATGATTCAACTATTTGAAGCGTATATCGACCTTTTTCATCTTGCACCCAAAATGGCCCACCGCCAGGCTCACCTTCATTTTTTACCATTCCACAAACACGAATTGGTCGGTTTAACACTTTGATTAAATATTCAATTTTATAAGTTGTCTGAAAATAATTAAATTCCTCAGGCAACGGAAAAGCTGCTTTATTTTCGGCAAAATCTTTAATTTCAGTTATTTCATCTTCCGTTAAATTTCCGCTATACAACTTATTTAAATAATCAAAAATTTGATATTGCATTCTTAACAATACACCTCCTAATAATTTCTTGTAAAGTGTTATTACATCTGAATGATTTTGAGAAACATTATCTATATTTTTAATATAAATCACATCTGATTGCAATGCATTTAAATTTTCAATCAAAGCACCGTGTCCGCCAGGCCTAAAAAACAACGTATTATCATCTAAACGAAATGGCGTATTATCATCATTAACCGCTAAAGTATCTGACGATTGATCTTGATAAGAAAAGTTGATTTCATAATCAGAGAAAAGATTCGTTATTTTCTCAAATTCGAATTGAAATTCTTTATTTATCGTAAAGTGAATTTTAGTTTTATCATTTGAACTTTTAAAAAACTCTGCTTCAAAAATATTTTCTTCAATAGGAGTAACAATAGTATCGGCTTTAAAATGAAAAGGCAAAATTCCTTTAGGTTTTTGAGCATAATTTAAACCTTCTTCACTCAATAACGTTTTAATTAAAGCATAATGTCTTTTATCATTAGACAAGGAATAATAATCAGGAAATAAATCGAGTGTTCTCTTTTTTAATTCTCTGTAAAAAGGAAAGTTTTTTAATCCAAAAATAAATATAGAAACATCTTTTGCGTTTTTTTTGTTGATGTAACTATTAATAGTGTCATTTTCGGCATCAAATTCATTTAAAAACTCATTCAAAAACTTAAACATCCGAGTTGCTGCTCCCGAAGCAGGGACAAATTTCTCTATGGTATATTTATCTTTATGCTTATCAAAATAAGTTACAAACAAATTAATTTCGTTTTCTGAAAAACGCCAAATACCATCGCCAACGGTTGCCGATTTTACTAAATTAATTTTAGGAATTCCTTGTATAAAAAGAGCCAATTGTTGCTCTACTTTATCAATAGAATTGCCTCTTTCCTTTATATATTTTAAATCTGCTTCTGTAAAAATTTTCTCCATTCTATATAGCCTAAAATAGCAATAATTGTAAATAATAAAAATTGTATGCTTGAAAATGTTAGTCCCTTATAAAAATACAAAGGAACCGAAATAATATCAGCAACAATCCAAAGTAACCAGTTTTCAATTTTTCGTTTGGCCATGAGCCACATTCCTACAAAAAACAAAGCAGTTGTAAGCGTATCAACATAAGCTGTCCAATGGGTAAATTTATCAAAAAAAAAGTAAACTAAAGCAACAAAAAGTAAGGTTCCTGCAAAAATTATACTCGAAATCAAATAATCTTTTCGATTCATTACTGAAATTGGAAATTCAGTAGCTCCATTTTTTTTTCGGGTCCACAAATACCATCCTAAAATACTCATTACAGAATAATAAATATTAATGATAAAATCGCCAAATAATTTCAATTCTAATAAAATATACACATAAATCAGGGTACTTACTAAACCCGTTGGATAAACTAAAATATTATTTTTTCTCGCAAATAAAACACTTATTATTCCAAAAACTACAGCGGTTAATTCGAGAAAAATAAAAACATTCGAATAGTCTTTATATTGAGAAAATAAAAATTCTATCATATTGAAAAGAAATTATGATCGTTCTCAAAAGCAGTTCCAATTACTACCAAATCTGCCCCTGCCGAATAAATATCTTGAATAGTTGTCATTGAACGAATTCCGCCGCCCACAATCAAAGGAACATCAATATTCTGAGCTACATATTGAATCATTTCTAAAGAAACATGTTGGTTAGCACCACTTCCTGCTTCTAAATATATCAACTTTTTCCCAAGAAATTCGCCTGCTTTTGCGGTTTTATATGCCAATTCGATATTATCTTGTTCAATTGGTAACGTTTGACTTACACGTTGCACAGCAGTTTCTTTTCCTCCATCAATTAACAAATAACCTGTGGGAATAATCTCCAATTTAGATTGCACTAATATTTCAACTGAATTTATATGATGTTCAATTAAATATTCTGGATTTCTGCCTGAAAGTAAACTCAAAAATAAAATCCCATCAGCTTCATTTGAAATTTGCGAAGGATGGCCTGGAAAAATTAATACTGGTAATTGCGTAGTTGTTTTAATAACGGAAATCAATTCGTCTAAATGCGTTCCATTGAAAGTACTTCCACCCACAAAAATATGCGTGGCAGGCGATTTTTTAATTTTCTCACCCAACACCACCGCTTGTTCAATTGAAACCTTTTCGGGATCAATTAAAACAGCTAATAGCTTCTGACGATTCTTTTTGGCTTGAAGTATATTTGAATATAGATTTTGCATTTTATTTTTTTGGGAAAGCACACACAAATATATATGCTTCTACGTTATAAAAATGAATCTTGAACTTTTCTATTTGGTTATTAAAATGCAAATTAGCAGAACACTTTCCGTCTTTTAAATTAAATTCGTCTTCAAAAATATGTTCTGGAAAACTAATTCCAACTTCGTTTTTAATTTTAAATATTGATTCTTTTACACCCCAAATTACAGTAGCTTTTGCAATTTTATCTGGAGTAGAAAGATTTTCCAAATGCTTCATTTCTAAAAACCTAGGCGCAATTTTAAGCGTTTTTTCTTTGCATTTTTCCATATCGATTCCCATTAATTCGGTACTTATACAAATACACGAAAATTCATGAGAATGAGAAATGGAGATGTGTTTGGGTGATGGGTTTTCTTCAAGCTTCCAGTTTCCAGTTTCTGGCCTTAAATGCGGTTTTCCACTTTCATCATAATGTAAATCATAATCGGTGTAACCTAGATGTTGTAACAACATTCGCACGGCTAAAAAACCTCTTTGATGGGCTTCCGATTTCATTCCTTCTAAACGAAAAAGAGAGGTGTCTTTTAACGAAACTGCTCTAAATAATGAAGTTACGTCTTCGGTAATGTGCCAAAAGTACGCCGTTGTATTTTCGTTTATTTGTATGGTTTTATGTAATGGCATTTATATTTTGTTGTTTTTCAAATCATTAGAATATTAAACAATTCACAAAATACTTAAATTCTTTCAGAAAATAAAAACTTATTTTGTAATTTTGCGCCCTAATTAAGAATATACAAATATACATAATAGATGAGTACACAAACATTACCTTATGTAGCTTACAAAGTGAAAGACATTTCACTTGCAGCTTGGGGAAGAAAAGAGATTGAATTAGCTGAAGCAGAAATGCCAGGTTTAATGGCTTTAAGAGCAGAATATGGAGCAACTCAACCTTTAAAAGGGGCTAGAATTGCTGGATGTCTTCACATGACAATTCAAACTGCTGTTTTGATTGAAACTTTAATTGCTTTAGGTGCAGAGGTTACTTGGTCATCTTGTAATATTTTCTCAACTCAAGATCAAGCTGCTGCTGCAATTGCTGCTGCTGGAATTCAAGTATATGCTTGGAAAGGTTTAAATGAAGAAGATTTTGATTGGTGTATTGAGCAAACTTTATTCTTTGGTGAAGATAGAAAACCATTAAACATGATTTTGGATGATGGTGGAGATTTAACCAACATGGTTTTTGACCGTTACCCAGAATTAATTCCTGGAATCAATGGATTATCAGAAGAAACTACTACTGGAGTTCACCGTTTGTACGAAAGAATGAAAGCTGGAACATTACACATGCCCGCTATTAACGTTAACGATTCTGTTACTAAATCTAAATTTGACAACAAATACGGATGTAAGGAATCGGCTGTTGATGCTGTTAGAAGAGCGACAGACATCATGTTAGCTGGAAAAAGAGTGGTTGTTTGTGGATATGGTGATGTTGGAAAAGGAACTGCAGCTTCTTTTAGAGGTGCTGGTTCTATTGTAACCGTTACTGAAATTGATCCAATTTGTGCTTTACAAGCTGCAATGGACGGTTTTGAAGTTAAAAAATTAAACACTGTTGTTGGTAATGCCGACATTATTATTACAACTACTGGAAATAAAGACATCGTTTTAGGTTCTCACTTCGAGCAAATGAAAGACAAAACTATCGTTTGTAACATTGGCCACTTCGATAACGAAATTGATATGGCTTGGTTAAATAAAAACCATGGTGCATCTAAAATCGAAATTAAACCACAAGTAGATAAATATACTATCAACGGAAATGACATCATTATTTTAGCTGAAGGTCGTTTAGTAAACTTAGGTTGCGCTACAGGTCACCCAAGTTTTGTAATGAGTAATTCATTTACAAACCAAACGTTAGCTCAAATTGAATTGTGGACTAATATTTCTGCTTACAAAAACGAAGTGTACATGTTACCTAAACATTTAGATGAAAAAGTAGCTGCTTTACACTTAGCTAAATTAGGAGTTGAATTAGAAACTTTACGTCCAGACCAAGCCGAATATATTGGTGTAGAAGTACAAGGCCCATTCAAACCAGAATATTACAGATACTAGTTTTTAGTAAAAAGTGATTAGTAAATAGTCGCTTAAATATATAGAACCCTTGCATTCCGACCATTCGGAAATGTGAGGGTTTTTTATTTCATAAAAATTTAATTATCAACAAATTACAATACGACGTAACTTTTGGCGTTAAATTTGTACTAATCATCAATCATCAACCTGTCCGCCTTTGGTGGATCAAAATCAATCATCATGTTAAAACGTTTTTTTATGTTATGTTCGGGCGTAGATTCCGACGTAATTAATGGCTGTTCTAATGGCGAGCAAAACAAATATGCCGGAATTGGAGCAACCGTTTTCTTCACCGCCGTAATGGCTTTTATTGCTAGTTCATATGGGCTCTTTACTGTTTTCGATAATGCGATTATTGCAATAGCTTTCGGTTTAGTTTGGGGTTTACTAATTTTTAATTTGGACCGATTCATTGTTTCTACCATTAAAAAAAGAGATAGCTTTCTAGATGAATTCATTCAAGCTACTCCACGAATTGCTTTAGCGATAATTATTGCTATCGTAATTTCAAAACCTTTGGAAATTAAAATCTTTGAAAAAGAAATCAATACGGTTTTACTAAAAGAGAAAAATGAAATGATGTTGGCCAACAAAAAACAAGTAGCCAATTATTTTCAATCGGATTTAGATAAAAACAAAGCGCAAATTGATAGTTTAAAATCGGATATTCTTAAAAAAGAGAAAGAAGTAAACGATTTGTATTCAGTATATATTACCGAAGCCGAAGGAACTGCCGGAACTAAAAAATTAGGCAAAGGTCCGGTTTATGAAGAAAAACGCGAAAAACACGATGCTGCTTTGCAAGATTTAACGACATTAAAAGCTTCAAACCAAGTAAAAATAACCGATTTAGAAGCCAAATCAAAAACATTACAAGCCGATTTAGATAAAAAAGTAACCGAGACCCAACCTATTATTGAAGGATTCGACGGATTAATGGCTCGAATTAATGCATTGAACAAATTACCTTGGTTGCCTTCGTTTTTCATTATGTTATTGTTTTTAGCAATTGAAACTTCGCCCATTATTGCCAAATTATTAGCGCCAAAAAGCGAATACGATTTCAAACAAGAAGACAACGAAATGGGCATCAAAAACATGTTGGCTCAAAATCGTTACCAAAGCGAATTACAAAAACAAACTGATGCCGAAATTTACGATAAAGTCTATGCCGAAATTAAGGAAGATAAAGAACTGTACAACTACAAAAAGAAAAGTGCTATGGAATTGCTAAAACTTCAAGCTGATGGTTTTGTTGAGAAACAGAAGAAATCGATGTAGAGCTTAACCACAAAGTTCACCAAGATTTACACTAAGAACACAAAGAAAAACCCAACATATAATAAAATGTTGGGTTTTTCTTTACAAATAACTTTATGAACTTAAAGCTTAAAACTATGGCAAATAAGAATAACCGTTTCTACTTTTCCAAAGAAAATATTTTTCTAAAATCACTTTATTAAAATCATAGATTACATTTGGAATCATGATGGCAAAAGTTCTTGGTTTGAATAGACTTGTTGATAATAACAAAACTTCTTTTTTACCAGCATCCATTACACATAATCCTGGAATTCTTCCCCAAGCTTTTTCTTTAAGTTGGGTTTTACCTTCAGTAACTCTGATGATGTTTTCAGCCACTATTTTTCCGGTTTCATCACTTGGATAACCCGTTTTTGGAGAAGCAAAAGGCACTTTTCCTGGTGTAAATGGTAGCGGAACATTAACAGCAATTCCGGCTGCCCAAACATTTGGATAATCTACGTGTTGGTAACTGTCTTTAACTGGAATATAGCCTGTTGGTGTAGCATGTAATTCAGGAGAATTGGTTACAAATTCAACACCAATAAATGGTGGCATTAACATAGAGAATTTGAAAGGCAATTCTTCACCATTTGTCAATTTGATTTTTTCTTCGGTAATTTCTTCAACTCCAACTTGTGTTTTATAATGAATATTAAACATACTCATGAACGATTTTAGCATGGTTTCGCCCATTGGCATTCCATCGATTCCAAAATGTCCTAAATAATCTTCAGGTGTAATCCAATATAAATCTACTTTTTTACGAATATTTTGTTCGCGAAGCCATTTTTCTACATTAAAAAGAAACTCATAAGCCGCGCCCATACAACCTGCATTTTGAGTCGCGCCGATTACAATTGGGCCCGGATTTTTCTTAAATTCTTCCAAAGCAGTTCTTGCTTTCATCGCTCCGTTTGGCGTTCCAATATAATGCGTATGTTCTGCAACTCCTGGCGCTACATCGTATTTTACTCTAGGTCCTGTTGCTACTACTAAATGGTCGTATTTATAATCGCCTTTATCTGTAGTAACTATTTGGTTTTTTACATCAACTTTTAAAGCTTCTGCATTTACAAAATCCACTCCTTTTTTAGCTAAAATGGTGTCTTTTCTAAAAGAAATATCTTTGATATCTCGTCTTCCAAAAGGCACCCAAATTAATGATGGGATGAACAAAAACAATGGTGATTTATCAATTAAAATAACTTTATGTTGGTCTTTACCTTTTCTCTTTATTTCTAGGGCTGCAGTCATACCTGCAAAACTTCCTCCTATTACTACTGTTGTTTTCATTTTGTTTTAGTTTTATAATGTAAAGTTACCTAATAATCAAAACATTATCTGTTACAAAAGTTACACAAACAAAAAAGCCTGAAACGACAATTTCAGGCTTTAAATAGTATTTCTATTTTATTATAGATATTTCAAAATCTCCGATTTCAATCGGTCATATTCTCCTTGAAGAATTAATCCATTATCTAATAATTTTTTATAGTTCTGAAGTTTTGCAAACAATTCGTCTTGAGATAAATTTGCCAATCCAATATCGTTATTATGAGTAATTGGAGCTTCAATTTCTGTGTCGCGAATTACATCATTTGGAGTTGGTATAATTTCAGCATAATTAGTTACTTCCTCTGTTGGAGTTTCCTCAATAGCTTCTTCTTGAACTAGAGTTTCCGCTTTAACTTCTTCTATAATTGGAGTTGTTATTTTCGGATTTTTCAACAAATCCAATTGCTCTTTCGCGTAAGTGTATAATTTTCGAGCTTGATTTTTTGGTAAATAATCAACCGTGTGTGTTAAATCTGAATTAGTTGTAAAGGTAAAATCTGCTCCTAAAATACCTTCTTTTACAAATGAACCTGCAATATCATCCCAATCGTAATCAATGAATTCCATTGACAATCCTAAATTTTTAGGTTTACATAAAATGATACGTTTGTTTGTCACCACAATGCTATCTGGGAAAATTGTCACTGCTGGTTTTTTCTGAACGGCAATGTAACCTATTTCTTCGTTCGACATTAAAAGATTCTCCAATTTAGCCGTTATTTTCTCAATAGCTTTTGGATCTTGATCTTCGTTTAATATTTTCTTTAAGTTGTCTATCATGATAGTTACTTTGAATTTTCTTTTAATGGCACAAAAGTAATGCCTAATTTTCTAATTCTTGAATTTCTTGTTGGACTTTTTTCGTTAAACTTTTGAAAACAAGTTCGTAGGAATGATTAATCAATTCGCACATCATTTTATCGGAAACATCGCCATGAAATCGAACGGTATTCCAATGTATTTTACTCATGTGATAACCGGGTTCAATCGCTTCATATTCTGCTCGAAGTTCCAAAGCGCGTTCTGGATCACATTTTAAATTTAACGATGGTGTTCCTTTTTCCCATTCGGATAATGAGGTTAGGCAAAACATTTTTCCTCCTACTTTAAATACCAAAGTATCTTCGTCAAACGGAAAATGTTCGGTGACGCCTTTTTTAGATTGACAGAATTCGTAGAGTTGTTGAATATCCATTTTTGAGTGATTAGTGAAAAGTAATTAGTGATTAGTTTTTTCTAAAGGAGTTTTAAATCTCATGTATTTGTATGAATAATCACTATCTGTTCGAAGTTTATAACCATTTTTCTTTACTTCTATAATGATGAATGCGCTTTTAGTAATTCTAATTTCATAAAAACCGTTTTTGTCAGATTTCAAGTTATAGCTATCTTCTCCAAGGTATTCACTAAAATTTGAAATCCCATAATCACTTTCATAACGATGATTTTTTATTTTAATTATAGCATTCTGAATGGGTTTATTTGTTTCTTTATCAAAAACATAACCAGATAAAAGAACATTTTTGGTGTCAGTAGCTGAATAAAACCAAAATGCTAAATACATCAAGAATAAAATTAAAATAGAGCCTAATATTATCAAAACCTTTTTCATAAAAACTCCTTACTCCAAACTATACAAAACTGGTTTACACGGACTTGCATCATTCTCAAACGAAGCGAATTGTAAATTCAAAATATAACTTCCGTCTTGAACTTCTTCATTAACATAAATCATCTCCGTAATTGTACAATTAAAACGAGCATCTTCATTTACTTGATTCACGTCTTTTACATTCCAAAATGCTTTGTGTGACAATAGTTTTCCTTCGTCGTGTTCTTTATCAACACTTGGCAAATCGATTAGTAAATGTTGGATGCCTTTTTCTCTGATAAAAATGGCTGCAGCTTCTTCCAAATAAGGCGGATTTGTATTGGAATAATTTAAATGTTTTTTACTTTCTAGATTGGGTAATGTTCTTATGATAATTGCTTCTATTGAGGCGTTATTTGTCTTATTTAGCACAGTTGAGATATGTTCTTTCGTAATAACTAAATCTTCTCCAACCTTTTGTGGTTCTACAGAAATCAATTCCGCTGTAAAGAAAAACTGCTTCAAACATTGATTAATACTATAAAAATCTTTAGTAATATGACCTAAACATTCAGTGTGCGTTCCATGCGCATGCGGGTTGAAGAAAATATTATTAAAATTCGTAGACGATTTCCCTTCCGAAACTTTTCCTATCCATTCCGAAGTATCGGAACCCATTCTCACGGGTTGAATTTTGGGAATATCTTGATACCACGCAATTGGGTTTTGTTCGTTATTTGTTAATGGAATAGAAATATCAATTGGTTTTGATAAATCGATTTGTAGTGATAAATTATTGTGAGTGATTATTGTTTTCAAAGCAATTATTGATTAAATTTACAATGATATTCAGATTTTAAAGATAGACAAAATGAAGAAATTTTTCGTGATTTTATCGCTTTTATCCACTTTTTGTTTGTTTTCTCAAACTAAAGTCGATACTATTCAACCGATTTTAGAACCAATTAATATTAATGCAAATTTGAATACACGCAACTATGTCTTTGGATTCAATCAACTCAACTTTTACACAAAAAATGATTTTTCTGTGTATAACAGAGCCACGATGATGAATGATAATTTTTCGGTTTATAAAGGGCAATTTGAATATAAAAATTCTATTTTCATTCCTGAAAACACGATATATAATTCTAAAATCGACTCTTTTAATCCAAATGGAGTTAGTGATTTTGGCAGCGCTTTATTAACTGGTGTTTTGAATTTAACATTGAGCTTGTTTAACACTAAATAAAATATTACTTATTTAATAAAAACAAATCACTTGCAATTCCGTCACTCAAAAACTTACCTTTTTTAGTGGTTTTTAAAATAGTCTCGACTTCGCTCGACTTGACACACTCTAATAATTCTTGTTCAAAATGTTTTTTGGATTGCATTAATAAGTAATCTAAATAGGTTTTTCCAAATTCTTTCTCAATTCTTTCTAACGAAACACCCCAAATCGTTCGCAAACCCGTCATAATATATTCATTGTAACGGTCGGTTTTTGTTAAGGTTTCAATTTCAATAGGTAATTTATTTTCTTGAATCGATTTAATATACAACGAATTATTCGAAACATTCCAACCTCTATTTTTTCCATCATAACTGTGTGCCGAAGGTCCAATTCCGATGTATTTTTTACCCAACCAATAGCTCGAATTGTTTTTTGATAAATAATTTTCTTTCCCAAAATTCGATAATTCGTAATGAATGAATCCGTTTTCTGAAAGTTTATCGACCAAAATTTGAAAATGCTCTTGAGCTACTTCGTCATCTGGTGACGGAATGATTCCTTTTTGAATGAACGAATGCAAAGCGGTTTTAGGTTCCACCGTTAACGCATAACTCGAAATATGCGGCACACCAAAAGACAAAGCGGTTTCAATATTTTGCAACCATTTTTCATTACTCATTTCTGGAACTCCATAAATCAAATCGATAGAAATATTATCAAAATATTGTGTGGCAATTTCTAAACATTTCTTGGCTTCTTCCACATTGTGCGCGCGATTCATTAACTTTAAATCATCTTCAAAAAACGATTGAATTCCGATAGATAATCGGTTGACGCCAATTGTTTGGAGTTCTTCAAAAATGGTTCTCGACTCCGCTCGAACTGACAAATCTACTTCCTTGTCATATTGAGCGAAGTCGAAATTTAAATCATCTGGATTGGCTTCTACCGTAATTTCAGGGTTTTCAACTACTTTGTAATTTTTATAAACTGCATCAATCAAAAATTTTAAATCTGAAATTTCTAAAATACTCGGCGTTCCACCACCAAAATAAATCGTTTCCACCATCTCATCTTGAAACTCCCTTTTACGCATTTCAATTTCTTTAGCCAATGCCAAAACCATTTCATCTTTCTTCTTCAAATTAGTAGAAAAATGAAAATCGCAATAGTGACAAGCCTGTTTGCAAAAAGGTATGTGGATGTATATACCAGACATTTTATTAGTATTCAGTCGCAGTCGCAGTTTGCAGTACTGAGACTGAAAACTGAGACTGAAAACTATTTTTTTACTCTATCTTCATTATTCTTCACAAAAGCATCCCAACCCGAATAGCTTTTTTCGCCAATTACTTTTCCTGTGTTGAAAAAATGACAAACGGCTGCCGCCAAACCATCGGTTGAGTCGAGATTTTTTGGTAATTCTTTTAAACCTAATAATTGTTGTAACATTTTGGCGACCTGTTCTTTACTGGCGTTTCCGTTTCCGGTGATGGCCATTTTAATTTTTTTGGGTTCATATTCTGTAATCGGTATATCTCTCGAAAGTCCAGCGGCCATGGCAACGCCTTGCGCTCTTCCTAATTTCAGCATCGATTGTACATTTTTTCCAAAGAAAGGCGCTTCAATGGCAATTTCATCTGGATGATGGGTTTCGATTAACTCAATCGTTCGTTCAAAAATGACTTTTAATTTCTGATAATGGTTGTCGTATTTGGACAAAATGAGTTCGTTCAACTGTAGAAATTCCATTTTCTTGTTGACTACTTTGATTAATCCAAAACCCATAATTGTTGTTCCTGGGTCAATTCCTAATATGATGCGTTCGTTTGCCAATTATTTTGTTTCAAGTTTCAAGTTTCAAGTTCAAAGTTTTCGTTTCTTTGTACCAATGATTACAATTCCTCACAAAGCTAAGCAATTCCTTGTTTTTACCATCAAACTTTTGATTGTAATTGGTGCGTTTTATTTTATTTATAACCAAATAGCTAGTAATTCAAAATTAGAATGGAGTAAATTCCAGACTTTAGTTTTAGAAAAAACTTCCTTTTTGACCATCATTTTCATTTTAGTGTTTAGTGTTGCAAATCGCTATTTCGAAATTTTAAAATGGCAGAATTTAGTGAGTTTTATCAAACCAATTTCCGTTGGTGAAGCGAGTAAACAAGTTTTAGGTGCTTTAACAGCTGGGATTTTTACGCCTAACGGTTTAGGTGAATATGCCGGAAAAGCGATGTTTTTTAAAAAAGAACAAACTAAAAAAGTAGTTTTTTTAAACCTGATTTGTAACGGAATTCAAATGATTCTTACAATTATTTTCGGAATTATTGGGTTAATTTTGATTGGATATTGGAAATGGGCTTTAGCGATAATTGGTATTTCTGTTGTGTTATTGTTCGGTTCTATACTTTCGAAAAATGTCACCATAAAAGGCTATTCTATTCAAAAGTTATTTCGTAAAATAAACGAAATTCCTAAGAAGATTCATCGAAAAAATATTTTGCTTGGCGTTTGTCGTTACCTAGTTTTCTCGCATCAATATTATATTTTGTTTTTGGTTTTTGATGTAGATTTACCTTATCTGACTTTGATTAGTTCCATTGCTGCCGTTTACTTTTTAGCCTCTTCATTACCGAGCTTTCAATTTTTAGATTTTGCTGTAAAAGGAAGTGTTGCGATGTTTTTCTTTGGAAAATATGGTGTTAACGAATGGATTGTAATTTTCATAAGTACCTTAATGTGGTTTTTGAACGTAGTTTTACCTGTGGTGATTGGAAGTTATTACGTGATGCGATTTAAGTTGAATGACAGAAAAGCGTAATCTATTTTCTTAATGGAAAAACAAAGTTTTCTTTGTCTTCTCAATATTTATTCACACTTTTACTATGTTTCTATGTGTTTTAAAATTTAACACATAGCCACAATAGATTTTGATTGTGTTGATTTTAGTCCGAAGCTTCGGACGTTTCACTAAACATAAGCTCACATAGAAGTATTTATAAATATGTTGGAATTAATTCTTGGAACTGTTTTTCTTATTTACATCCTATTCATTGGGCAACTGATCTATGGATTTAACCGAATGAAACGTTTTTCTAAAACAGAATTTACTCCAAAAACACCCTTTACCATTGTAGTTCCGTTCCGAAACGAAAAAGAGAATCTTCCGAATTTATTACATACGATTTCCTTATTAAATTATCCAAAGGAATTAGTAGAAGTGATTTTGGTGGATGATGATTCTGAGGAAGTGTTCAGTGTTCAGCATTCAGTGTTCCGTTTAAAAGTAATTAAGAACGAAAGAAAATCAAATTCACCAAAAAAAGATGCGATTGAAACGGCAATTGAAATTGCTAAAAACGACTGGATTATTACTACCGATGCCGATTGTTTGGTTCAGCAAGATTGGTTAACGATTTACGATCAATATATTCAGGAAAATGAAGTTGAAATGGTAGCTTCTGGCGTTTGTTATGTTACTGAAAATGGATTTTTATCCGCTTTTCAGAATTTAGATTTCTTGAGTTTACAAGGCGCTACGATTGGAAGTTTTGGAATCAACCAACCTTTTATGTGCAATGGCGCTAATTTTGCTTATTCCAGACAATTTTTCAAGGAATTAAATGGTTTTCAAGGAAATGAAACGATTGCGAGCGGAGACGATGTTTTTTTATTGCAAAAAGCGGTTTCAGTTGCTCCAAAGAAAGTTGGGTTTTTATTCGCTAAAGAAAGTATTGTCGCTACAAAACCAGTTGCAAATTGGTTTGAATTGTTTCATCAAAGGGTTCGTTGGGCTTCGAAAAGTACGGGTTACTCTTCCGTTTATGGAAAGTTGTTAGCGCTTGTGGTTTTTGGTGGGAATTTGGCTTGGATAGTGAGTTTTCTACTTTGGTTGGTAGGTTTATTAGATCAAAACATTTTCATGCTTTTTGTCGCTTTGAAATTTCTAATTGATTTTATTTTACTCTATAAAACCGCTAATTTCTTCGAATCGAAATTACAATATGTGTTGGCGAGTAGTTTGTTGTATCCGTTTTTTAGTGTTTCGGTGGCGATGTATTCGTTATGTGGAAACTACAGTTGGAAAGGAAGAAGTTTTAGAAAATAATAAGCGCGCAAAGACGCAATGTCGCAAAGTTTTTGGAACACAGATTTAATAAATTTGAGAAATTAAAAAATCTCGACTCCACTCGATTTGACAAAATAATAAAAATAGGCACGAATTGTTTTTAACATATAAGTGATGTAAGTTTTTCGAAGTGAAAATTTTTTTTAATTAAGATTATAAAAATTATTGAAATTTCTTAAATCTGTGTTCCTAACTTGAACTTGATTTTGAACTTGCTTAATTCTCAACTTTAATTATTACTGGAAGTACAAATTGTGTTTTTACTTTAATTCCTCTTTTAATCGCAGGTTCTACTTTTGGAAAATCAGACAAACGAGCAGTTAAAATGCTATCAATTTTTGTTCTATCATACGTTACGCTATCTTTTGAAAACTGAGGTTCAAATTGCAAACTTGCATCGGGATTTATAGTCACCTTTACTTCAATAGTGTCCATTTCTGGATATAAGATTTGCAACGTATCAATTCCTATTCGTTCTTGTATAGTTTGCGTTAAATAATTAAAAAAGCATTGTTTTTTTATTTCGGCATCTTTAATGGTATCGCATTGCAAAACCGATGGAAATTCGTCTACTTCGTCCCAATTGATTTTTTTCAATTCTTGTTCCAATAATTCCTTTTCATCAGGAACTTGTTTTTCAAAGTACTGACAAGAAACTAAAGAAATAAATAGTATAAAAATGGCTATTTTTTTTATCATAAAATTATTGTAATGAATACGTCAAAGGAAATGTATGTTTTACCTTAACCACTTTTCCTTTATGTTTTGCTGGTTCAAATTTTGGTAATTTCAATATCGTTCTTCTCAATTCTTCTTTTATCGACTCAGCTTGTGGAGGTCCAATAATTTCTTGAACAACAACTATCCCATTTTCATCAATGATGAATTTTGCATGTAATTTAACAGTAATTCTATTCTCAATTGCATCCTCTGGAAATACAAAATTCTTCTTAACATGATTCATCAATTCAGTTTGAAAACATTCTTGAGATTTTTCAAAAACAATTCCTTTACAATTTGGAAATCCTGGCGCTTGTTCAACTATTGTCAAAGGCATAATTTCATCTTTGGAATCAACAACTCTATCTTTTTCTTGTGAAAATGATGTTGTAGAAAGAAAAATTAAAAGAAATAAACCAGAAAATAATTTCATTATTTGATTTTTAATGCATCATAAAAAACAAAGTTATAAATTTGTTAGACAATAACTAAAATCTTATGGAATACTTTTTACTGATTCTAGGTTTGCTTTTAATGATAGTGGGAATTATTGGTAGTTTATTACCTGCTTTACCAGGGCCGCCTATTAGTTGGGTTGGGATATTGCTACTTTATTTTTGTCCTGGAATGGAAACGAACTATTGGTTACTAGGCATAACTTTAGTAATTGCTGTAGTGATTGTAGTTTTAGATTATGTAATTCCTGCAAAAGGGACTAAGTATTTTGGCGGAAGTAAATACGGAATTTGGGGAACGAATATTGGTTTGGTTGTTGGTTTATTTTTTCCGCCTTTTGGTTTTTTAATTGGTCCTTTTTTAGGAGCTTTAGTTGGTGAACTTATTTACAACTCAAACGAAGGAAAGCGTGCTTTTAAAGCCGCTACAGGTTCGTTTTTAGGTTTCTTAGCTGGAACATTTATTAAATTTTTGGTGAGTTTACTTTACTTAGGATTGTTTTTTGTTGTAGTTTGGCAGAATAGAGGGGTTTGGTTTTGATGGATTGTAAAGAAAATTTAATCATGTTTCAATTAATTTGCGGACACTGAAAACATTTTCGCACCATTGTTGGGATGACAAATCAGATCAGATAGTTGGTCTATTTCTACTGAAAAAATACTTGATCTACTTTAATTCCTCTTCCATTGCTTTCTTATATTCTTCCATAGGGTCATTGAAGACAGACTCATAATTGATTTTTGTTTTTATTAAATTCAAAAAAACTTTAGAATCATTCATTTTAATTCCATTTTTTATAATACCATAATTCTCACCAAGACATAAAGTATCAACCTTTTTATTATTATGATGAATGAATATTTTAAATCTAACATCGATATTTGATGACTCTTTAGAAATCTCCAACTTATTATACTCATTCAAGAAAATATTTAGAAAAATACTATCTGATATTCTTTTATAATGCATTGCATCACCGTATTTACCATTATCTTGAGTAAAATTACAGTCCATTCTAACAGGAAAAGTAGTTCCTTTTTGTATAAAATAAACACTTAAACAATTATTTTTATAACCTTTTGAAGCTTTTTTTTCGTAATGATTATTTTTGAATTCTGGCTCTTCTTTATTAAAACAACTGAAATTAATGAAGCTAAAAATCAGTATCAATAAGTATTTTATGATTCTATTAATGATTTCCATTTTTAAATTATTCTTAATCAAATAAATTTCTTTTTTATGTCATTTTTCCAATCAAAAACGAAAATAAGAGTAATCTTATTGTTTTCCTATATTTTGAGCATAAAAAAAGCCCTCAAATTGAGAACTTAAACATTTTTTAAAAAAACCGAGACGTATAAAAATCAAAAAAGCCCTGCATAAATGCAAAGCTTTCCATTGGTCTAACTACTAAACCTTTTTGGTACTTTCGTACCTAAACAACACAACTATTTTAAATATTTTAAGAGGGCAAAAAAGCCTTTCTTTTACGAAAGGCTTCCTCTTTACTGGCGGTCTGGACGGGACTCGAACCCGCGACCCCATGCGTGACAGGCATGTATTCTAACCAACTGAACTACCAAACCAGTGCTTGATTACTTCACATTGCATTTATTTTCATAAGTGTTCAGTGAACTTGTTTGCGAGTGCAAATATACTACGCTTTTTCATTCCTGCAAATATTTTTGCAAAAAAAAATAAACTTTTTTCAGTGTTTTCAGCCAAACTTTTGTTTTTCAACCAAATACGTTGTCATAATTTTTTCAAATTTTTCATCCACAGAAACCGGAACATATCTAATTTGGTATTGCATGCAATTTGATTCTATCTTTTTAAAATAGTCTTTAACTACTTTTTGATAGGCTTCTTGTGTGTTTTCGGCAAATAAATTAATTTCTTCTCCCGTTTCTACATCAATAAATTTTCGTGGCGTATTATCAAAACTAAAATTTAATTCCGTTTTTTTATCATATACATGAAAAACTACCACCTTATGTTTGTTATGTTTTAAATGTTGAAGCGCCTTGAATATTTTATCGTTATCTTCTTCCGAGCCTTCGGAATGAAACATATCGGTAAACAAAATTACCATTGAACGACGGTGAATATTTTCGGCGATTTGATGTAAAAAAGTAACGGTGTCGGTTTTTTTGGTTTGCGAATTAATTTCTAAAATTTCTTCCAGTTTACTTAAAATCATACGATGATGACGATCGCTTCCTTTTTCTGGCGAATAATATTCGTAAGTATCCGAATACACACTCAATCCAACCGCATCGCGTTGCTTTTTAAGCAAATTCATTAAAACCGCAGAAGCTAAGATAGAAAACCCAATTTTATTCTCATAAAAAGGCTGTTTATCCTTTAATTTAGGATAATGCATCGAAGACGAATTATCGATAATCAAATGACAACGCAGATTGGTTTCTTCTTCGTAACGTTTGGTGTACAATCTATCGGTTTTAGCAAATAATTTCCAATCGATATGCTTAGTACTTTCACCTGGATTGTAAATTTTATGCTCAGCAAACTCTGCTGAAAATCCATGAAAAGGCGATTTATGCATACCCGAAATAAAACCTTCAACAATTTGATTAGCCAAAAGTTCTAAATGTTGAAAATTGGATATTTTTTCTATTTGCTGTTCTAAATTCATATCGTAAAGATAGAAAAAGATTTTTAAAATGGGATGCAGATGAAACGGATTCACTAAGGCCAAACGCAGATGAAAACTGATTTTTTATTATAGAAACTCTTCCTATCAAAAAAATTATAATAAAACCCCATGTAACTATGTGTTTTAAAAACAAAAAAGGCTCAACTTTCGTTGAACCTTTTTTAAATTATTTTCTAATGATATTATAGTAATGCATCAATTGCATCAGTATACGTTTTCTTAGGAGCAACTCCTACTTGTCTTCCTACTACTTCTCCGTTTTGGAAAATTAAAACCGTTGGAATGTTTCTTACACCATATTTTGCAGCAAATTCTTGGTTTGCGTCTACATCTACTTTTCCTACAACTGCTTTTCCTTCGTATTCTCCGTGAATTTCGTCGATAACTGGCCCAACCATTCTACATGGTCCACACCAAGCTGCCCAAAAATCTACTACTACTGGTTTGTCTGATTTTAATACTACTTCATCAAAAGTAGCATCTGTAATTGCTAATGCCATATTTTATTTTTTTAATTTACTTTTTATAAAGCAAAAATAGTTATTTATTTTTTATCCCTGCTATTTGTGAAATCGCTTTTACTTATTTCGTTATATATAAAAATGATTTACAATGTTTTTAACACAGCTAATAGTACATTTCCCTCTAATCGTTTTGAATAATTTGGATTGATATATAAAAATTCAATTTCTTTATTTTCATTAATCACATAAACCGTTGGAACTGGAAGAAAACCTGGGTTTTTACCTTCTGAATATTTATCTAATTTACTTTTTTCTTTTTTAAAAGCAATTCCTAATGCTTGTGCAAAAACACCTTCGCTATCTGAAAATAATTGATATTTTAATTCTTTTTTATCTTCTGTTTGTTTTAAAAATGAAGGCGCATCCGGACTAATTGCTATTACTTGATAACCTAAATCAATTATTTGATTTTCAATTTCTTGCATGTCGGCTAGTTGCGAATTACAATATGGGCACCAACCTCCACGATAAAATACTAAAACTGTTTTCTTACTAATTATTTTATTCGTTTTTATTTCATTTCCGTCTACATCACGAAGTGAAATGTTTGGTATTTTTTCTCCTATTAAAAGTGGAGAAATATTTTCTGGAATATCAGCAATTTGAGAAAACATACCAAATGAAATACTGAACAAAACTAATGTAACTATCTTTTTCATAATTTTTTTATTTAAAGATACAAATTTAAGATTTGCATGAAAAACAAAATGTTAGCTAGTTTACAATTAGTTCAATTTAAAATTCAATTGCATTTTATCTAATTCTTGTAAAAGCTCGTTTGAAATTTTAACCTTCAATTTTCGACTCGGCATAGAAAGTTTTGTTTTTACTATAATTTCTTCTTTTTCTACCGGAACATCAATTTCTACGCTTTCTAATTCTTCAGCATCCATATCGTCGGCAATATCATCAACATCTATTTCTACCTCTTGTTTAACAGAAATAGAAGGTGTTTCTATAACTCTGTTGATTTTTTCTAACTCCATTACTTCAATGGTAACGTTATTATCTCCTTTATTATCAACAAATATTTGATTTAAATGACTGACTAAATTTTCATTTATTTCGTTAATAGCAAATTGAAGTACTAATTTTTTTGCAAAAGTGGGTAATACTTCTATTAGCATTTTTACATCTAAAAATTGAATTCTAGGCTCCGATTTTTTACCTGTATCTCTATTGGTAAAACCATCTTTAACATTAATTTTTATGTATACAAATTGGTTTTGAAGTAAAAAGTGTCTGTATTTTAGATATTCTTCACCAAAAATTCTAAACTCATAACTTTCTTCATATCCTTCTAATACAAAGGAACCCCAACCATTTCCATTTTTAGCGGTTCTGTGTTGTACATTTGTTACTATTCCTCCAAAAGATAAGTTTTTGCCCACATGCTGTTCTAAGCTTTTTAAAGATTCTAGTTTTGCATTACAGAAATATTTCATTTCATATTTGTAATCATCTAAAGGATGACCTGATATATAAATCCCAACTACTTCTTTTTCTTTGGCTAATTTTTCCATCGTACTCCAATCGTCACATGGCGGCACTATAGGTTCTGCAATTTGAACTTCCGATGCATCGCCAAACAAACTTACTTGAGATGAATTTTCATTCTCCTGAAACTTTGAACCATAACGAATAGCTTTTTCTAAAAACGTAATTCCGTCGCCATCATGGTGAAAATATTGTGCACGATGGGTGTCTGTAAACCCATCAAAACCTCCAGCCAAAGCTAAGCTTTCAAAAGCTTTTTTGTTAGCTGCACGCAAATCAATTTTTTTAGCTACATCAAAAATAGATTTATAAGGAGCTTCTTTTCTGTTTTGAACAATAGTATCTACAGCATTTGCTCCAACGCCTTTAACAGCGCCCATTCCGAAACGAACAGCATAATTTTCATTTACTGTAAACTTATAATACGATTCATTAACATCTGGACCCAAAACTTGTAACCCCATTCGTTTACATTCTTCCATAAAGAACGAAACTTGTTTGATATCGTTCATATTATTAGAAAGAACTGCTGCCATATATTCTGCAGGATAATGCGCTTTTAAATAAGCCGTTTGATAGGCAATCCATGCATAACAAGTAGAATGCGATTTATTAAAAGCATAACTTGCAAATGCTTCCCAGTCTTTCCAAATTTTCTCTAAAACTACTGGGTCATGACCTTTTTCTGCTGCTTGGTTAATAAATTGAGGTTTCATTTTGTTCAAAACTTCAATCTGTTTTTTACCCATTGCCTTACGCAAAACATCGGCATCACCTTTTGAAAAACCTGCTAGTTTTTGAGACAAAAGCATTACTTGCTCTTGATATACCGTAATTCCGTACGTTTCTCCAAGATATTCTTCACAAGCCTCTAAGTCGTATTTAATTTCTTCTTCTCCGTTTTTTCTTCGAACGAAAGAAGGAATATATTCCAATGGTCCTGGACGATATAATGCATTCATGGCAATTAAATCGGCAAAAACAGTTGGTTTTAAATCCTTCATGTATTTTTGCATTCCGGGCGACTCGTATTGAAAAACGCCTACCGTTTCACCTCTTTGGAACAATTCATATGTTTTTTCGTCATCAATTGGAAAATTATCAGGATCTAAATCAATTCCTAAACGATATTTTACCAATTTAACGGTATCTTTAATTAAGGTCAGCGTTTTTAACCCTAAGAAGTCCATCTTTAACAAACCTGCGCTTTCCGCTACCGAGTTGTCAAATTGCGTTACATACAAATCGGAATCTTTCGCCGTAGTGACTGGAACGAAATTGGTAATATCGCTTGGTGTGATAATTACACCACAAGCATGAATTCCGGTGTTTCGCATAGAACCTTCTAACACTTTTGCTTGCTGAATAGTTTCTCCTGCTAAATCTTCTGAGTTGGCGATTTCGATTAACTCTTTTACTTTATCAAATTCTTCCGAACGCAATGCTTTTTTAACTTCACTTTCGTCTTCGGCTAAAAATCGGGCTAAATTCCATTTTGAAGGCATCATGCCTGGAATCAATTTCGCAATTCTATCGGCTTCAAAAAGTGGTAAATCCAATACACGAGCAGTATCTCGGATAGCAGACTTCGTGGCCATTTTACCATAAGTAATAATTTGCGCCACCTGATTGGAACCATATTTATTAATTACATAATCCATAACACGACCTCGACCTTCATCATCAAAGTCGATGTCGATATCGGGCATGGAAACCCTATCTGGATTAAGGAAACGCTCAAAAAGCAAATCGTACTTAATAGGATCGATATTTGTAATTCCTAAACAATACGCAACCGCAGAACCCGCAGCAGATCCACGACCTGGCCCAACGGAAACATCCATTTTTCGTGCTTCGGCAATGAAATCTTGTACAATTAAGAAATAACCTGGATAACCTGAATTGGAAATTGTAAGTAATTCAAAATCCAAACGCTCTTTGATGTCATCTGTTAACTCAGGATAACGTTTTTCTGCTCCTAAATAGGTTAAATGTCTTAAATAATTATTTTCACCTCTAACTCCACCATCTTCTGCATCTTCAGGAACTTCAAATTCATCAGGAATTTTAAATTTTGGAAGTAATACATCTCTATATAAAGAATAAGCTTCCACTTTATCGATTATTTCCTGAATATTAATAATGGCTTCGGGTAAATCAGCAAAAAGTTGCTTCATTTCGTCGCCAGACTTAAAGTAATACTCCTGATTAGGTAATCCGTATCGATAACCGCGACCGCGACCAATTGGAGTTGCTTGTTTTTCACCATCTTTTACACACAATAAAATATCGTGCGCATTGGCATCTTCTTTATTAACGTAATAGGTATTATTGGTCGCAACCAACTTCACGTTGTGCTTTTTTGCAAAAGCTATTAATGTTTGATTGACGCGATTTTCGTCTTCTTGCTTGTGACGCATTAATTCCAGATAGAAATCAGAACCAAATTGCTCCTTCCACCAAATTAAAGCTTCTTCTGCTTGCGATTCTCCTACATTTAATATTTTACTCGGAATTTCACCATATAAATTCCCAGACAACACCATGATATCTTCCTTATACTGCTCAACAATTTTTCTATCGATACGAGGAACGTAATAAAAACCATCGGTATAAGCAATTGAAGACATTTTGGCTAAATTATGATAGCCTTTTTTATTTTTTGCTAATAAAACTACTTGATAACCGTTATCTTTTTTGGTTTTATCTTTATGATCGTCACAGATATTGAATTCGCAACCTACAATAGGTTTGATTTCGGTTTCTGTTGGTTCTTCTCCAGCTTCAATTGCGGCTTCAATTTTTGCTTTTGCGGCTTTATTATGATTCATTACAGCACTTACAAAATGAAAAGCGCCCATCATGTTTCCAGTATCAGTCATAGCAACTGCAGGCATTTTAAATTTTGCCGAAGCTTTTACTAAATCATTAATCGCAATTGTCGATTGTAAAACCGAAAACTGAGTATGATTGTGCAGATGTGCATAGGCAGCATCTTTTAAATCTGATTTTACTTCCTCTGAAATTGTGGTTTGAACTTCCTCTTGTTCGATTTTTTTCAAACGAGCTCTAATTTCTTCAGAGGCTTTTTTTAGATTGATATGTTTTAATCCGATTAATTGGATTTCGCCCAAATTTTTTTCTCGGAAACTTCTAAAATAGTCAGGTGTTACATCTAATTCTTCTTTGGTAAAAATTTCTCTTTTAATTAACTCTAAAAAACAACGCGTAGTTGCCTCTACATCGGCAGTTGCATTGTGTGCTTCTGCAAAAGGTTGATTAAATAAATATTGATGTAATTCAGTTAATGTTGGCAATTTGAATCTTCCGCCTCTACCGCCTGGTAATTTTAATAAATTAGCCGTAACTTCTGTACAGGTATCTAAAACCGGCATTTTAGATAAATCAGATCCAAAGTTTAATCGATGGAACTCGCATCCCATAATATTAACATCGAATCCTACATTTTGACCTACAATAAATTTCGTTTTAGAAAGTGCAATATTGAATTTTTCTAAAACTTCTGATAATAAAATTCCTTGCTCTAAAGCTAATTCTGTTGAAATACCATGAATTCTTTCTGCATCATACGGAATATTGAAACCTTCTGGCTTTACCAAATAATCTTGGTGCTCGATAAGATTCCCCATTTCATCGTGTAATTGCCATGCAATTTGTATACAACGAGGCCAGTTGTCGGTATCAGTTATTGGTGCCGACCAACTGCGAGGTAATCCTGTGGTTTCTGTATCGAAAATTAAGTACATTATATCTAGAAATTAGCAACTAAGCAACAGGCAATAGTCATAAAAACAAAAATACATTTTATGTTTTTGAATGCCAATTTTAGTTATCAACAAAACAAAAAAACCACCTGAATTACTCCAGATGGTTTGTTTAAAAAACTTTAAAAAATATTATCCGATAGGAATTTTATAAAACACACCTTCAGAGAAAGTAATTACCTCACCTTGCTCATTTACAGCATTAAATTTATATTTTCCCGTAAACAATCCGTTTTCAATTTCTTCAATTTCGATTTCTCCGTTACTTTGTTGAATATTTAATACTCTAAAAGTTGCATTGTTATTTCCTCCAACAATTGTAACAACATCACCAGGTCTGTATCCAATACCTCTTGCTACTACAGTAATTGCTGTAACAGTTCCGTTTGTTGTTTGAGTAGCAACTCTTAACCCAGAACCAGAACCTCCTGTTGTTTGAGCTCCTGATGCATTTGGCTGATATGCAGACCCTCTAGTAATCATTGAAGAAACTTTAAAAGCTGGTCCAGAATACAATCCGGTATCATAAAAATCTGAAAAACCATCAACATCATTAGAATACGTTGCAAAATTATTTTGATTAGTAGTTCCTAAAACATAAACTCCAGGATCAGTACTTGATGTTTCTAAAGTAAGTGTTTCATATTGATTGTAAGCCGAAATGGTCATTTTACCATCGGTATCGATTGAAACTCTAGCATCATTTGCTCTCCAAAAAACATCATTTTGTTTTGCTTGAAAAGCAGGTGTATTTGTTTGAATATCTTGTTGACAAGAAGTAAATAAAACGGTAACAGCTATTAAAGAAATTATTTTTTTCATTTGTATTTTTCCTAATAAATTAATGTAGGTAACAAAAATAAGTTTTTTATTGAAACAAACGTATTTTACAAGAAAAAATATTTTACATTAACTTATACATTTGTATTGCAAAGTTTTATATATTTGCACCCTTAAATAACCGAGGTCGAGAACCTCAAATTAATCACAAGATTATGTCAGTAAAAATTAGATTACAAAGACACGGAAAAAAAGGGAAACCTTTTTATTGGGTTGTTGCAGCAGATGCAAGATCAAAAAGAGATGGTAAATTCTTAGAAAAAATCGGAACTTACAATCCAAACACTAACCCAGCTACTATCGATTTAAACATCGAAAAAGCAGCAGAATGGTTATTCAATGGTGCTCAGCCAACTGACACTGCAAGAGCAATTTTATCTTACACAGGTGCTTTATTAAAACACCATTTAGATGGAGGAGTTCGTAAAGGTGCTTTAACTCAAGAACAAGCTGATGCTAAATTAGCTGCTTGGTTAGACGAAAAAGCTGGTAAAGTTGATGCAAAAAAATCTGGTTTATCTAAATCAGAAGCTGATGCAAAAGCAAAAGCATTTAAAGCTGAACAAGAAGCAAACGCAAAACGTATTGCTGCACAAGCTGAAGCTTTAAAAGCTGCTGAAGTAACTGAAGAAGTTGCTGAAGAGGCTACAGAAGAAGTAGTTGAAGCTGCTACAGAAGAAGCTCCAGCTGTTGAAGAAAACAACGAAGAAACTCAAGCATAATTTTATAGCGATTGTATGCGTAAAGAAGATTGTTTCTATTTAGGTAAAATCGCGAAAAAATTTAGTTTCAAAGGGGAAGTATTGGCGTATTTAGACACCGACGAACCCGAATTGTATCAAAATTTGGAATCAGTTTTTGTTGAAATCAACAAAAGTCTGGTTCCATTTTTTATTGAAAGTAGTTCGCTTCACAAAGAAAAATTCTTACGTGTTCGATTTGAAGACATTCAAACCGAAGAAGAAGCAGACGAAATCATGGGAAGCGAAATCTATCTTCCTCTTTCTATGTTACCCAAATTAGAAGGAACACAATTTTATTACCACGAAGTAATTGGATTTGATGTTATTGATCTAATGAGAGGAAACATCGGAAAAATTACTGCCATTAATGATAGTGGCGCTCAACCACTTTTTGAAATCGATAAAAACGGAACTGAAATTTTAATTCCGCTTATAGATGATTTTATTATTGCACTTGACAGAGCAAACAAAACCATTACTTTAGAAACTCCTGAAGGCTTGGTTGACCTTTATTTACAGTAGTTGACAGTCGCAGTCACAGTTTACAGTTTTTTTTAAATTGTTTAAATTCATTCCTTATTCATTTTGTTCAAATTCAAACAATTTTCCGTTAATCAAGATCGTTGTGCTATGAAAATTGGCACGGATGGTGTTTTACTTGGTGCTTGGACTCCGTTAATCAATAATCCGTACAACGTTTTAGATATTGGTGCTGGAACCGGGATTTTGTCTTTGATGTTAGCACAAAGAAGCAATGCCGAACAAATTGATGCCATTGAAATTGACGAAGATGCTTATGAACAATGTGTAGAAAATTTTGAATCTTCGCCTTGGGATGATAAATTATTTTGTTTTCATGCGGGTTTGGATGAATTTGTTGACGAACCTGAAGATGAGTACGATTTAATTATTTCCAATCCGCCTTTTTACACCGAAGATTATAAAACCGAAAATACTTCGAGAGATTTAGCACGTTTTGAAGACGCTTTACCTTTTGAAGAATTAATTGAAGCGGCTGACTTATTACTTTCGGATAACGGAATTTTCTCAGTAATTATTCCTTATAAAGAAGAAGAACGTTTTGTTGCTATGTGTAAAGAATTGGATTTATTTCCATTAAAAATTACTCGTGTAAAAGGCACGCCAACAGCTGAAATTAAAAGAAGTTTGTTAGCTTTTTGTAGAATGGAACAAAGTCCATTAATTGATGAATTAGTTATTGAAATTTCGAGACACAATTATACTCCTGAATATATTGAGTTAACGAAAGAGTTCTATTTGAAGATGTAAATTAATTATAAGGCCAATTTTTAGATAACCATATAGAAAAATGTCTTGTAAATGCTTCCAACTCCATTTTTCTTTTATTTGCTTCCTCACTGTTATAATTAGCAAGCTGATTAATCATTTGCTCATACATTTCTTTTAATTTAGAAGCTTTTTTCACATTCAGAATTGGGTTCCCCGGGTTATCAACTGATGTTATCCACTGTAATTCTTCCCAAACATTATCCATAGCTTTTAAGCAAACCTCCTCCCCTTTTTGACTATCACCAATTCTATAATACAATTTACCTAAAGCAAAGGCAAATTGCTTATAAGCTATCGTCTTACTCGGAAATGACAATAAACATTTATCCAAAACTAATTTTGCTTTATCATTCTCTCCGTCTTCAATTAATGCTTGGGCTAAAAAATAATAATTTCGCCTAACAATAGACTGTATATATTCTCTATTTTCAAAACGAATGAATTCTGTTTCATTATTAAATTTACCAAAAGGCATTGTTTCCATTAACAATGAATACACTCTTTTTGTATCTACTATTTTAGGATTCAATTCTTTATTTCTTCTTATCATTGGCGACAAAACTTCTACAAAACCTTCGTGAATCATAAAATCTTGTAAGCCTAAATAATGATCAAATTGTCCATTTACCGCAAAGCAAATTGGCTTCTCGTGAATGTTATTTTGAATTATATCCATCAACATTAATTCATTTAGCGCGTAAAAATCTTTACTATATTTCCATGCTATTGCACTAACATAATTTGCTTTTAATGCTTTCGAATCAAATAAATTATATTCAAATTTTGAAGAATCAATAGCTACTTTAAAAACATCTGCTGGGATATAATGTTGCTGCTTTCCGTTCCAATTTATTTTCGTTTTTTCATTATTTAAAAATTCTAAAACTAATTTTACATCTGCAGGTTGGCCCGTTTCTTTTTTTAGTGGAAATAATTTTGGATTTCCTTCTATATAATTTACTTTCGAAAAAGTGAAATTAATTGGTTCCGAGTCTAGACTTTTATATTTTAGTTTATCTATATAAGACTCTAAGTTAAGTTGATCAAAATTAATAACTCTCACATCTGTTCTGTAGCTTTCAACTTCTTGCAAATACCATAATGGAAACGTAAAATTATCTCCATTTGTAATCAAAATAGCATTTTTAGGACAGGAATCTAAATATGCTTTTCCTAAATCATAAGCAAAATTATCCTTCTTTCTTTGATGATTATCCCAATTTTTAGCTAATAACTGAAATGGCGCACAACTAAAAACAACTACTGAAACTATTCCAATTTTTACCTTTTCAGAAGTTATTTTACTTAACCAAGTGTAAATTATTATAATTGAAAGTCCTACCCAAAGTGAAAAAACTATAAATGAACCTAAAAAGATATAATCTCTTTCTCTGACTAAAACACTTTCCGGAACTGGATTTAAGTAAACAATTATTCCTAATCCAAAAGTTAAGAAAAAAATAAGCGTAGTAAAAAAATAAGCCTTATTTTTCCTTAAAGCAAATAAGCCTAATATTCCCAGAATAAAGGGTAAAAAGTAATATCCGTCATTACTTTTATCGTTTTGATACGTATCTGGAATTACTGATTTATCTCCTATTTTATATTTATCAAAAGCATTGACTCCACTAATCCAATTTCCGTTTAAAACATCACCAGTTCCTTTATTCTCATTTTGCCTTCCAATAAAATTCCAAAACAAATAGCGCGAATACATCCAATCTATTTGGTAATTTTTAAAAAAAGTTAAATTTTCGGTAAACGTTGGTTTTAATAAATCTGTTGCTTTTCCTTTAACAGGATATGTAATTTTTTCACCCTTAATATTTACCCAATTAGAATATCCTGTTGCACTAATTGGTTTTTGACTAAACATTCTTGGAAAAAACATATCAAATTCATTGGCATAATTTATTTTACTATACTTTCCGTCATCAGTAGTAACATATCTATTACTTTCTGCGTCATACGAGACAATTGGTTCAGAATTCAGAAATGGAAAATCTTTATCTAAAGGCGCATTAAAAATAGCACCTTTTAGTAACGGAATATTATCTACACCAAATTGTTTTGCCTGAATATATTTTAGCAAATCATTACTTGTTGCAATTTGATTGGAAAAAGGAGTAATAACAGCATTTTTCAAAAAAGGCATTATATAAGAACTTGTTCCTAATGCAAAAAAAAGAATCGCTAAAAGCACGTTAAAAGTTATTCTTTTTCTTTTCTTTTTAGCATTTTTTAAACCAAAAAAAAGTACAACAGAAAACATCCCTATTAAAACAAATAATCCTGAATTTACTGGCCAATTATAATTATTAACTAATTGTATATCTATAAAAGATGCTACTTTTAAGAAACCTTGTATTCCAATAGTATAAATTACTAAAAACAATATTATACTTGAAAACAATGTTATAATTACATTTTTCCAATCTAGACCCTTTTTTTTATGGAGGCACAAAATAGACAAAGGAATTATAATAGATAAGTTAATTAAATGTACCCCTATGGAAAGGCCAAGTAAGAAAGCAATTCCTAGTAATATTTTTCTTGACTTAATTACTTCTTCACTTGCATTCCACAATAACATTAAGTAAAACACCAGTAACAATAAAAAAGAAGACATGGTATATACTTCTGCTTCAGTAGAAACAGTCCAAAAAGTAGTTGAAAAAGATAAAGTTAGTGCACTTCCTAATCCAGCAAAAATAGCAATTACGCTATTGTTTTTGGACGGACTACCTTCAAGAATTTTATAGGCTATAAAACGTGTTATTTTATACAATAAAACAATTGTTAAAGCACCAAAGAAAACAGAAATGAGATTGCTTATTATAGCAGCCCAACTTGCTGGAAAAAACAATAAAATAAAATTTGAAAATAAAGTGTAGAACGGAGCTCCTGGCGGGTGTGATGCTTGTAGATTGTGGCTGCTTGTTATAAACTCAGCACTATCCCAAAAAGTAATAGTATTAGATACCGAAAAAGCATAAACCAAGAAAATAAAAATGAAGAGTGTAAGCTCTATTACTTTTTCCTTTTTTTTCATGATAGCAAAAATAAAAACGCAATATAATAGATTTAAGTATAAAACTAGGTTAAAAAGAGAATTTAAAATAAAAAAATAGGTGCTTTACTAAGAATTACTTATTTTAGCAAAAACTATTCAATCGTTATCATGAGAAAAAAACTACTTTTATTCTTAGGAATCAGCTTGTTTTTATCAACAAATACACAAGCACAAACTTTAAATGAAGTACAAGGAACAGGCTCTGGAGTATCTATTACTTCAGGAGACTACAACACCATGTATGGTGACAGCACTGGTTCCAATCTTACTTCAGGAAGCTATACCGTATTTCTTGGCTTTGCTGCAGGAAAAAATAATACATCCAGCGAAAATGTAGCTATTGGTTATAGGGCTGGCTACACAAACACTACGGGTTTCGACAATACTTTTGTAGGAATGGAATCTGGAAGATTAAATTTAACAGGTGGAGACAATACATTCTTTGGTACAGAATCAGGAGAAAATAACACTACTGGTTATGACAATACTTTTATAGGAGAAGAATCAGGCACATATGTTACAACAGGTTATGAAAATGCATTTTTAGGAGAAGATTCTGGAAGTTCTATTGTAACGGGATATAAAAATGTATTTATTGGAAATGAAGCAGGAGGATTTGGCTTAGCTGCAACAAACGGAACTGCTTATCGAAATGTTGGAGTAGGAAGTGAATCTTTGACTGACATAGATACTGGTCACCATAATACTGCACTTGGCGATTCTTCTGGAATAGATGTTGGAGATGGTATTTACAACACTTTTATAGGGGCGGCATCTGGAGTTGCAACCGAATATGCCGATTACAATACTTTCGTAGGAGCTATGTCTGGTTGGGACAACAACAGAACAAATAGTACAACAAATGCCAATCACAACACCTATTTAGGGTATTATTGTGGGTTTACCAATAGAGAAGGACAATACAATGTAGGAATGGGTTCATTAGCTAATTTTGATAATAACGTGCGTTCAAACGATATTTTTATTGGATATAATGCAACACCAAGTCAAAATGATGTGCTAATGATAGGTAACAGAGCCTTTGCAGATGGTCAATATTCAATTTCATTAGGTCACGATCATGATGTTAGAGGAAATAACTCTGTTATTCTAGGTAATGCCGCAAACACTACAGCTACAGCTGACCATGCCGTAGGTATTGGTAACAATGTAGACATTGATAATTTACAAGCTATAGCAATTGGTTCAAATTCTGTAGCGCAAGCAAATGGTACTATTGTATTAGGATATGGAGCAACTTCTACAGACCCGGGAGCATTACTTCCAACCAATAATATTGCTATAGGACATTCTGCAAATGTACAAGGAAATAATTCAGTAGCAATAGGAAATGCTGCAACAGCAGTAAATGATAATACAATGGTTCTTGGTGGTGTTACTAATCCATTAAGCGTAGGTATTGGAACAGATACTCCAAACCCTAATGCTTCTTTAGATTTGGCAGACACCAACAAAGGTTTACAAATAAATAGACTAACAAATGCATTAAGAACAACTTTAGAAGGAAGTTTAACAACAACTGACGAAGGCTTAATGGTTTATGACACAGAAGACAAAGTACTTTATGCTTGGGACGGAGCAGCTTGGTCAAGCGCCACTAATACAGATGCTCAGGAATTAGCAATTGACGGTAGTAATATTTTAAGTATTTCTGGCGGAACTAATACAATAGATTTAACAAACTATTTAGATAATACAGATGCACAAGATTTAACGTTATCAAGTAATACGTTAAGCTTAACTAACGACGGAACAACAGTAGATTTATCGGGCTATTTAGACAATACAGACGCACAAGAATTAGCACTATCAGGATCTACTTTAAGCATTTCTGGCGGAACAAACACTATTGATTTATCAACTTTTGCAGGAACAGACGCACAAGATTTGAGCTTATCAGGAAATACATTAAGCTTAACTAACGACGGTACAACAGTAGATTTATCTGCTTATGTAAACACAGATTCTCAGAATTTAACGTCGGCAACATTATCTGGAAACACCTTGACTATTGCAATTGAAAATGGTACTTCTGTAAATATTGATTTATCTCCAATATTATCTGCATTACAAACAGAAAATGCTAACCAACAAACACAAATAGATGCAATTTTAAGTAGATTAGACATAATTGAAGATTGTGCGTGTGGAGGAACTCTAGCAACACCTTCTCACAACCAAGGTCGAGAAAGAGGACCTATCCTGTATCAAAATATTCCAAATCCTTTTAATAATACTTCAACAATAAAATACTATTTACCTGTTGATAGCGCAAACGCAAAAATTATTTTTAGCGATATGAGTGGAAAAATTATTGATTCTGTTGATTTAAATGAAACAGGAGAAAAAGAACTAAATATAAGCACTAGAGGCCTTGCTTCTGGAATGTACAATTACACAATGTTTATTGGCGGAAAAATGTTTGACAGCAAAAAAATGATTATTAAATAATAATTGTTTTATTTATTTAAAAAAGCTTCGATTTATTCGAAGCTTTTTTATTTTTACAAAATGAACAATATAAAAATAGAACCTTTAAATACTTTTTTAATTATACTTTCTTTTGCATTAGCATATGTTTTTCCATTTGAACTTTTTGTGCTTTCTTATGCAATATTAGGCCCTTTACACTATTTAACAGAAATAAACTGGGTAAGAGACCAAGAATATTTTGTTGCCAACAAATTGTGGATTTATTTAGCTCTTGGCTTAGCATTCTTAATTTCTATTAGAATTACCCCAAAAATATCTTTTTTAAAACCTATTTTAGAGCATCCCATAACAAAAAACTTAACGCAATATATTATAAACTACTCCAATAATTTTTTTTTAATAGCACTCCTTTTTGCATTTGCTTTTTTGTTTTACAAATCAATAAAAAAACAAGTACTATTCCTTACAATTGGAATATTGTTAATGTTCTTTTTAAAAAAATTTTCTATCTATAATATATTGATCGGTGTGTTTTTACCAACACTAATTCATGTGTACATTTTTACTTTAATCTTTATGTGGTATGGAAATACTAAATCTAAATCTACAAATGGATATTTAAACATTTTACTATTAACAATAATCCCACTTATAGTAACATTTATTTCTATTGACAATTCATCCTATCATTTTTCCGATACCATTAAAAAAATAATTATAGATAACAACTTTTATATTCTAAACACATCAATATCAAAACTATTCAACATTAACGACGGCACTACATTTTTCTTTTATGAAATTATTGATTTAAAGATTCAAATATTTATTGCCTTTGCTTACACATATCATTATCTGAATTGGTTTTCAAAAACATCAATTATAGGTTGGCACAGAAAAATTTCAAAAAGAAAATCAATTGTTATTCTAACACTTTGGCTTCTTTCAATAAGCATCTATTTATATGACTACACGCTTGGTCTTTCTGTATTATTGTTTTTAAGTGTTTTACATGTGTTGGTCGAATTTCCCTTAAACATCATTACAATTTCTTCTTTAATTAAAAGCACACCCTTAAAATCGTAGCAAAATTATAACACTTGTTCATTGATTTGTTAAAAATCTTTACTTACTTTTGTGACTTTCAAATCAAAAACTATGAGACCAGACTTATTTCAATCTCCAGATTATTATTTATTAGACGAATTATTATCTGACGAACATAAAATGGTGCGTGATGCTGCACGTGCTTGGGTAAAAAAAGAAGTATCTCCTATTATTGAGGAATACGCTCAAAAAGCAGAATTTCCACATCAAATCGTAAAAGGTTTAGGAGAAATTGGCGGATTTGGTCCGTATATTCCAGTGGAATATGGTGGTGCCGGATTAGATCAAATTTCTTACGGATTAATCATGCAAGAAATTGAAAGAGGAGATTCGGGTGTACGTTCGACTTCATCTGTTCAGTCTTCATTAGTAATGTATCCTATTTGGAAATATGGAAACGAAGAACAAAGAATGAAATATTTACCAAAATTAGCCACTGGAGAATTCATTGGTTGTTTTGGTTTAACAGAGCCAGATTACGGTTCAAATCCAGGTGGAATGGTAACTAATTTTAAAGATATGGGCGATCATTATCTTTTAAATGGTGCTAAAATGTGGATTTCGAATGCGCCTTTTGCTGATATTGCAGTAGTTTGGGCAAAAAACGAAGAAGGAAGAATTCACGGTTTAATCGTGGAAAGAGGAATGGAAGGTTTCTCAACTCCTGAAACACACAACAAATGGTCGTTAAGAGCTTCAGCTACTGGAGAACTTATTTTTGACAACGTAAAAGTTCCAAAAGAAAACTTATTACCAAACAAATCTGGATTAGGAGCGCCACTTGGATGTTTAGATTCGGCACGTTATGGAATTGCTTGGGGAGCTAT
This sequence comes from Flavobacterium sp. LMO6, assembly GCF_009495795.1. NCBI lineage: Bacteria > Pseudomonadati > Bacteroidota > Flavobacteriia > Flavobacteriales > Flavobacteriaceae > Flavobacterium > Flavobacterium sp. LMO6. The sequence continues at coordinate 505,213 of NZ_WIBH01000001.1, read as the reverse complement.
TGGAGCAGCAATGGATTGTTATGATACTGCTTTGAGATATTCAAAAGAACGTATTCAGTTTGACAAACCAATTGGAGCAACTCAACTACAACAAAAGAAATTAGCTGAAATGATTACCGAAATCACGAAAGCACAATTATTAACTTGGAGATTGGGTGTTTTAAGAAACGAAGGAAAAGCTACTACAGCTCAAATTTCGATGGCAAAAAGAAACAATGTTGATATGGCGTTAACGATTGCTCGTGATGCACGTCAAATGCTTGGCGGAATGGGAATTACAGGCGAATATTCTATCATGAGACACATGATGAATTTAGAATCTGTGGTAACTTACGAAGGAACTCACGACATTCACTTGTTAATTACAGGAATGGATGTTACAGGTTTCCCTGCTTTCAAGTAATTAAACAATAGATAAAATTGATACAAAATGCTTCTCTTTTCAGGGAAGCATTTTTACATTTGTACAACATGAAATAATAACCAAACGGGAATAAAATTTCGTATAGTAATAAAACAATTGTTATGAAAATTCAAACCATAAACCAATCGATCCAAAGTCAAAAAGAACAATTATTAAACCATTCGTTATACAACAAAGTAAAAACGATTGACGATTTACATTGTTTTTTAGAAAACCACATTTATGCGGTGTGGGATTTTATGTCGTTATTAAAAGCCTTGCAAAACAAATTGACTTGTACTACTACTCCGTGGTTACCCATTGGAAATCCGGAAATTCGTTATTTAATTAACGAGATAGTTGTAGCAGAAGAAACCGATTTAACATTGGACGGAACTCGTCAAAGTCATTTTGAGATGTATTTAGATGCAATGATGCAATGTGGCGCTTCTACAACTCAAATTAATGTATTTTTGAAGAATGTGGAAGAAACAAAAAACATTTTTGTATCCATAAAGCAAAGTGATTTACCTCCGAATGTGAAAGCGTTTTTAGATTTCACTTTCCGTGTAATTGAACAAGGAAAACCACACGAAATTGCGGCAGCATTTACTTTTGGAAGAGAAGATTTAATTCCGAATATGTTTACTGAAATCTTGAAAAACTTTCAGCAAAATTTTCCTGAAACTGATTTATCAAAACTAATTTATTATTTTGAAAGACATATTGAATTAGATGCTGACGAACACGGACCAATGGCGATGCAAATGATTGCTGAATTATGTGGTGATTCTGAACAAAAATGGAAAGAAGTTCAAGAAATTTCAGTTTTAGCCTTAGAAAAAAGAATTGGACTTTGGAATGCTATTGAAGAGCAAGTGGAATTGAAACATGAATTAGTATAAAAGCAAAAGCGAGAATTACTTCTCGCTTTTTTTATTGTTCTGGTGCTATTTCAATTTCTAAACCTTCTAAATCTTCGGTGATTGGAATTTGACAACCTAATCGTGAATTATCCTTTACGTGATAGGCTTCCCAAAGCATTGCTTCTTCATCTGGATTGCGCTCTAACGAGATTACATCGTTTAACACATAACATTGACAAGAAGCGCACATGGCCATTCCGCCACAAACACCAACGGTTCCCTCTTCGGCTAATTCATAAGAACGAATTAACTCCATGATGTTCATATTCATGTCGGTGGGCGCTAACACTTCGTGTTTAACTCCGTTTCTGTCGGTTATGAAAATGGTTACGTCTTGTGGCATTTTTAGTTTCAAGTTTCAGGTTTCAAGTTTAAGGTTTGCTTAACATGAAACCTGAAACTTAAAACAAAATTTTTATTTAATCAATCGATTTTACAACGGCTTTTTCAGCTTCTTTTCGTGTTCCGTCAAAACCATCTACTCCAGAAACGGTAGTATATTTTAACACATAACGTTTTCCTGGATTGATTCTATTGTACACACTTTGGCACATTAAAGTCGCTTCGTGAAAACCACATAAAATCAATTTCAATTTCCCTGGATAAATATTAACATCACCAATAGCGTAAATTCCATCGATATTGGTTTGATAATCTAACGCATTATTTACTTTGATAGCATTTTTTTCAATTTCTAATCCCCAGTTGGCTATTGCACCTAATTTTGGAGTTAAACCAAAAAGCGGAATGAAATAATCACATTCTACTTTCATTCTAGCTCCGTTAACTTCAATATCAACAGCGGTTATTCTTTCACTTCCATTAAATCCAACAACTTCTGCAGGAGTGACTAATTTAATTTTGCCAGCGTTTTTTAATTCTTGTACTTTTTCAACCGAATCTAAAGCACCTCTAAATTCGTTTCTTCTGTGAACTAAAGTCACGGAATTCGCAACATTCGACAAGAAAATACTCCAATCTAAAGCGGAGTCACCTCCACCTGCGATTACAATATTTTTTCCTCGGTATTTTTCTGGATCTTTTACGAAGTAATCTACTCCACGATCTTCTTTTTCGTAGAATTCGATATCTTTAAGGACAGGTTTTCTTGGTTCAAAAGTACCTAAACCACCTGCAATTGCAATAGCTTTTGCTTGGTGTTTTGTTCCTTCATTAGTGGTTACAATGAATGTTCCGTCTTCTAATTTTTCAATGGTCTCAGCAGTTTCTCCTAACGTAAATCCAGGTTGAAACTGTTTAATTTGCTCCATTAAATTAGTAACCAAATCTCCGGCTAGAATAGAAGGATAACCTGGAATATCAAAAATAGGTTTCTTTGGATATAACTCAGCTAACTGCCCGCCTGGCTGAGGCAAGGCATCAATAATATGGCATTTTAATTGTAATAATCCGGCTTCGAAAACGGTAAAAAGTCCCGTAGGACCTGCACCGATTATAAGAATATCTGTTTGAATCATTTTTTTAATTTTGAGTTAGCAAAGTAACAAACTAGTAAAAAGTATAAATATGATTTATATCATACTATCCATTTACTATGCAATATTTTCTACTGTTTCAATTTGAGGCGCATACTTTTTTATGGTAGTTTCAACACCTGCTTTCATAGTACTGATGCTTAAACTACAATTGGTACAAGCGCCCTCTAGACGTACTTTTACATGTTTATCATCTATAATTTCTACTAATGAAATATCTCCTCCATCAGAATTCAAAAACGGACGAATTTCTTCTAACGCTTTTTCAACGTTATTTTTTATTTCTATTGTAGTCATATTATTTTCCTTTAACAGCAGAACATCCTGCCATTGTTGTTATTTTAATAGCTTCTGTAGGAGGCAAAGTTTCATTACGATTTACCGTTTCTTGCACTAGGTTTCTTGTAATCGTTTCAAAAACACCTTCTAAAACTGAAGCCGTTTGTAACGCTGCTGGGCGACCGTAATCTCCAGCTTCACGAATACTTTGTACTAATGGTACTTCACCTAACAAAGGAACTTGTAAATCTTCTGCTAAATTTTTAGCCCCTTCTTTTCCAAAGATATAATATTTATTTTGTGGTAATTCTTCAGGAGTAAAATAAGCCATATTTTCTATAATTCCTAAAACCGGAACGTTTATAGATTCTGACATAAACATCGAAACTCCTTTTTTAGCATCGGCTAATGCAACAGCTTGAGGTGTACTTACCACAACTGCACCAGTTATTGGTAACGACTGCATAATTGATAAGTGAATATCGCCTGTTCCTGGAGGTAAATCGATAAGCATGAAATCTAACTCACCCCAATTGGCATCAAAAATCATTTGATTTAAAGCCTTCGCAGCCATAGGTCCTCTCCAAATAACAGCTTGATCTGGTTTTGTAAAAAATCCAATAGAAAGAATTTCTACACCATAACTAGAAACAGGTTGCATTTTAGATTTACCATCTACTTCAACTGAAATTGGTTTTGAGTTTTCAACATCAAACATTATTGGCATTGAAGGTCCGTAAATATCAGCGTCTAAAACTCCTACTTTGAATCCCATTTTCGCAAGGGAAACCGCTAAATTGGCAGTAATAGTAGATTTACCAACACCACCTTTTCCAGAAGCGACTGCAATTATATTTGAAATTCCAGGAATTTGTTTTCCTCTAATCAAATTAGGGTTTTCTGGTTTTTCTGGCGCTTCTACTTTAATATTTACTTTAACTTTTGCTTTCTCGTAAACTTTTTCGTGAATTACTTTTATAATATCTACTTCTGCACGCTTTTTTATATGTAAAGCAGGTGTTGATAAAAGTAAATCAACCACAACTTCGTCTCCGAAAGTAATTACATTTTGAACCGCACCGCTTTCTACCATGTTTTTTCCTTCTCCTGCAACCGAAATGGTTTCTAGAGCAGTTAAAATTTCTTTTCTATCTAGTTTCATTTGTTTGAATTTTATATCCGTCTTATAAAACAAATTTACATTTTTATTCAGACTGAATTTAGATTGCAAAGATAATAAGAAGTTTAGGAGTTTAAAAGTTTAGATGTTTAAAGTTTTTATAATTTGATAGTTAGAATCTATTGTATTAAAAAAAGCAACCTTTTAAATAAAGATTGCTTTTTAAACTAACCGAAAAAGGGATTATTAATATTGTAAAAATAAATTGAAAAAGATTTCAACATTGTCATTAACTACCACCATGCCTAATAATTTTTTAGGAGATTTTAATTTAAAATCTTTGATATTCAATTTCAAAAGTCCTTTTACATTCCCTTTGCTTTGATTGTATGTTGCTGGAACTATGTATTCTTTTTCTGTTCCGGCAATTTTTACATGTAATTTAGTTGTAATATTCTCTTTTGCAGTGTTTATTTCTATCACATTTATTTCAATATGAGGATAATCATCTGCTTTAAGTATAGATTTAAAATCTTTTGTAATCATTTTATGAGCACAATCGAAACCGGTACTTTTTATTTCAAGTTTAGCACCTTCTAATACAATTTTAGAATTGTTTCTTGTAATTGAAACATGTAAATCTTTTTCAATAAATTCTGAATTATACTTACATTCAAAACTATTTACATTTGATTTTCCTTTAATGATAACCTCACTTTTATTCGTGATTTTAACTTTTGTTTGATTTTTAGAAAAACCAAAACTTAAAAGAATACAAACTACTATTACATGAATTGCTCTCATAACTTTAAAATAAAAGCGAAAAGCAGAATAGCTTTTCGCTTTTGAATTTATTAATTTTTATTAGAAAGTGATTACTGCTTCAAACATTAATCCGTTGAATTTACCACCGTATAAATCATTTAAACTATTTCCACTAAATTGAGAATAATCATTATATGATTGAGAAGTGTAAGCTAATTTTGCTAAAATGTTTTTAGTCATAAACCATCCTACTGTAGATTCAAATCTATTAACACTTACTTTATCTGTAGCATTAGATAATTTTCCAGAAACTACATTATATCTTGCTCCTACATAGAATTTTTCGTTTGTACCAAATCTGTATACAACATCTCCTGCGTATTGATTTACTTTACGAGCTTCATCTACACCTTTTTTATCACCACCTTGAGCTAATTCGATAGTTCCAAAGAATTCAAATCCTTTAAATTTAACAAATGGATTGAACATTACAGTTGTAAACCAGTTACCAAATCCAGGATTAAATCTACCAGTTGTTGGATTAGCAGCTAAATCTGTTGTAGCATTATTTGTAACACTTGTTGCATTGTAATTATAAGCAGCATGAGACATTACATAGTAATAACGGCTACCTGCTCTATCTGAACTCCATGGATTACCACTCATGTTTGAGTTGTGAGATAATGACCCTGTTAATCTTACTCTTAAATCTGTATTAATTTGTTTATCAAATCCTAATTTAGCTAAAATTGTTGGACTAACTGTTGTGTTTTGATCTGGTGTTGCAACAGTTGTTGCACCAGGAACAAACTCTGTAACATTCTGATTTAATTTACCATTTGTCATACCAAACATTGAAACAAACCCGTTTCTGTTGTAGTATACCTCTGCACCCATTTCAGTTGTAAATGAATCCATAATATTACTTTCGATAAACGGATTTACTAAAGCACTACCGTTATCTGATCTTCTAAAATGGGCATCACCGTAGTTGTTTTCCATTTGTCCAATTTTAATAGTAGCATATTTCATAAATCCAGCTAAGAAATCTTTTTTAATGAAATCTAATTTGTCGATTTGTAAATATCCACCTTTAACCCAAGTTTCGTTATGGTGTCTTGCTGCTAAATATAAATCTAAATTTACACGAACACCGTCATATAACTGAGCCCCAATTGTCATGTTTGCAGTTGGCAAATTAAATTGATTTTCTAAATTATTTAATCTGTAATTTGTAATTGTTGCTCCATTTGAAGCCGTATAAGTCCCGTTTGGTTGATCATTAAAAGAATTCATTGCTTGAAATTGCAATGCAAAAGCACCACCTAAATCAATGCTAATCCCTTTAAATTCAACAGTGTCTTTTTTAACATCAAATTGATTAATTGCTCTTTGATCTCTTGGGATCATATTTTGCATTTGCCCAAAAGTAGGGGCTTGAGCCTGTGTTGTACCTGTAAAACTTAAGGCTGCTATCAGTACTGATAATTTAATTAATGTTTTCATGATTTGAAATTTTTATTATTTGTTTTAGTTATAAGTTCGTTTTGAATTAATTGTATGTTACTTTAAAATCGATGGTTACGTCTTTACCGGTTTTAATCGTTCCCATAAGTGCTGTTGGAGGCTTAACTCCGTAAAGCGTCATGTCGATTTTTGTTTTTCCAGAAAAAACTGCTTTTTTACCTAAAACCTTAACAGAGAAAGTTTGATTAATTCTTTTAGTAACACCAGCAATTGATAAATCGCCTTGAGTTTCTACTGTGAAATTACCATCTGTTGTTTTTGTGATTTTTGAAACACTTACTAATTTGAAGTTTATGGTTTTGTAAGTTTTACTATTTAAAGCTTTGAATGTATTGTTATCCATTCCGTTTTTACCACTTTTTAGTTGCTCAACCTCTACTGAAAAGTCTAAACTTTTAATTGCTTTTAAATCGGCTTCTTCAATAGACATTGTTGATTTTCCACTCATTGCTTTAGCTTGAATTTCCCAATCATGTAAATTTGAAGTTCCAAACACTTCTAATTTACTTTCTGCTAAAACCACTTTAGATTCTTGTGCAACAATAGTGTTAAAACTACACATTACTATTAATACTGTAAGTAATGTTTTAAACTGTGTTTTTAATTTGCTCATAATACCTAAATTTTATCGAATTATTATTTGTTCTAATTTTATAGTACAAATTTCAGTCGAAAAAAAAAGGTAGAACATGACAATTGTCACATTTGTTAAAAAAAGTTACAATTATTTTAAGAATTGTTTAACAAGACTTTAATATATAAATAATTAATAAGGTATTTTTACTTATTTGGATTAGGTTCCCAAAAATGTTTTTCGAAATCCAATATTTGGTTCTCGTTAATTTTTATACCTTCATTTTCAAGAAGTTGTTGCATAAGATTAGTCCCTTCAAAATGATGTTTACCAGAAAGTAATCCAAATCTATTTACTACTCTATGAGCCGGTACATCTTCTATATTATGAGAAGCATTCATTGCCCAACCTACCATTCTGGCAGAACGAGCCGTTCCTAAAGCTTTTGCAATGGCACCATAAGAAGTAACCTTACCTTCTGGAATTTGGCGAACGATTTCATAAACTCGTTCAAAAAAGTTGTCGTTATTTGAAGTTGACTTCGACAAATATTAAAAATACATTTTATATAGAGAGGAAATGGCAACAAAACCCGTTAATGCTGCAATTAAAAAATTAATATTTTTTACAATAAAAGTAAGTTTGTGTTCTATTAATTTGAAAAAACGAGCATACAAGTAAAAAACAAAATAAGTTCCAACTGCTGCTGCTAATGAAAATAAAACAATAGAAATCATATCATATTGGAACAAATCTTTTGAAGCCATCATTAAACTAGTAATAGCATACCAAGGAATAGCAAACATATTAAAAGAGGATAATGCCATACCATAAAAGAAACGATTCCTTTTAGCTTCAATTTTAACTTCGATTTCTTTTTGCTTCTTAGCTTTTATTCCCATAATAACAAAAGCTATTGTTAAAGCAATAAAAATAAAAGTTCCTACTTTTTTTAATCCATCACTAAAAACAGGATTAGCATCTAAAAACTTTGCGAAATAAGTACCTAAAAAACTTTGAACAAAAACGATAACAACAGCACCTAATGCAAAATTTATTGCTTGTTTTTGATTTTCATTGACACTTATTTTGGCAATGGTCATGTTTAACATACCCGGAATAATTATTCCAACAATAGAAATAATTAATCCTAAAAAAATAGCTAATACAAAAGTCATAAATAGATTTTTATCAAAAGTATAAAAGTTTAAACTGAAAAAAGTAACATTTATTACTTAATTTTAAACTGTATATAAGTAATAGGTTTGTTCACTTCTAAATATTGACTTTCGTAAAAAGTTTGAATACCCGTAACTTCAGACGGCGCTCCTTCATTTTTATATATATTATGATTGGCGTAAATTACCTCATGTCCTTCACCATGTAATAATCCTAATGTATAGCCATGCATAAATTCTGAATCTGTTTTTAAATGCATTAAACCACTAGGTTTCAATATTTTTTTATAATTATTTAAAAACTCAGAATTTGTCATTCTGTGTTTTGTTCTTTTGTATTTAATTTGAGGATCTGGAAATGTTATCCAAATTTCAGAAACTTCATTTTCTGTAAAAATATGATTAATTAATTCTATTTGGGTTCTAACAAAAGCAACATTGTTCATGCCAGAATCAACAGCTGTTTTAGCGCCACGCCAAAATCTTGCTCCTTTAATATCAATTCCAATGAAGTTCTTCTCAGGGAATCTTTCTGCTAAACCAACTGAATATTCTCCTTTTCCACAACCTAATTCTAACACAATAGGATTGTCGTTCTTAAAGAACTCTTTATTCCACTTTCCTTTTAATGGAAATTGATCCCCTACAACTTCTTCTCTCGTTGGCTGAAAAACATTTTCAAACGTTTCGTTTTCGCTAAATCTTTTTAATTTATTTTTACTTCCCACAACTTCTTTTATTTATTCGACAAAATTAAGGAAATAATTAGCACTACAAATAAACTTTTAATAATGTTTCAATAACCTTAACATTAGATTAAATATCGTTTTTTGCATAAAACTTTTATTTTGAAGAAGCGTAAAGTTGAAGTGGCAGTTATTTCGGATGTTCACCTTGGAACGTATGGTTGTCATGCTAAAGAATTACTAGAGTATTTATCTTCTATAAAACCAAAAACACTAATTTTAAATGGCGATATTATAGATATATGGCAATTTAGAAAGTCGTATTTCCCGTCTCAACACCTAGAAGTAATTAAGAAAATTATTTCGCTAAGTACAAAAGGGACAAAAATCTATTACATTACAGGAAATCATGATGAGTTTTTAAGAAAATTTACAGATTTACACATGGGAAATATTAGTTTAATAGATAAATTAGTGTTAGAGTTAGATGATAAAAAAGCTTGGATTTTTCATGGAGACGTTTTTGACACATCAATTACTCATGCAAAATGGCTAGCAAAATTAGGTGGTTGGGGTTATGATATTTTAATTCTTATAAATCGTTTTGTAAATTGGGTTTTATCAAAATTCAACAAAGAACCTTATTCGCTTTCGAAAAAAATAAAAAACAATGTAAAATCTGCTGTTAAATTTATTACTAACTTTGAAAATGTTTGTGTTGATATAGCAATTGAAAATAAATTTGATTATGTAATTTGTGGACATATTCATGAGCCAAAAATTGAATTTATGGAAAATGAAAAAGGCGATACAATGTATTTAAATTCAGGCGATTGGATTGAAAATTTAACAGCTTTAGAATACAACAATAAAAAATGGAAACTTTATAAGCACGACCGTAATTTACGTATAACGGAAAATGAGTATAATTTTGAAGATGAGAACAAGTTAGCCGAGCAATTTATTGCCATTTTAAAAAAATAATGAAAAAAAAGATACTCATAGCACCTTTAAATTGGGGTTTAGGTCACGCTACAAGATGTATTCCTATAATAAAAGCTCTAGAAGAAAATGGTTTTGAACCTATTATTGCTTCAGACGGAGCAGCATTACACTTACTCAAAAAAGAATTTCCAAAATTAATTAGTATTGAATTACCTGCATATAACATTAAATATGCAGAAAAAGGAAAAAATTTTAAATGGAAATTACTGTTTCAAATGCCAAAAATGTTGGCAGCTGTTAAAAAAGAAAAGAGAAAAATAAATAGAATTGTTGAAAATTATGAAATTGACGGCATTATAAGTGATAATCGTTTGGGAGCTTTTTCCAGTAAAGTGCCATCTGTTTTTATTACCCATCAATTAAATGTACTTTCAGGAAAAACTTCTTGGATAACTACAAAACTTCATTTTCGATATGTAAAACGATTTACAGCTTGTTGGGTTCCTGATGTTGCCGGAGTAGAAAATTTATCTGGAAAACTTGGTCATACTAAAAAGTATGAAAATAAAATAACTTATATAGGACCCTTAAGTAGAATTGAAAAAAAAGCATTACCTATTAAGTACGATATAATGGTTTTATTATCGGGCCCGGAACCTCAAAGAACGATGCTTGAAAATAAATTAAATAAGGAATTAAAAAAGACCGATAAAGAAATATTGTTTGTAAAAGGCGTTATTGAGCCATCACAACAAGTTGAAAAAGTAAATACAATTACGTATTATAACTTTATGAATTCTGAAGAATTGGCTACCGCTTTTAACGAAAGTGACGTTATTTTATGTCGTTCAGGCTATACAACAATAATGGATTTAGCTAAATTAGAGAAAAAAGCCTTTTTTATACCCACTCCTGGTCAATATGAACAAGAATATTTAGCTCAAAAATTAAAGTCGGAAATCATAGCGCCTAGTTGTAAACAAGAAAAATTTAAAGTCTCTAAACTAGAAAAAATTCCTTTTTACAAAGGATTTAAAGATGTATCTGTAGCGCAAAACTGGAACGAATTATTTAAATTATTTAATAGTTAGATTAGGTTAAACAACGATTCTAAATCTATGTTTTCTGGAAGTTTTCCTACACTTTGTAACTTTAAAGACGCCAATTTTTGAGCAATAGATATACTGTTTTTAATATTTTTATTTTTTATTTGAGCATATAAAAAACCTGTCCAAAAAGCATCTCCTGCACCAGTTGTATCTTTAACTTCTTGAATAAATTCGGCTTCTTGAAAAAACAAACCTTCATGAATATCTGAAACCACAACACCATTTTTCCCTTTTGTTAAACAAATAGTTGTAACTCCTAAATTATGAAAATAATCAAAAATGAAATCCTCTGATTTTACTTCTTCAAAAAAACGAAAACAATCATCTTCGCTAATTTTTAGCAATGGATCATTTTTTAAATAATCTTTAATCACTTTTTTGGCCTCTTCTCTATTTGGCCATATTCGTTCTGAATAATTCAGATCTATACTTAATTTTAATCCGAAATCTTTTGCTCTTTTTGCTCTATTTAAAATTGTATTCCTTGCAGGATCTTTGCTTAAAGCAAAACACGTAGTGTGAAAAATTTTAGCATTTTGTATCATTTCGTCAGGTAACTGATCGATAGTAATATCACAATCGGCTTGTCTATACGGAATAAAATCTGGAGTTTCTGTTGACTTAGAAACTAAAATAATTGAAGTTGGTAAATTACTTATTCTTTTTATGTAAGAAACATCTAAATTGTTAGATTTAAGTTTTCTTACTATATAATCTCCTAAACCATCTTGGCCACATGAAGCAACCAATATTGGTTTTAATCCAATTCGGGAAGCATTAACCGCCACATTTGTAGGTGAACCACCCAAAAAACGATGGTAATCTTTTGTTTTATTGATTGAAGTATTGATTTCATGACCAATAAAATCGATTACAACTTCTCCAACACATATTATATCTATAGTTTTCACTTTAAAGTACTATTTTAAAATTATTATTTATTGCTTGATGAAGTAAAACTGCTGCAGCTGCACTCCAAGCGCAATTCGAAACACCATTTGGCGCCATAGTATCTGTATTGAAATTTTCATAAAACGAATACTCATTTATAGCATTTGCATTATTAATATTTTCGAGAATAATACTAGATTTTTCATGTTCAGAATGGTTTAATAATCCTAAAGCAAAAAAACCATTCACCATTGACCAACTCCCTCCATTATGAAATTCATAAGGAAAATTTCTAAACTCATATTTACAATTATCTTTTAGCAAATCCCAATGTATATCTGATTCTAAAATAGGAGGCCAAAATGCAGGAACTAATCCTAATTTTGTGCTTTGGGCTAAAGTAAAAGAAAAATTTATTATTTCTTTTTGCACAAAATCTGAGCCAATATTTAACATTAAAACTAAAGAATTAGCAAATGCATCAAATTGATTTTTATAACCTGATGGTGAAAAGGAACAAGGCAAATAAGCATTAAATTTTATTTCATTATAAGCTCTTTCATGAAATTTATCTTTATTTGAATTTGGCAAAAAATTAGTTTCAACTTGATTTACTATAAGCTCAATTTTATTTGCTAATTTTTTACTTTTCTTAAAATAATTATAGTTTTTTAAAGCCCAAATTCGCAACAATTGATCGTATAAAACATAACCATCTGTAATGTATTCGTCTGCCCAATTTCCAGACAATGGAACATAAATTAAATGCTTATTGTTAAACTCCCAAGCTTCTAATAAAAATAAAGCTTTTTCAATTTCAACTTCATATTTAACAATTAATGAATTATCATTTGTATGGAATGCATATTGACAAATTCCAATAATAAACCAAGTTACCGCATCTACTCTTCCTGCCAAACCACCATAACTTACTTCGGTAGTTTTTTCATTAATCATCACATTGGAAGGAATTGTTCCTATTTCGTGTTGGTTATTTGCTAATGTTTCTAGGGTAATTCGGAACGTTTCAATCAGTTTCTTATCTCCAGATGCTAAAGCCGCTAGACCACAAATTACTCCATCTCGAGCCCAAACTCTGTTATAATTGGACGTGTTCTCTGCACTTGCTACAAATCCATTAGTAGAAGACACATTGTATAACAATTCTATACTTTTATTATAAGAAATAGTACTCATTTTATACGTCTGACTTTATTATATTTTTTGTTTTAATATTTAAGGTAAAAAGTGCAGCAAAAATTAATAATGTTCCTGCAAAAGTGATTGCGTTTCTTGGATCATTATTTAAAAAATGCTTTAAAACATAACCAAATGAAAGGTTTTGAATAATCATTGGAATAACAATCATCATATTTATAATTCCCATATATACACCATAACGTTCTTTAGGAATATCGGCAACAACCATTAAATATGGAATTCCCATCATACTTGCCCAACCAATACCAAAACCAGTTATAGCAAAAAATAGTAAGTTTTTATTTTCTATTTGAGGAAAAACTAAAAACCCAATCGCAGCAAGTAATAAGCATACTGCGTGCACATATTTTGCTGAATATTTTTTAGCAAAACCAACTAATGCAAAAGCAATTAAAAAAGTCACAATATTATACCAACCGTTTACTAAACCTGTCCAACTAACAGCTTTCTCATACGCTTCTGGATTTGATTTTGGAGTAGCATTCCAAACAGATAAAGCAATACTTTTTGAGGAGTTTTGCCAATAACAAAACAGTGCATACCATTGAAACATGTAAACTAAAGCAAGTTGCCACATTACTTTTGGCATATCTTTAATAGCTGAAAATATCTCTAATAAAGGCGCTACAAAACCTCCTTTTTTGCTTTTTATTCTAGCTAATTCTTCTTCTGATGGTGGAATTTCATTTGTAGTTTTCATACTCCACCAAATAGACCCAATTGAACAAATAGCCCCTAAGAAAAATGATGCGTAAACCCAAGTTGGCAAAGAACCTGTTTTTCCAATTATAATTAACGGAAATATAAACAGAGAAAGATTGGCTAAAGTTTGTCCAAAACCAGTAAAAAAACTTTGCATCTGAAAACCTATAGGTTGTTGCTCTTCTATTAATTTATCTGCAACAAAAGCACGATATGGCTCCATTGCCATATTATTACCAGCATCTAAAATCCATAATAATCCAGCGGCCATCCACAAAGAACTACTAAATGGAAAGGCTAATAAGGCCAAACTACAAAGTATTGCTCCCAATAAGAAATAAGGCTTACGTCGTCCAAATTTTGGATGCCATGTTTTATCGCTTAATGCTCCAATAATAGGCTGAACTAACAAACCTGTTACTGGACCAGCAAGATTTAATAATGGGATTTCATCTGGAGCTGCTCCTAAAAAATCATAAATTGGATTGATAGCACTTTGTTGCAATCCGAAACTGTATTGAATTCCGAAAAAACCAACATTCATATTTAAAATTTGCCAAAAACTGAGCTTAATTTTTCTCATAATTTATTTAGTTTGTCTAAAAAATCCTGAAAATTAGCTGTATTTGTAAAAACGACTCCGTTATTATCTATTACAGGTATTTCAATATTTGAAAGACTAATATTAGCCTTCTTTAATTTATCTAACATTTCTTTTAATGCTTCAATATCTTTATCGATATCTAAAAATTTATATTCTACCTTTTTTTTATCTAAAAACTCTTTTGTTGCAATACAATGAGGACAGCTATCGCTACCATATACTATTAAAGATTTTTCTGATTTAGCTGTGTTATTTTTTTCTTGAGCTAAAACCAAACTAAAACTAGTTAAGAATAAAACAATTAAAAATAATATTGATTTTTTTGACATTGTAAATGATTTAAAAACAATTCCTATACCATAAAGATAATGATATAGGAATTGATAACTAAACATGATTTTTTTTTATTAGAACTTATAAACCAATGTTAATGAAGTTGTTCTTCCATTAATTGAACGAGCTCTTACAATATTGTTTGTATTTTCAGTAATACTTCCTTCTTCTACTTCGGTAATTCCAATTGAATTAAAAATATTATTTGCATTTAATGAAGCCGATAATCCTTTTGTTAACTGAAATTTAATAAACGGATTTACATAAGCATAACCAGGCATAACCAAATCATTATTATCTTGTGCATAAGATTTAGTTGTTCCAATTACGCTGAATCCAAATAAATGTTTATTTTCTTTACCAAATTTATATGAAGCATTTGCATTAAAAATAAAATCTGCTTGACGTCTTGGTGTATTTCCTTCATATTGAGGATTAAAGAAATCTTCTTTTATTCTAGCATGAGTCCAAGTAACACTTCCTCCAAAATCAAACTTTTTAATGTTATAGTATGATTCTAATTCAATACCATAAGCTTCGTATTTACGTTGAATTTCTCTTGGAGATCCACCAGCAAAATCCCAGTTTTGTTCAGAAGTTTGCGCAAGGAATCCAGTAACAAATAAAGACAATTTATCTTTTCTATGTTTAAAACCTAATTCTGTTTGAGTAACATTATCTGCACTTAACCCAGACAATGCTTGTCCAGAAGGTAAAACTGCCGAACCAAATAAAAGTCTATCCGCATTTGCTCTACCACCTTTACTATGACGACCAAAAACCGATTGAAAATCATTTAACAAGTAATTTGCTCCAAACGAATAAGAAACATAGCTAAAATCATAATTTATTGGCAATCTATTTGCATTATCTACAACTGAAACACTAGCTTCATTAGGCTCAATTATTCCATTATTATTTACATCTAAACCAGTTGCTTGAGTTGCACCTGCATAAGTACCTCTAGCAGTACCTGAATCAAAACGTAAACTTAAATCAACATTAAATTTTTCATTAATTTTATATTCTGCACCTACATATGGCGCTTGTATATCATAAATAGCATCGTAGTTTCTTGTACAACAATTTCCCCATGAAGGAACTCCATATGCATACAATCCATTAGTTGAAGCAGAACCAGCATTAAGAAGTGATGCATTATTTCCATTAACTTCCATTAAGTATGAATTCCACAACCATGACATTGAAATATTCTGAATTGCTCTATAATAACCAGCTGAAAAATTTAAATCTCCAATTTTTTTAGAAATTTTAAAATCATTTGTAAAATTATTAAAGTTATTAATTTCTACATCAAACAAATGAATTCGCATTGCCAAAGCATTGTTGTCAAAATTTTGACCTACTCTAGGACCATTTGCATATGTTAAATTTGCAACTCCAAATTCTGTTGCATAAGCACTTGCATTTTGAACATCAGCAGGAAAAGGGGAAACAAAACGACCATTATGGAAATTTTGTCTAAAACGATTTTCAATTTTCCAATCTTCTCCTAAATCAAAAGAAAACTCTCCTCCAAAAGAAGTTGCAACCGGGCGCATACCATCTCCAATATTGCTTCTTCTAGGCTGACCATCAGCACCTACTGACAAATTATCTAAGAAATAAGCACTGTGTTGTGTATCGTGTAAAATATCAAAATTTGGTAATGAAGACCAATTTGGATTTGCATTTGTTCCAGAAACCTGAACTGGCATTGGTAAATATCCAATTGCCTTATCATTCAAATATTTAAAATACAATCTTGCATAACCTTTTTCAAATTTTTTAGTAAGATTTGCTTTAAACTGCCCTCCAATATTTGCAGTATAACCAGCATTTCTAGGTCCTTCACCTTGTCTGTAAAAACCACCAACATGTACACTTACAGATTCATTTAATGGTGTTCCATATTCAAAATCTGTTCTTGTATTATTAAAATCAACTCCCATAGATTGTGTTACAGAACCTCCTTCAACACTTCCATTTTTACTGATAAAATTGATAATTCCAGCAGGAGAATTACTTGCTAAAGTAGATGCAGAACCTCCTCTAATTGCTTCAACTCTAGATACAGTTTGGTCATATCTTAAAAATATGTCAGCATTTCCAAAAGCAACATCACCAAATTGCATTACTGGCAAACCATCTTCTTGCATTTGCAAGAATTTACCACCACCAGAAGCAACAGGAATACCACGAACTGTTACATTTGCGTTACCTTCACCACCAGTAGATTCAGATTTTATTCCAGGAATAGAACGAAAAACTTCTGCAGTTACCCTTGGAGCTGCTTCTTCTATTTGTTTTGAATTAACAGAACTTACAGAAACACTAGATTCTAGTTTAGATTTAGGATTCAAAACCCCAGTAACAATAACATCTTGAAGTTGTGTAGAATCTTCTTCTAATACTATTTCTAATTTTGTATTTCCATTTACTACGACTTCAATTTTTTGTGTTTTAAAGCCAAGATATGATGCAACAACTACTACTTTTCCAGAAGGAATATCTGAAATTGTATAGACACCATCAAAATCTGAAGAAGTCCCAATTTTGCTTCCTTCAATGGATAAATTAGCTCCACCAATTGGAACTCCCATGTTATCTTTAATTGTTCCTGATAAGCTTCCTTTTTGCGCAAACGAAAAAAAGCTTGAAAAAATCAAAAACAAAAAGGCAAATTTGAAAATTGTAAAGTTTACTTTCATTGTGTAATAATTTTAATTAATTGTTAGATTTTTGTGTTTAATATTTCGAAATTATTATTTTTAAATATAAAAAATATAAAATTAGTATCGAAAACGTTTTCGAAAAACCGAAAACGTTTTCGATTTTTTTAAATAGAAAAAAAATTGTACTTTAGAACTATGAAATCAAAAGAACCAACCTTAAAATATATTGCCGAAGAACTTAATATTTCAACTACAACTGTATCTAAAGCTTTAAAAGGTTATAAAGATGTAAATGCAAAAACTAGAGAAAAGGTTATTGAATTAGCCAAATCATTAAATTATACTCCAAATTCATTTGCGGTAAACTTCAGAACAAATGAATCTAAGATTATAGGATTAATTATACCTGAAGTTGTTCATTATTTTTTTTCAAGTGTTATTAATGGTATAATTGCCGAAGCTGAAAAGCAAGACTATTTAGTTATCATTCTTCAGTCTAATGAATCTAAAGAAATGGAGAAAAAACAAGTAGAATTACTAATGAGTAAAAGGGTTGACGGAATTATTATCTCACTGTCTAATGAATCAAATAATGACGAACATTTAGAAACAATATTGCAAAAAGACATTCCATTTGTTTTAATTGACAAAATTTCAAAATTAATTAATTGTTCAAAGGTAATTATTGATGATAGAAAAGCAGGATTTGATGCTGTTAATCATTTAATTTCAGTAGGATGTAAAAAAATTGCACACATAAGAGGTCCTGAAAACCCTCAAAATGCAATTGATCGGTTTATGGGTTATAAAACAGCTTTAGAAAAAAACAATATAGCTTTTGATAAATCATTAGTTTATACATGTGAAAATGTAACATTTAAAGAAGGATATGATTTTGCAAAAAAAATCGTTGAAGATCATCCAGATGTTGATGGTATATTTGCAATTACTGATCTAGTAGCTTTTGGTATTTTAACTTATTTGAATGAAAAAAATATAAAAATTCCCGAGCAGATTGCTGTTATTGGTTTTAGCAATTGGTTTATGTCTGAAGTTATTTCGCCAAAACTTAGTACTATTGAACAACCTGGTTTTAAAATGGGTGCAGAATCATTTTTATTGTTAAAAGAAGAAATTGAATCTATGAAAAAAGAAAATAAACGTTTATCTAAAATTGTAACATTAGATACAAAATTGATTATTAGAGAGTCTACGCAGAAATAATTATTTAGCCTTTTCTAAAGTAAATGAAAATTCTGAACCAATTCCTAATTGACTTTCAACGTAGATTTTTTCATTATGTCCTTCTATAATGTGCTTTACGATAGCTAAACCTAATCCTGAGCCACCTTCACTTCTAGCACCACTTTTATCTACTCTATAAAAACGTTCAAAAAGACGAGGAATGTTTTGTTTTTCAATTCCTTCCCCGTTATCTGTTATACGAACAATAACTTTATTGTTAATTAAATCTTCGATACTAACTTCGGTTGTGCCGCCTTTTTTTCCGTATTTTATTGAATTTACAACTAAATTGGTTACTATTTGCTGAATTTTCTCTTGATCAGCCAATACCCAAATAGGTTTAGAATACCTTGTGTCAAAAGTTAACGTAATGTTTTTATTAGAAGCTTTCATTTCAAATAAATCAAATACATTCTGAACTACCTCTACAATATTAAAATTAGTAACATCTAAATTAAGTTCACCTACCTCTAATTTGGTAATCATATCTAAATCTTTAACGATATAAATTAATCGTTCTACCCCTTTTTCGGCACGTTCTAAATATTTTTTTCGAATGTTTTTATCGTCCATTGCGCCATCTAACAATGTTAGTAAGTAGCCTTGAATGGTAAAAAGAGGCGTTTTTAATTCGTGAGAAACATTTCCAAGAAATTCTTTTCGGTATTCTTCTCTAATTTTTAATGTTTCAATTTCTAGTTTTTTATCTCGGGCAAACTTTTTAACTTCTTTAGTTAAAGTTGCCATATCTGTAGTAACTGGCTGATTAATATAAGAAGTTGTTTCTAAGAGCGAAACATCGTCATATATTTTTTTTACTCTTTTGTAAATAAAATGCTCTACTCTAAATTGAATTAAAAAAAAAGTAGCACAATAAAAAACAAAAGAAAAAGCCAAAACGATTAATAAATCTAATGACTGAACAAAATAATGATACAATAAAATAGTTGCTAAAAAAAACAACGTTACATAAACGGATGACTTTAAAGCAAACTTATAAGATTTTTTAAATTTTAATTGCATTAAAATTCAATTTTATATCCCACACCTTTAATAGTTTTAAAAAAATCGTCTCCAATTTTTTCTCTAAGCTTTCTAATGTGAACATCTATTGTTCTTCCGCCTACAACCACTTCATTACCCCAAACTTTATCTAATATTTCTTCTCTAGTAAAAACCTTTCCTGGTTTAGTCGCTAACAAATAAAACAATTCAAATTCTTTACGAGGCAAAATAATTTCTACACCTTCTTTAACAATTTTATATTCTTCTCTATTAATTTCTATGTTACCAACATTTAATGTAGTACTCGATGAAGATCCTTCGGAGTCTTTAAATCTTCTTAATAAAGCTTGAACTTTACTAACTAAAACTTTAGGCTTAATAGGTTTAGCAATATAATCGTCTGCACCTGCATCAAAACCAGCTACTTGTGAATAATCTTCAGAACGAGCGGTTAAAAAAGTAATAACCGTATCTTGAAGTTCTGGAGTTTTTCTTATAATTTCACAAGCTTCCATTCCGTCCATTTCTGGCATCATAACATCCATAATAATTAACTGTGGAAGTTCTTTTTTTGCCATTGCCACTGCTTCTTTACCATTTGAAGCGGTTATAATTTGATAGCCTTCTTGAGAGAGATTATATCCTACTATTTCTAATATATCTTGCTCATCATCAACCAATAAGATCTTAATGTCTTTTTTTTTCATTACAACAAATGTTATGTTTTGCTTTGTAAAGGTAAATATAAAATAAAATGTTCAAAGCGGTTTACAATTTTTTAATCTATTAACATTAAGATAACATATTAACAACTAAATAATAACAAATGAATAACTTTTCAGTAACACAATAACAGTTCCTTTGCACCAAATTTAAAAACACAACATGAAACTACGTTTTTTATTATTGTCATTATTCTTTGCAACAGCTATGTTTGCACAAAATGGAACTGTAACTGGAACTATTTTAGATAAAGAATTTAACAACGAACCTTTAGCTTTTGCTAATATAGTAATTAAAGGAACAAAACAAGGAACTTCTACAGATGAGAATGGAAAATATTCTATTTCTCTAAAACCAGGAAATTACACAATAGTAATTGGTTACTTAGGATATGAAACTAAAGAAATTGCTTTTACAATTAAAGCAAATGAAAAAAAAGTAATTAATCATACCCTTGTTGCAAGTGGTGTTCAATTACAAGATATCGAAATTGTGCATATTGTTTCTAAGGAAAAAGAAAGTGCTTTATTACAAGAACAACAAAAAGCAGTTGAAATTAAACAATCAATTGGTGCTGAAGAAATTTCTAAAAAAGGAATTGGAGATGTTGCTGCTGCAGTAGCAAAAACTTCTGGGATTTCTAAACAAGAAGGTTCAAGTGATATTTACGTTAGAGGTCTTGGAGATAGATATAACTCAACAACTATGAATGGATTACCGTTACCTTCTAACAATCCTTCAACAAAAAATATGTCTTTAGATGTGTTTTCTACTGACATAGTTGAATATATTGGTATTGACAAAACATTTAACTACAAAAACTACGGAGATTTTGCTGGAGCAAACGTTGATATTGTTTCTAAAACATATAGAGGAAGTGGAATGGTTGAAGTAGGAACTGGAACAGGATTTAATTCAAATGCAATTTCTCAAAATAAATTTTATTTACAAGACGGACCTAATTTTCATGGTTTTAGTAACCAAGCAATACCAAGCAATCCTTTAGCAGGATATAATTTTACAACTAGCTGGGACAAACAAGCTGTTACACCAGTAAATGGGTCGTTCTATTTAAGAGGTGGAGATTCTTACGGAATTGGAAATAATGGTAAGTTAAGTTTCTTTGTAAATGCTTCTTTTGATAATGGTTACACATACAAAGAAGGCGCAAGAAGAGGAAGTGTTAACACTCAAGCAATTGCAGGAAAAGATTTTTTTAGACAATCATACGAATATAGTACTGGTTCAAATGCCATGGCTAATATCAACTACAAAATAAATAGCAATCATAATATCAAATTCAATTCAATGTATATTAATTCTACATCGCAAAAGCATGAAGAATTTACTGGGATTATAGATATTTTTGATGCAGCACCTAATGGTGGTGGATTTGTTCGCCGTTCTACTTTTGAAAGAACCTCTTTATTAATTAATCAATTATTAGGAAATCACACATTAGGCAATCGTACAAACTTTGATTGGGGAGTTTCTTACAACATGATGTCAAATGTGATTCCTGATCGTATGCAAAATACATTTGTTCCTTTAGATAATGATAATCCAAATGTATCACCTTTAATTGTATCTAATTTAAATAAATCTGATAACCACAGATATTTTCAAGATATGACAGATGATGAATTAGCAGGAAATTTCACATTGACATATAAATTTGGTAAAAGAGAAGACGATACATTTAAAGGAAAATTGATCGCTGGATATAGTGGACGCTACAAAGAAATTAATTTTGATGCTACACAATTTAACTTTAAAATTAACTCTCAAGAAATAATAGATATAAACAATATTGATGGTTATTTTAACCAAAATAGTTTTAATTTAGGATATTTTGATATTCAAACATTTAGAGGTGGTTTAAGTGTTCCAAATGCATTAAGCCCTCAAAATTATAATGGTCAACAAATTATTTCTGCTGGGTTTGGAGCAATTGAATATCAGTTTACACCAAAATTATTTGTAATTGCAGGTTTCCGTTCTGAATACATCATTCAAGATATCTTTTATAGTACTTCATTAAAAACAGGTAAAAAACTAACTGACACTGTAGAGTATTTACCTTCATTAACTGCTAAATATGAAGTAAGCGAAAAACAAAATATAAAATTTGCAGCTAGTAAAACATATACTTTACCTCAGTTTAAAGAAAGAGCACCCTTCTTATTTGAAGAAGTTGGACAAAGTTATTTTGGTAACGAGAACTTATACAACTCAACAGATTACAATTTTGATTTAAAATGGGAAATGTTCCCTAAAAATGGTGAAGTTTTATCGTTTACAGGATTTGGAAAATACATACAAAACCCAATCAATCAAGTTACTGTAGCATCTGCAACAAATGATATTTCATGGGTTAATTCAGGTGAAAAAGCAATTGGATTAGGAATTGAAGGAGAATGGAGAAAAAGTATAATTTCAAAAGAAAACATTACTACTGGAGAAAAAACAAATTTAGGTTTTGGACTTAATGTTTCTTATTTATATACAAATCAAGATTTAGATACTCAAAAAGTTATTGTAGAAAACCCAGGAATAAGTGTAGCGTTTACAAATCAAGAGTCAAGATTATCAGGGGCTTCAGATTTATTAATAAACTCTGACCTTAGTTTTAACAAAGAATTTAAAAATGATAAATCATTAACTGCAACTTTAGCAGGTGGTTATTTTTCTGATAGAATTTACGCTTTAGGAGTTACAGGAAAAGGAGATTTAGTAGATAGTGAAGTTATTACAGTAGATTTCATATTAAAATTCAATCTTAGTAAAAATATTGGAATTGGATTTAGTGCTAAAAACTTAACAGATCCAACTATTGAAAGAAAACAAGACATTCAAGATATTGTAGTTGACTCTTATAAAAAAGGTAGAAACTTCAGTTTATCAATGAAGTATTCATTCTAAAACAATTAGTTAACATTAAATAAATATTAGGCGGATTTTTTTAAAATCCGCCTAACTATTTTTAATATATTCATAACATTTAGATAATCACTAAATAATCAAATCGTTATAGATTTGCTACAACAAATTAAATAACACACAAAATGAAAAATTTATTATTATCAGCTTTATCTATAGCTGTTTTAACTTTTACATCTTGCTCAAGAGATGAGAATTCAAATGACACCAATGCTGTTACTATCAATCCAGCAGATTTTAGAGGTGAATTATTATCAGGACAATCTGCAACACTAAACGCAAACCAAGTATATAATTTAACTGGTTCTTTTATTGTAAGAGGTGGAGCTACATTAACTATTCCTGCTGGAACAAGAATTGAAGCTACTGGTGGAACTGCTTCTTATATTGCAATTGCACAAGACGGATTATTATATGTTAATGGAACTTCAACTAATCCAGTTATTATGACAAGTGGAAATGTAGTAAAAGCTACTGGAGACTGGGGTGGATTAGTAATTTGCGGAAGAGCAAACACTAACAAAGGAGGTTCTACAGGACAAACTGCAACTTCTGAAGTAGGAGATTTAACTTATGGTGGTACTGAAAACACAGATAGTTCTGGAGTTATTCGTTACTTAAGAGTAGAATATACTGGAGCTGCATTTAATGCAACTAAAGAATTTAATGGAGTATCTTTATTTGGAGTAGGTAGTGGAACAGTTTTCGAATATGTACAAGCTTACAAAAGTGGAGATGACGGAATTGAATTTTTTGGTGGATCAGTTAATCCAAAATATTTAGTAGCATTTCATAGTGAAGATGATGCAATTGATTTTGCAGATGGATTTTCTGGAACAATTGAAAATGTATTTATTAAAGATGTAGCAAAAGCTGGTGTTGAAGGATCTAACAACGGAGACAATGGAGCAGCTACACCAACAACAAATGCAACATTAAAAAACTTTACAATTATTAAAGGTGCTTTAGCAGGTTCAGAACACGGAATGTTCTTGAAAGAAGGTACTGGAAGATGGAATTGTCAAAATATTTATATTGATGGTTTTACAAAAGGTTTAAAAATTAATTCTTCTACTGTAGACCCAAATTCTAATTCAAATGTAGATAGCGGATTTGTTACTTTTAACCCTATTTATTTTGGAACTTCAATTACAACTCAATCAGAATATGCAGGAACAAACACAACTTATCTTACTGTAGGTGCTAATACGGGTGCAGGTAACAGTGGAAACACTCCAACTTGGACTGCTGGTTGGACAACTGGATTGTAATATTTACAATAAAAAAATAAAAAAATTCCCTCCTAGTGAGGGAATTTTTATTTTAGTGGTAATTATTTTTATGATGTCAATAATTTAAAAAGAAATTTTTATCTTTGAATTAAATCAAATTAAACTTTATCTCTATGCCAATTAATAAACAAATAGTAAACGTCATTAAAAAATCGCTTTCTAAAATTGATTTTAGCAAACTTGAAGAAAAATGCACTAATGAAGCTCAAACTAGACAATATCTTATTGAGCCAATTATTGAAATTTTAGGGTACAGTAGAATGGATGACATGCTGACAGAAATAAATGCAGGTTGGGGACAAAAAAATGATAAAGCTGATATTGGATTATTAATAAGAGGTAAAAATCCAGAAATAATTGTCGAATGTAAAAAATACGGTAAATCATTAACAGACAAAGAAGCATGGCAATTAAATGGCTATTTTATAAATACTTCAAGTTGTAAAATTGGTATATTAACTAATGGAACAGAATGGAGAATTTATAGTGCAGATGAAGCAAATAAAGAAACAAGTTTAAACGTCATTCCGTTTTTAGTTTTAGATTTTAACAATATAAACGATAATTTGATCGAAAATTTATCCAAATTACACAAAAACAATATTGACATTAAAGAATTGCTGGAAGAAGCAACTGATTTTTATTTTCTTCAAGGCTTTTCAAATGCTTTTGCAACTGAATTATATGAACCATCTGATGATTTTATAAAAGCAATCTTTAACAGAATGAATGGTAAAAGAATGACTGACCAAATAAAGTTAAAGATCAGAGAACAAATTAATTCAAATACCATTCAAAACGCGCTTAATAAGGTAATTGAAGAAGAATCAAAAAATGGAAGTTTAATTATAACAACAGCAGAAGAATTAAAAATATATCACACAATTAAAACAATTCTCATTCACAAAAAGGAGATTGATGCGGATAGAATAACGTACAGAGATCAAAAAAATAGCTTTAATATTTTAGTTGACGATAATAACAAAAAAATCATTTGTAAAATATTAAATTCTCGAAACAATTATACAATTGAAATTAATGGAATGAAATATGAAGTTAAAGGTATAGAAAGTGTAGTTGCAATGAAAAAAATAATTTTAGATGCGGCTATGGTATATTTTCAAAAATAAAAAAAATTCCCTCCTAGTGAGGGAATTTTTATTTGGCATTGTATTTGTAATTAAAAAAATAGTTATCTTTACACTCAATACTAGTTGTACATGAAAAAAAATTACATTTATATTTTTCTTCTTTTATCATTTTTGTTTTCTTTTAGCCTTCAGGCACAAGAGAACAAATCTTCTATTGCAACAAAAACACAAGAGCCTACAATTGAAGGCCTTACTATTTATCCAAACCCTGTAAACTCTGGAAAAATTTTTATTACTACAAAGTCATCTTTAGACAAAAAAGTAGAAATTTTTAATGTACTTGGTAAAAAAGTACTAGAGACTGTTATTACTTCAAAAGAAGTAAATATTGGACAATTAGAGGCTGGTATCTACATCATTAAAATTAAAGAAGGAGACGCTTCTGCAACTAGAAAACTAATTGTCAACTAGTTAATTAATTTTATCTCTTAAATTTAATTTTAAGTTAACAACTAAATAGTAGTCTAAAACTTAAAAACTTTTTATCTTTGTACTTTAATTAAAAATTCATAAAAATGAAAAAACTTTACACTTTATTATTAATAGCAGTTAGTACCTTGTCTTTTGGACAGATATTATCTGATGATTTTAATTATCCAGATGCAGATTTACTTACTGCAAATGGATGGACAGCACATAGTGCTGCTGGTACCCAAGCAATTGATGTAGGAGCATCCAATGGTTTAACTTACGCAGACTATTCTGGAATTACAGGATTTACAGGTGCAATTGAAGGTAATGCTGCTATGCTAGATAATACTGGTGAAGATGTAAATAAATCATTTGCAGCTGATGTTACAACAGGTTCATTGTACTTCACTTTTTTATTAAATGTGAGTAGCGCAACAGCAGGTTATTTTACCCATTTAGGAAAAGGAACAAATTATGCAGCGAGAGTTTATGTTAGACCATCTGTAGCTGGTAAATTTAATATTGGTATATCAAATTCTAGTACAGCATCATTTGCTATCACACCTACAGATTTCGATTTAAATACTACTTACTTAGTAATAGTTAGATACGATGTATCTACATCTGGAAACGCAAGTATTTGGGTTGTGTCTTCAGGCATACCTGCAACTGAAATTGCAGCTGGAACACCTGAACACACTACAAGTGGAAGTGGTCAAGCTACAATTGGTGGTGTATATTTAAGACAATATAACGCAACTCAAAATATGACTGTAGATGGAGTTAGAGTTTATTCAACTTGGTTTGGAGCTACGCCTTGTGATTTAACACTAGCTGCAGAAACTACAACGTGTGATGCTACAACTTTTAGTTTAGACGGATACACCGCAACAATTCCATTTACTGGTGGAAATACTGCTGCTTATACTTTAAATGCTTCTAGTGGTACAATTTCTGGAGATGACCCATCAACTACAGCCTCAGGTAACATTATTATTACTGGTGCTTCTGAAGGGACTAATATTACTTTAACAATTACTGGCGGATGTACATTATCTAGAACTATAACTGCTCCAGAATGTAAACCAGTAAATACTTTACCCGTTTCTGAGCCTTTTAATTATACTGCAGGAACAACGTTGAACACATCTCAAATGTGGACAAACACATCTACAGCTGCTGATGAAATAACGGCAGTATCTGGAAACTTATCTTATACAGGAATTACACCAACTGGAAATTCAGTTTCATTTGCAGGTACTGGAAGTGATACTAGATTACCATTTACAGAAACAACTTCAGGTGAATTATATACATCATTTTTAGTTAGTGTAACTGACTTAACTGGCATCTCAACTACAGGTCAAACTTATTTTGCAACTCTTTCAGATTTAAGCAATACTTTTACTGTAGCAAGAATTTATATAAAAACAGACGGTACTGAATACCAATTTGGTATTAGTCCAACAACAAGTACAGCTGATATTGTATGGTCTGCAAACACATACGCTGTTGGATCTACTCAATATTTAGTTTTAAAATATGACTTTACTACCAATGAATTAGTATTAGTTGAAAATCCTACTATTGGAGGAACTGGAACTGCGGCAGCAACTGTTACTCCAACAACAGCTTTAACAAGTTTAGCTAATTTTATTTTACGTCAAGATTCTGCAACAACTACACCTGCAATGACTATTGATGAATTAACAATAGATACAACAACAAACTTTACTTTATCTTCATCTTCATTCAATGCAATTGATGGTTTAACCATGTATCCAAATCCACTAACGGGCGGTACATTAAACTTAACTTCTACAGCTAATGCAGCTATGACAGTTCAAATATTTGATTTATTAGGTAAAGAAGTATTAAAATCAGATGTAATCAACAATGCAGTAAACGTTTCAAAATTAAATTCTGGCGTTTATGTAGTTAAAATTACTGAAGAAGGAAAAACAGCTACAAGAAAATTAGTTGTTAAGTAATTTTTAGATACTGAAACTATCCGATACTTCGGAATAGCATAACAAATATTAGGAAAGCATCAACGAAAGTTGGTGCTTTCCTTGTTAAAACCAAAAAATTAAATCAATATTTAAAAAATAGTCTTTAAATTTACATTACGAAATATTTTTTTTTTTACAAATGAAGAAACTTTACGCCTTAATAACTTGTCTAATATTTTCTTTAAATTACGGACAAACCTTTTATTCAGAGAACATTGGAACACCTTCCGCTAATACATCTGTAGCTATATACGCAGGCTGGCAAAACGCAAGTCCTATTTCATATACAGGTACTGGTAGTGCAAGAACATCTACTCCTTCAACAGGATACTCAGGAGCATCAGGAAGTGGGAATGTTTTTTTAACTGGGACTGCAGGAACAAACTTAATTATATCAGGTTTAAACTCTTCTAGTTATAGTGCATCTGACATTCAGTTGTCATTTGGCTATTTAACAAATAACATAAGCACACAACTAGTAGTTGAATACAGCACAAATGGAACCGATTGGACTCCTATCACATTTGCTCAAAACACGACAAATAACGTATGGAATTTAGTAACTATTCCTGGAGGACAAGTTCCATCTTCTGCAACTTTATCATTAAAATTTACTCAGCCAGCTACGGCTCAAATGAGAATTGATGACATTAAACTTGCAAGTGTGTCTGCCTCTTGTACCTTAGCATTAGGAACACCTGTAGCTTCTTGCGACAACTCAACACTAGCCTTAGACACCTATTCTGTATCAATTCCGTTTACCGGAGGAGCTAATGCAACCTATGTAATAACAACTGCTGGAACAATTAGCGGAGATGACCCAACAACTACTGCCTCAGGTAATATAGTAGTTACCTATACTGAAAATACAAATTATTATGTAACAGTAATAGGCGGAACCTGTAATTTGAATGTAAATGGGAATTCTCCTGAATGTAAACCAATAAACACATTACCATTTAACGAATCATTTCCATACACTGTAGGAAACTCTTTAAATAGCGAGCAAAAATGGACAATAGCAAATAGTGGAGATAATATATCCATTGAAAGCGGAAATTTAAATTATACTGGAATTACTTCTTCTGGAAATTCAATAACTTTTTCAGGTGCAGGAGCAGAATCTAGAACACCATTTACAAATGTAACTAGCGGATCTATATATGCTTCTTTTTTAATTACTGCATCTGATTTATCAAACATTACTACAGATTTAACAAACACCTATTTTGCACTTTTTACTAACAATACAGGAGCTTCAACTAATGCAAGAATTTGGATTAGAAAAAATGGAACTCAGTATCAATTTGGATTAGGAATTGCTTCTGTTGCGTCAGATTGGGATCCATCGCTGTACAATGCTAACGATATACAATATTTAGTTTTAGGCTATGAATTTGCAACAAACAAATTATCTTTATACGTAAATCCAGAGATTGGAGGTTCAAATATTGACCCTACAGTTTTTGTTTATTCAGCTTCACCGTTAACTAGTGTTGGAGGATTTATGCTAAGACAAGATGATGTTAACATTACTCCTACTCTAATTATAGATGAATTAACAGTTGATTTTGCACCTAATTTTACTTTATCAACTTCTGCATTTAATAGTATTGATGGTTTAACCATGTATCCAAATCCAGTATCTGGCGGTACATTAAACTTAATATCTACTGCTAATGCTATGTCAGTTCAAATATTTGATTTATTAGGTAAAGAAGTTTTAAATTCTAACGTAATAAATAACTCGGCAGACGTAACTAAATTAACAGCTGGTGTTTATGTAGTTAAAATTACTGAAGAAGGAAAAACAGCTACAAGAAAATTAGTTGTTAAGTAATTTATAGATGCTGAACTAAATTCAGCATGACAAATAAGAGGAAAGCAACAACGAAAGTTGGTGCTTTTTTTTATAAAAATTATTAACTAAATAAAACCTATTTATTTTAATTAATTCTACAATTTCAGACTGATTTCAGTATAAAACAAAAATCTGCGAATCTGCGGTTAAAAAGAACATTTCTTTCTATTTTTGCAACATGATTTCACAAGAAGACATTTTCCAAATTAATTCAAAAAAAGAATTTGAAAAAATTACTTTAAAAGTATTTCGTCATCAGTACGATAATAATTTGGTGTACCAACAATTTTGTAACTTCTTGAAGAAAGACAAAACCAACGTGAAATCGTTAACCGAAATTCCTTTTTTACCCATTCAGTTTTTTAAAAGTCATAACGTTTTGAGTTCAACAGAACCAATTCAGCAAACGTTTACGAGTAGTGGCACCACAAGCCCCCTAACCTCCGAAGGGGGAACTTCAAACGAGCCTATAAGAAGTAAACATTTAGTAACTGATGTCAGTTGGTATGAAATGAGCTATCGCTTAGGTTTTTCAGAATTTTATGGAAACATTGAAGATTATTGTGTTTTAGCCTTACTTCCATCCTATTTAGAACGCGATGGTTCTTCGTTGATATATATGGTGGAAGATTTAATTGAAAGAAGTAATCATTCAGATTCAGGATTTTATTTGAATAATCATAGTGAACTTTTGCAAAAAATCGAAAAACTAAATAAAGAAGGTCAAAATACAATTCTTATTGGAGTAACCTATGCTTTATTAGACCTAATCGAATATGCAGAATCTACTTCATTACCTCTTCAGAGATTTGGCAGCAACCTCATCATCATGGAAACTGGTGGCATGAAAGGCAAACGCAAAGAAATGATTCGAGAAGAATTACACACTATTTTATGTAACGGATTTGGCGTTTCTAAAATTCATTCCGAATATGGCATGACGGAGTTACTTTCGCAAGCGTATTCTCTTGGCGATGGCGTTTTTGAATGTGTGCCTTGGATGCAAATTCTTATTCGTGATACAGAAGATGCTTTAACATACGTTTCCGAAGGAAAAACGGGCGGAATTAATGTGATTGATTTAGCTAATATCAATTCGTGTTCATTTATTGCTACACAAGATTTGGGCAAAAAAAATCCCAACCATTCTTTCGAAGTGTTGGGACGTTTTGATAATTCTGATATTCGTGGTTGTAATCTAATGATTGTTTAAGTCTTATTATCAAGCTGAATTCATTTCAGCTTCTAAAATCAGATACTGAAACAAGTTCAGTATGACAAAACTATTTAACCTTAATTACATAATAATTTTTCTTTCCTTTTTGCAATAATAAGAATTGATTGTTGATTAAATCTTCTTTCGTGATGATTTTATCTTCTCCTACTTTTTCTTTATTCAAAGAAATCGAGTTTTGTTTCAATTCTCTACGTGCATCACTATTAGAAGCTAAGAAATTTGTTTTAGCTGCTAATGCTGCAATCATATCTAAACCTGCGTTCAAATCTTCCATCGAAATTTCTGCTTGAGGAACACCATCAAACACTTCTAAAAACGTTTTCTCATCTAATTTTTTCAACTCATCCATCGTTGGACTAAAGAACGCATTTGAAGCTGAGATTGCATTTTCTAAATCTGATGCAGAATGTACCATAACTGTAATTTCTTCTGCTAAACGTTTTTGTAAGACTCTTAAATGAGGCGCTTCATTGTGCTCAGTAATTAATTTTTCAATTGTTTCTTTATCTAAGAATGTGAAAATCTTAATGTATTTTTCAGCATCAACATCGGTAGCATTTAACCAAAATTGGTAAAATTTGTAAACTGAAGTTTTATCAGCATCTAACCAAACGTTTCCACCTTCCGATTTACCAAATTTAGAACCGTCAGCTTTTGTAATTAATGGGGTTGTTAACGCGAATGCTTTTGATTTCTCCTCGTTACCGACGTTCATTCTTCTTACCAATTCTGTACCCGTAGTAATGTTACCCCATTGATCACTTCCACCCATTTGAAGTAAACAATTATGGTGTTTATTCAAATGATAAAAATCGTAGCCCTGAATTAATTGATAGGTAAATTCGGTAAAACTCATTCCTTCAGCCCCTTCTTCTCCGCTTAAACGTTTTTTTACAGAATCTTTAGACATCATGTAGTTCACGGTGATACGTTTTCCAATATCACGAGCAAAATCAATGAATGAAAAATCTTTCATCCAATCGTAATTATTTACTAAAATTGGAGCATTTTCATCTTTTGCATCAAAATCTAAAAAGCGAGACAAAACACTTTTAATTCCTTCTACATTATGATTCAAAGTAGCTTCATCTAATAAATTTCTTTCATTAGATTTTCCAGAAGGATCACCAATCATTCCAGTTGCTCCACCCACAAGTGCGATGGCTTTATGACCTGATTTTCTCAAGTGCATTAATAGAATAATTTGTACTAAACTTCCAATATGTAAAGAGTCTGCCGTTGGATCAAAACCAATATAAGCTGTGGTAGCTTCTTTTAGTAATTGCTCTTCTGTTCCAGGCATCATGTCATGAAACAAACCTCTCCAACGTAATTCTTCTACTAAATTCTTCATTTTGCGATTTAATTTTGGCAAAGATAACTTTTAGTTTAAAAGTTTAAAAGTTTGAAGGTTTAAAAGTTAGTCCGTTTTTAAAAGATTTGCTATTTTTACATCATGATTTTAGTCACAGGAGCAACAGGCTTAGTAGGTTCGCATTTATTAGTGCAACTTCTTCAAGAAAATGAGGAAGTAAAAGCACTATTTCGTTCTGAAAAACAAATTGAAAAAGTAAAGAATGTTTTTGCTTTTCATAATCAAACAGCCCTTTTTGATAAAATCAATTGGGTAAAAGGAGATATTACCGATGTTCCAACTTTGGAAATTGCTTTTGAAAAAGTAACTCACGTGTATCATTGTGCTGCTTTAATTTCGTTTGATCCAAGCGATGAAGAAGAACTTAGAAAAATTAATATAGAGGGAACTGCCAACGTTGTAAATTGTTGCATTGATTTTGGTGTAAAAAAACTATGTCATGTAAGTTCGATTGCGGCTTTAGGAACACCTAAAGAGCAAGAAACAACTATCACCGAAGAAACGGATTGGAATCCTGAAGAACTGCATAGCGATTATGCCATTACAAAATATGGTGCCGAAATGGAAGTTTGGCGAGGCCAACAAGAAGGTTTAGAAGTCGTAATTGTGAATCCAGGTGTAATTTTTGGTTATGGATTTCCAAAAAGAGGTAGCGATGTAATTATACAATCGGTAAAAAAAGGGATGCCATTTTACACAAAAGGAAGCATAGGAATTGTATTCGTTGAAGATGTAACCCATTGCATGATTCAACTCATGAAAAGTTCTATTAATGGCGAACGATTTATTCTTGTAGGAGAAAATATTGAAACTAAAAAACTGTTAACATTTATTGCTAATATACTTAATGTGAAAAGTCCGACAATAAAAGCTACAAAAACAATGACCTCTATAGCTTGGCGCCTTGATTGGTTGCTGGCTAAATTATTAAATAGAAAAAGGAAATTAACTCAAAATACGGCAGCAGCTTCTCATTCAACTAGTGTATACGATGCTTCTAAAGTTAAATTAGAAATGGAATTTATATTTCAAAAAAAGGAAGAATATTTAACAACTAATCTACTGGACCAAAGTCTTTTTTAATATCTGTAGTGTCGTTATCTTTTTTAGATGCTTTATTAATTTTTTCTTGTTCTTGCTCTATTCGCTCAACTACTTTTCTGTAAATTTTTTTATATTTTTTAGGATCCGAAGCGTAATAACGTTGGTTTTGACTATACGTTGTACTATCAATTTTATACTTTTCAAAAATATACTTATCCATTTCAATATCAGCCTCTGCTAACTTATATGTAAAGGAACCATCTGCTGCCTGAAGAATTGAAATATCAAAAATAATATTTACCATTACTTCCTCATCTAACAATTTATCTGGTTTAGGAGTTGGATTCTTTGAACAAGAAACCACGAATAAGCTAATAAATAAAAAAAGCAACTGTTTCATTATAAATTTCTTTCAAATAATAATCGTTGACCTACTTTCATTTCTTTTACTTTACCATTATGATAAACTAATTTTCCATTTACAAAAGTATGTGTTATTCTTGATTTAAAGTTATATCCTTCAAATGGAGACCAACCACATTTTGCAATTATATTTTCTTTTTTTACATTCCAAGGCAAGTATGCATTAACAATAGCAATATCAGCATAATATCCTTCACGGATAAACCCTCTTTTTTCGATTTTGAAAATTTTTGCCGGATTATGACACATTTTCTCAACAATTTTTTCAACCGATATTTTTCCTTGATGATGCGCTTCAAACATAGCTACTACAGCATGTTGAACTAACGGCCCACCTGAAGGGCAAGTAGTATATAAATTCATTTTCTCTTCTAAAGTATGAGGAGCATGATCTGTAGCAACAACATCAATTCTATCGTCTAATAATGCTTTCCAAAGTCCATCTTTATCTGCTTGAGTTTTAACGGCTGGATTCCATTTTATTAAAGATCCTTTTGTTTCATAATCCGCATCTGTAAACCATAAATGATGAATACACACTTCTGCTGTAATTTGTTTTTCTTCTAAAGGAATTTTATTTGTAAATAAATCTAATTCTTTTGCTGTAGAAATGTGAAAAACGTGCAAACGAGCTCCAGTTTTTTTAGCTAAAGCAATTACTCTTTCTGTAGATTTGTAACATGCTTCTTCGCTTCTAATTTCGGGATGTTTACTTACCGGAATATCATCTCCGTATATTTCTTTATATTTTTCTAAATTATTTTTTACAATAGTTTCATCTTCACTATGAACAGCTATTAATAATTTAGTAGATGAAAATATTTTTTCTAAAGAAGCCGTACTATCAACTAACATATCACCTGTTGATGATCCTAGAAAAAGTTTTAAACCCGCAACATTTCTTGGATTCGTTTTTAAAATTTCTTCTAAATTATCATTTGTTCCGCCCATCATAAACGAATAATTTGCATATGATGTTTTAGCTGCAATTTGATATTTATCTTCTAATAATTCTTGAGTAACAGCATTTGGAACCGTATTTGGCTGTTCTATAAAAGACGTAATTCCTCCTGCAACAGCAGCTTTACTTTCTGATTCTATTGTTCCTTTGTGAGTAAGCCCTGGCTCTCTGAAATGTACTTGATCGTCAATTGCTCCAGGTATAACATAACTTCCTTCTGCGTCAATAATAACGCAGTCTGATGTTTTTACACTTATTTTTTCAGCAATTTCTTTAATAAATTCATTTTCAATTAAGATATCTCCTTCAAAAACTACACCTTCATTTACAATTTTGGCATTTCTAATTAAATATGTATTGGCACTCATTATAATTTATTAAATATTTTACGTATTCTCAACATTATTACTCCTACAACAGCT
Organism: Flavobacterium sp. LMO6; assembly: GCF_009495795.1. Classification (NCBI taxonomy): domain Bacteria; kingdom Pseudomonadati; phylum Bacteroidota; class Flavobacteriia; order Flavobacteriales; family Flavobacteriaceae; genus Flavobacterium; species Flavobacterium sp. LMO6. The sequence continues at coordinate 469,677 of NZ_WIBH01000001.1, read as the reverse complement.
TCTCTGATAATTCCACTGCTCATTTTAGATTGTCCTTTTGTTCTATCGGTAAAAATAATTGGGACTTCAACGATATTAAATTTATTCACAAAAGCACGGTATTTCATTTCTATTTGAAACGCATAACCTACAAATTTTATTTTATCTAAATTAATTGTTTCTAATACAATTCTTTTATAACATTTAAAACCTGCTGTTGCATCTGCAATTTTCATTCCAGTAATCATTCTTACATAAACCGATGCAAAATACGACAATAAAACTCGACTTAAAGGCCAATTTACAACATTTACCCCATTAGAATATCGAGATCCGATAGCCACATCAGCTCCGTTTTCACAAGCTGCTAATAATTTTTCTAAATCATTAGGATTGTGAGAAAAATCGGCATCCATTTCAAAAATATACTCATACCCGTGAGAAATTGCCCATTTAAATCCAGCAACATAAGCCGTTCCTAATCCAGATTTTTTCATACGAACTTTTAAATGTAACTGAGTAGGAAATTCTTGTTGAATCTCTTTCACTTTATCGGCAGTTCCATCAGGCGAGTTATCATCAACTATTAAAACATCAAACGGAGTTTTCAAAGCAAAAACAGCCTTAATTATTGCTTCAATATTTTCAATTTCGTTAAATGTAGGAATTATAACAACACCCTTTGTCATATAAAATCTTGTATTTTGATTGCAAAAATAAACTATTTCTTGTAGACAATTCTTAATAATTTTATAATAATGAAAATGACACTATTTTTTGTAATTTTGTGCGCATATGTTAGCAATTCAATTACACGACCGAATTTTAGAAAGCAAAGACTGGGCAGTCATTTTGTTTATTGTTTGCTTAACTATAATTGCAGTAAACAAAACTATTTCTTCTGTTCGTTTTAATGAATTTACTCGTTTAGCATACTCTGATAAATATACCAAAATTTATAAAGACAGTAGTAACTTAATGAGTGGCTTTACAATTTCAATGTTTGTATTGCAATTGATTTCATTTTCCTTTTTTACTTTATTAATGTTGAATCAATTCAACAAAGCAGTAAAAACAGACCTAATCATTTATATCCAAATCTTCACTTTTCTTAGTGTTTTTATTCTTTCCAAATTTTTGATTGAGAAAATTATTGCTACTGCATTTAAAATTGAAGAATTTAACGAACAATTTAATTTACTAAAAGTAAATTACAGAGCCTATTTTGGATTTATTTTGCTACCTATAAACATTATCTTATTCTACAATACAATAAATTCCGACTGGTTCTTTAAGATTTTATTAATTACATTAATCACTATAAACATCACTACTTACTTGGTTGCACTAAAATTATATCAAAATTTATTATTACGTAAAATATTTTATTTTATTTTATATCTTTGCACCCTTGAAATAGCACCTTACTATTTTATTTATAATTGGTTTACAAAAAATTAGAGAGAAATATGTCAAATTTGAAAGTGAAAACAATATTAGTTTCACAACCAGAGCCTAAAGTAGAAAATTCTCCTTATTTTGAGCTTCAAAATAAACTAAAGGTAAAAGTTGATTTTAGACCCTTCATTCATGTTGAAGGTGTTCCTGCTAAAGAGATAAGAGCTCAAAAAATCGATTTAAATAATTTCACAGCTATTATTTTAACTAGTCGTAACTCTGTAGATCACTTTTTTAGAGTAGCAGAAGAAATGCGCTATAAAATACCTGAAGATTTAAAATATTTTTGTCAATCTGAAGCTGTCGCTTTCTATTTGCAACGTTATGTAGTTTATAGAAAAAGAAAAATATATGTAGGTCAAAAAGATTTTGTTGATATGTCTCCTTTAATTAAGAAATATAAAGACGAGAAATTCTTACTACCTTCTTCTGATCAATTAAATGCCGATATTCCACAAACTCTTGATGGATTAAAAGTAAATTGGGTTCCAGGAACTTTTTACAAAACGGTAATGAGTGATTTAACAGATTTAAAAGATGTGTATTACGATGTTTTAGCGTTTTTTAGTCCTACTGGTATTAAATCATTATTTAAAAATTTCCCTGATTTTAAACAAAACGATACTCGTATAGCTGTTTTTGGTACTACAACTCATAAAGAAGCTTTAGACAGAGGTTTACGTGTAGATATTATGGCGCCAAGCCCTGGAACTCCATCGATGACTGGAGCTTTAGAAAAATATGTTGCTGAAGTAAATAAAGGAAAATAAAAATTCTATAAAAGAAAGAGGCTGTTTAAAACAGCCTCTTTCTTTTATAGAATTCCTAACAATAAATATTTTTAATATTTATTCATTAATTCCCAAGTACCTCTACTAATTTTATCGACAAAGGCGCTGCTGAAGCAGGACTTTGTCCCGTCATAAGTACTCCATCTACAACAACATTAGGTTCCCAATTTGCAACACTTTTATAATTAGCACCTCTCCCTTTTAATTCTTGCTCTAAAGAAAATAATAAATGTTTGTCTAATTCTATTTCAGCATCTTCTTCATCTTTAAATCCAGTAAGATTCAATCCTTTTACTAAATATTCCCCATTAGATAGTTTAACATCTCTAAGGATAGCTGGCGCATGACACACCATAGCAATTGGTCTGTTAGTTTCATAGAAATCCTTAATTAATTTTACTACAAATTGATCAGATGCTAAATCTGTTAATAGACCGTACCCGCCTGGAAAAAAAACAGCATCAAAAGTATTGTAATCAATATTGCGCAACTTTCTTGTGTGTTTTGCCGCAAACAATGCTACGGGGTCGTTAAAAAATTTATCTGTATACTCTGTAGTAAACGGCACTTTCATGCTTAATAAATCAATAGGAGCTTCACCTCCATCTGGAGAAGCAAATACTACTTCATAACCAGCATCTGTAAGAATGTAATAAGGCGCAGCTAGTTCTGTAAACCAAGTTCCTGTTTGTTTTCCACTTATTCCCATATCATCATAAGATGACATAATAAGCAATACTCTTTTTTGAATGTTTCCTGTTTTCATGATTAAATTATTTTGTAATTAAAAATTATGTCTCTAAGACTAGCATTTCAGAAAAAGATGCAAAAAAAGATTAATTATTTTTCAAAAATAATTTTAGACACCCTATTTGCAGAGCATACAGCACCGTCTAAATACCCCGGATGTATAGAAGATGTTTCTGTTCCTGCAAAAAATAGTTTGTCATTCATGTAAGAAAACTGCAATATTTGATGCCCATTATTTTGATGAGCATGTAAAAAATTTGATTTAGTTGATAAAATATATTGATTATTCCATACTTTTTCATGGTAAGAAATATATCTAGGTGTAATTGATCCAAAAAGGGTTTCAATTTGTTTTATAACCTGTTGCTCCCTTTGTTCAATACTATAATTAATAGCGGATCCACTTAAAAACCCTACTAATGAGAATTTATTGGCTTCATAATTGCAATGGTCATAAACCTCAACCGCAATACTTGATTGGCTATATATTGTTCCAGAAAAACCATTTTCTAGCCAAAAAGGGGATTCATATTCTACCGCAAACTTAATTGAACCACTCATCCAAGTTTGGACCTTTGGCATCAAATTAGATAATTGCAATGGCAACGAAGGTTTAAACTGGATATTTTCAATAAGTATTTGAGGTGGAACAGTTGAAATTACTACTTCAGACATATAAGAGTTTCTCAAAGAATCAACTAGCACCACATGGTCTCCTTTATCAATAATTTCATTAACTGCTATGCCTGTATAAATATTTTCCTTTCCAACAATTGAAATAAGTTTTTCAATTATTGCAAAAGTGCCGTCTTTTATTCGATAAGAAGGTTGCTCCGAATTTGGAACATAAAAAATTTGAGGCGGTTGAAATGAATGCGTTTGAAAAATTGTCTTTCCTTCTATATGTTGAGGAAAATATTTAATTTCTAATTCTTCCAAAAGCTGAATTAAATGAGTATGAGAATTATTAAACCATGTTGCTCCCATTTCCATAGGAGAATTCAACACACCTTTTATTGTATTAATTCTACCTCCTAAATTACCTTGCGCTTCTAGAATTAGAAAAGGTACATTTTGTTTTTTTAAATTATAAGCAATTGTTAAACCGCTTAAACCACCTCCAATAATTATTACTTTCTTCATTTTATGAGTTAAGACTAAAAAAAATAAAAAAGATGCAAAATAACTTAAATTTTATTTAAACGCTCTTTTTCATCTTGAAGCAAAGTACATTCAGGCTTAATGTCAAAACTTATCATTTCTCCATTTGTATCAAAAACCACTATACAACATTCTAAAAATCGTTCTTTTAATTTAACACGGCCTCTTTGAATACGCGACTTAGTATTTGGTAAAGTTAGATTTAGCTTCTCTGCAATTGTTTTTTGGTCTATATTTTCTAAATCATACATGTATAATGGTTTTGCATACTCTTCTGGCAAAAGTTTTAATAGCACCTTAATGTATTCTGAGGCCTCACCAATAGAAGAATTTTCATTATCTTCTTCTCTTACATCAAATTCTAATGGTATATTTTTATTGTCTTTTTTATAATAATCAATAATTGCGTTTTGAGTTATTTTATAAAGCCATGATTTTAGATTTAGAACCGTTTTCCCTTTTGAACAAAACTGATAACTTTTTAACAAAACTTCTTGTAAAATATCTTTTGAGTCGTCTCTATCGTCCACTCTCTTTTGAATATAACCAAGCAATGAAGACTTATAATCTTCCCATATTTCAAATATATTACAATCTTCCATTATTGAATAGTTGTTTAATTATATCTTTTTAAATAAACGTCCAAAATACCTGCAAATTTCTAAAAAAAATAAAAATTACTAATCTATATAGAAATAAAAATTAGCATTATATAAGAAGAACTTTCTGTTTACTAATTTTATAGTATTTGTTTCTTCAACAAAAAAGTCCCGAAAATTTCGGGACTTTTTTACTATATAAATTTCTTAGCTTACAACTGAGGTCCAGCCGCTACTAATGATTTTCCTTCTTCGTTATCTGTATATTGAACAAAGTTTTTAATAAATCTTGACGCTAAATCTTCTGCTTTTGTATTCCACTCAGCTGCATTTTCATACGTGTCTCTTGGATCTAAAATTGCTGGATTTACATCGTGTAATGCAGTAGGAACAACAAAGTTAAATACTGGAATTACTTTCGTGTCTGCATTTTCAATAGAACCATCTAAAATGGCATCAATAATTGCACGTGTATCTTTAATAGAAATACGCTTTCCTGTACCATTCCAACCTGTGTTAACCATATAAGCAGTAGCATTGTGTTGCTCCATTTTCTTAACCAATTCTTCACCATATTTTGTTGGATGTAAAGATAAGAATGCTTTTCCGAAACAAGCTGAGAATGTTGGTTCTGGTTGTGTTACCCCTCTTTCAGTTCCTGCTAATTTAGCTGTAAATCCTGATAAGAAGTAATATTTAGTTTGCTCAGGAGTTAATTTAGAAACTGGAGGCATTACTCCAAATGCATCAGCGGTTAAGAAAATAACTTTTGTAGCATGACCTGCTTTAGAAACGGGTCTTACAATATTTTCAATATGATCAATAGGGTAAGAAACACGTGTGTTTTGGGTAACCGATCCATCTTTAAAATCAATTTCTCCATTAGCATCAACTGTTACATTTTCTAATAATGCATCTCTTTTAATTGCACCATAAATATCTGGTTCATTTGCTGCGCTTAAATCGATAGTTTTTGCATAACATCCACCTTCAAAGTTAAAAACACCATCATTATCCCAACCATGTTCGTCGTCTCCAATTAATTCACGTTTTGGATCTGTAGATAAAGTAGTTTTTCCTGTTCCTGATAATCCGAAGAAAACAGCTACATCACCATCTTTCCCTTTATTTGCTGAACAGTGCATTGAAGCAATCCCTTGTAATGGTAAGTAATAGTTCATCATAGAGAACAATCCTTTTTTCATTTCTCCACCATACCAAGTTCCACCAATTAATTGGATTTTCTCTGTCAAGTTAAATGCTACATACACTTCAGAATTTAATCCGTGATTTGCGTAATCTTTAAAACTTGTTTTTGAACCGTTCATTACAATAAAATCTGGCTCACCAAAATTTTCTAATTCTTCTTCCGTAGGACGGATAAACATATTTTTTACAAAGTGAGCTTGCCATGCCACTTCCATAATAAAACGAACTTTTAATCTTGTATTTTCATTAGCACCACAAAAAGCATCTACAACAAACAATCTTTTACCCGAAAGTTGATTAACTGTAGTTTCCTTTAATGCATTCCATGTGTTTTGAGAAATTGGTTTATTGTCGTTAGCCGCTTTATCAGAATTCCACCAAATAGTGTTTTCTGTAACACTATCTTTAACAATGTACTTGTCTTTAGGAGAACGACCTGTAAATTCACCTGTCATTACATTAATCGCTCCTAGTTCTGTTAATTGACCTCTTTCGAAGCCTTCTAAAGCTGGATTTAATTCTTCATTATATAAAAATTCATAAGAAGGATTGTAGATTATTTCTGATACATTAACGATTCCGTATTTTTCTAACGAAATCGATTTCGTAATTTGATTATTTGTATCCATAAAATATTTGTTATGTTGTGTTTAAATAAAGTGCAAAATTATAAATTTAATTTCAGATAGCGTTTTAAATTATTGTTTTTTACTTAAAATAGAGTAAAATAAATAGCTCCAGGCCGAAATTAACAACAACCCACCTATTGGTGTAATTGGTCCTAAAAATTTAGTTTTTAAGTTTGTAATGCCATTTGTAGCTAATAGATAAATAGATCCTGAAAAAAACAATACCCCAGAAATTGTTAACCAAAAAATGATTAAACGCTCTTTTTCATTTAAAAAAGCAAAAGTTCCAATAAAAAATAAAAACAAAGCATGATACATTTGATAACGCACCCCTACCTCAAAAGATTGCAATTGTTCAATAGAAAGTACTTTTTTTAAAGCATGTGCGCCAAAAGCTCCTAGAATAATAGCTGAAAATCCTAAAAAGGCAGCTACTAAAAGAATTTTTTTATCCATTTTTTTTAAATTTGAGACCAAAGATAGCAAAAGTTTTTATGTTAAATTATGACATAAATCAAGAATTAATTTTTATAAATATAACATTTCACTATCTTCGTGTGATATTTTACAACACATCAAAAGATGAGACATATTTTAGTTATTGGAGCCGGTAGATCTGCTTCATCACTTATAAAATACCTTTTAGAAAATTCCGAAAAGGAAAACCTTCATATCACAATTAGTGATTTATCTGAAGAATTAGCTAAACAAAAAACAAATAATCACAAAAATGCGACTGCAATAGGACTTGATATTTTTAACGAAAGTCAAAGAAAAGCCGAAATTCAAAAAGCAGATATTGTGGTATCAATGCTTCCTGCTCATTTGCACGTAGAAATTGCAAAAGATTGTATTTTATTCAAAAAACACATGGTTACCGCTTCTTATATTAGTGCAGCAATGCAAGAACTAGATGCCGCAGCTAAAGAAAACAACTTAATTTTTATGAACGAAATTGGTCTTGACCCAGGAATTGACCATATGAGTGCCATGAAAGTTTTAGATGAAATTAGAGAAAAAGGAGGCGATGTCATTTTATTTGAATCGTTTTGTGGTGGTTTAGTAGCTCCTGAAAGCGATACCAATTTATGGAATTATAAATTTACTTGGAATCCTAGAAATGTAGTTTTAGCAGGACAAGGTGGTGCAGCAAAATTTATTCAGGAAGGAAATTATAAATACATTCCGTATTCGAAACTTTTTAGAAGAACTGAATTTTTAGAAGTTGAAAATTATGGTAGATTTGAAGCCTACGCCAATAGAGATTCTTTAAAATACAGAAGTGTTTATGGTTTAGATGACGCACTTACATGCTATCGAGGAACTATAAGACGTGTTGGATATTCAAGAGCTTGGGATATTTTGGTACAACTTGGAATGACAGATGACTCGTATATAATTGACAATTCTGAGGAAATGAGTTATAGAGAATTTACGAATTCTTTTTTACCTTATCATCCAACGGATACTATTGAAATAAAATTACGTGCTTTACAAAAAATTGATCAAGATGATATTATTTGGGATAAATTAGTTGAACTAGATTTGTTTAATCCTGATAAAAAAGTAGAATTAGTAAAAGCAACTCCAGCTCAAATATTAGAAAAAATTCTTGCCGAAAAATGGGCTTTACAACCAAATGATAAAGATATGATTGTAATGTATCACAAATTTGGCTATGAACTAAATGGAGAAAAAAAACAAATTGATTCTACCATGGTTTGTATTGGCGATGACCAAATTTATACTGCCATGGCTAAAACCGTAGGATTACCTGTTGCCATTGCAACCTTAAAAATCCTAAATAAAGAAATTACAACTCCGGGTGTTCAATTACCAATTAGTAAAGAAGTTTATACCCCTATTTTAAAAGAATTAGAAAGTTATGGTGTAATTTTTAAAGAAATGGAAGTTCCTTACTTAGGCTACAATCCTTTAAATGTTAAAAATTAATCTTAAACTATAAAGTTATTAATCCGAAATCGTAATAGGTTTCGGATTTTTTATGCTTTTTGAAATCGATTTTGTATTTTTACTTTCAAATAAATTGAAAATGAAGATAAATCACTTGCAAATTGAAATCGACGGAATCGACAAGGAAATACTTCGCGACTTAATGGAAGACGCTCGAAAACCTATTTTACAGATTGCCAATAAAATTGGGATTTCGGGTGCTGCAATTCATCAACGATTGCGTAAATTAGAACAAGCTGGTGTTATTTCGGGTTCAAAATTTGTAGTTGACACTAAAGTTTTGGGTTATAGCACAATGGCTTTTATTGGAATTTATTTGGAAAAAGCTTCTAGCAATCCAGAAGTCGTAAAAGAATTAAAAAAAATTCCAGAAGTTTTAGAATGTCATTATACAACAGGAAATTGGAGTATTTTAATCAAACTGATTTGTAGAGATAACGAACATTTAATGCAATTACTCAACAAAAAAATCCAACCGATAGATGGCGTTTCAAGAACGGAAACCTATATTTCATTGGAACAACAAATAGAAAGACAAATCCAATTGTAGGTACGAAGTACAAAGTTGGAAGTACAAAATAAAAAATCCGTCAAACCTTTAAATTTGACGGATTTTGTTTTATATAATTTTAGAAATTAATCTCTACTAGCACCTACATAACGCATTACGTAATACAATAAAGTAGCAATAGAACCAATTGCTGCAACTAAATATGTACGAGCTGCCCATTTTAATGAATCTTCGGCACCAGCATATTCTTGTTGGCTTACCATGTTTTTATTTTTTAACCAAGCCAATGCTCTGTTACTTGCATCATACTCAACCGGGAGTGTAACAATTGAAAACAAAGTGGTTACTGCAAATAAAATAATCCCAATTAACAATAAAGATGGAAAGATATTAATCATTAATATTCCACCTATTAACACCCACTGCACTAATGAAGATGAAATTTGCACCATAGGCACCATTTTAGAACGCATTGTTAACCAACTATACGCTTGGGCGTGTTGTACAGCATGGCCACATTCGTGAGCCGCTACTGCAGCTGCGGCTGCATTTCTTTGATTATAAACTGCTTCAGATAAATTTACCGTTTTATCTGCAGGATTGTAATGATCTGTTAATCTTCCTGGAGTAGAAATCACTTTTACATCACGAATACCGTGATCTGAAAGCATTTTTTCAGCAATTTCAGCTCCACTCATTCCATTTCTTAAATGCACTTTTGAATAATAATCAAATTTAGATTGTAAGCGATTTGAAACTAACCAACTTACCAACATCACAATTCCACCAATTATCATAGAACCTAAGTCAAACATATCTATAAATTTTAAAAATTAAATTTATTAAATTATATCAAAATATAAGCCAAATTTACAAAATGACAATTTGACATTTTAGTTTACCTATTATACGTAAAAAATTAAAAATGTTACAAAAAAGAGAATAAAAACCGCAGATTTGCTGATTATAAAAAACTCTTTTTAAAACATTTTGACACTACACGCTTCGGGCACCCCTCTAAAAGAGGAGAAATAATAAACCGCAGACTCATAGATTAAAATCTGCGAATCTGCGGTTATTCAATGATAGATTCTGAAACAAGTTCAGAATGACAAAAAAGTCCTTATCCTACCAAATTAATAATCTTACCAGGAACAATAATCACTTTATTTGGTGTTCTGCCTTGTAATTGATTTTGTGTTCTTTCATCCGCCATTACGATTTCTTCAATTTGGGCTGCCGTTAAATCTAATGGTAACTTAATCGTAAAACGCATTTTCCCATTGAACGAAACTGGGTATTCTTTTTCAGATTCTACCAAATATTTTTCTTCAAATTTTGGAAAAGCAACAGTTGCAACTGAACCTTCGTGACCTAAAGCGCTCCATAATTCCTCAGCAATATGTGGTGCATATGGTGAAACTAAAATAGCTAATGGTTCTAAAATCGCACGGTGATTACATTTTAATTGTTGCAATTCATTTACACAAATCATGAATTGCGAAACTGATGTATTGAAAGAGAAATTCTCAATATCTTCTGTTACTTTTTTGATGGTTTTGTGTAACGATTTGTACATTTCTGCTGTTGGCTCATCGTTTACAATTACTGAACCGTTATCATCAAAATACAAACGCCATAATTTTTTTAAGAAACCAGAAACTCCAGTAATTCCTGCTGTATTCCAAGGTTTAGATTGCTCTAATGGCCCTAAAAACATTTCGTATAAACGTAAGGTATCTGCTCCGTATTCTTCACAAATATCATCTGGCGAAACCACATTGTATTTCGATTTCGACATTTTTTCTACTTCGCGACCCACAATGTATTTTCCATCTTCTAAGATGAATTCAGCATCTTTATAATCAGTATATAAAGGATGTGATTTGAATTTTTCTATATCTAATTCATTTGTAATATCATTAATTACTGATAAATCAACGTGAATTTCCTGAATATTTATATTTTCAACATTTCCTGAATTAAAATCTGAAATGAAATTAGACCAATTCAATTCTGTTGGTTCAAAATAATTTTCATCTTGTAATGATAATTTAACATTGTGAACGATTTCATTTCTAACTTTTTTAGGAACTATAAAGATTTTTCCTTTTTCTCTAAGAACATAAACAAACGCACTCATCCCCAAAATCATTCCCTGATTGATCAGTTTTTTAAATGGTTCTTCTGTTGGTGCATAACCTCTGTCTTTTAAAAATTTATTCCAAAAACGAGAGTACAATAAATGTCCGGTTGCGTGCTCGCTTCCACCAATGTATAAATCGACACTTTCCCAATATTTAAGTGCTTCTTCATTCGCAAACTCTTCGGTGTTGTGTGCGTCCATATAACGCATCCAATACCAAGAAGAACCTGCCCAACCTGGCATGGTGTTCAATTCTAACGGAAAAACTTTCACGTTATCTATCAACTCACAACTCACAACTCCCGACTTTTCAACGTCCCATGCCCAAACCGTTGCATTTCCTAATGGTGGTTGTCCGTCTTCGGTTGGTAAATACTTTTCAACTTCTGGCAACACAATTGGCAAGTGTTTTTTGTCAATCATTTGTGGTAAACCATTCACGTAATAAACTGGAAAAGGTTCGCCCCAATATCTTTGGCGAGAGAAAACCGCATCACGTAAACGGTAATTTACTTTAGCATTTCCTGCGCCTATTTTTTCTAATGCTTCAATTGCTTTTTTCGTTCCCGATTTGTAATCTAATCCGTTTAAGAAATCAGAATTCACTAATTCGAAACCACCTTTTTCTCCGTAAGCGGCTTCTGAAATATCTTGGTTAAAAATGTTTTTAATTGCTGGCATTCCGTTAGTTCCTTTGAAGAAATTTGAGAAAGCATAATCACGCTCATCCCCACATGGAACCGCCATAACCGCACCCGTTCCGTAACCCGCTAACACGTAATCGCCAATCCAAACTGGAATTGGTTCTTTTGTAAAAGGATGTTCAGCATAAGCACCAGTGAAAACACCTGAAATGGTTTTTACATCTGCCATTCTTTCACGTTCTGAACGTTTTGCAGTCGCTTCAACATACGCTTCAACAGCAGCTTTTTGTTCTGGAGTGGTAATTTGAGCAACTAAATCGTGTTCTGGAGCTAAAGTCATGAAGGTAACTCCGAAAATAGTATCAGGTCGAGTAGTGAAAACTTCAATAGATTGCTTTGCTTCACTCGCAATGACTTTAAAAGAAACCATTGCTCCAACTGATTTTCCAATCCAATTTCTTTGCGATTCTTTAATCGATTCACTCCAATCGATTTCGTTTAAACCTTGCAATAAACGTTCCGCGTAAGCAGAAATTCGCATACTCCATTGTGTCATTTTCTTACGAACTACGGGATGTCCACCACGTTCTGAAACGCCGTTTACAATTTCGTCATTCGCTAAAACGGTTCCTAAAGCCGCGCACCAGTTTACTTCGGTTTCGGCCAAATAGGTTAATCTATATTGTAAAAGTATTTTTTGTTGTGCTGACGATGAAAATGATTTCCAATCTTCAGCTGAAAATGGAGCGATGTTATCATCACAAACCGCATTTACATTCGCATTTCCGTTTTTCTCAAATTCTTGCATTAACGTGCAAATGCTTTCTGCTTTATCGGCAGTTTTATTGTACCAAGATTCGAATAATTGAATGAAAATCCACTGTGTATGCTTATAATAATCTGGATTTGATGTACGCACTTCTCTACTCCAATCGAAAGAAAAACCAATTCTGTCTAACTGATTTCTATAGCCTTGAATCGTATTTCCTGATTTATCCACACCACCTTCTATATTCATACGCGTTGTATCTGCAGGATGTTGCCCTGTTTGAATAGCATATTGTTCGGCTGGCAAACCAAATGAATCGTACCCTTGCGGATGCAACACATTAAAACCTTGATGTCTTTTATATCTTGCAATTATATCAGAAGCAATGTAACCCAGCGGATGCCCAACGTGTAACCCAGCTCCAGAAGGATAAGGAAACATATCTAATACGTAGTATTTTGGCTTATCTGAAGTGTTACTTGCAGCAAAAGTTTGGTATTCTGCCCAATATTGTTGCCATTTGGCTTCGATTTTTTCGTGGTGGTATTTCATGATACGATTTATAATTTGTTATTTATTGTTCCAAACAATAAAAATCAGGTGCAAAAATACATTTTATAATACTAAAGTTAAAACTTTGTTGTTATATTCTATGTAAACAAAATTTCTTTACTATTTTTACAGCTTAAATAGAATTTTATGGCATCATCATTTGAAAATTACAACAAGCGACGATTAATTTCGTCTTACTTTTCAGTAGTTTTAAGTATTTTTTTAGTTTTATTCCTATTGGGAACTTTAGGTTTATTCGTTATAAATTCTAAAAAAATATCAAATGATTTTAAAGAAAATATTCCCATGACTGTTTTCTTTAAAAATGAAGCTAACGACAGCGTCTTAAATGCATTTGACGTGGAAATTAAAAATTCTATGTTTATAAAAAACTATGCATTTGTTCATAAAGATAGTGCTGCAAAAAACAATGTCGATATTGTGGGAAAAGACTTTATGGAGTTTTTAGGTTTTAATCCTCTTCAAAATTCTTTCGACATTCATTTAAAAGGAGATTATGTTGTTGCAGATAGTATAAAAAAAATAGAACGAACTATTCGTAAAAACGAAATGGTTTCTGAGATTATCTATGACAAACAATTGGTTGATTTAGTAAACAATAATGTAAAAGAAATTAGTTTTTGGATTTTGATTATTAGTGGCATTTTAACAATTGTTGCCATGCTTTTAATTAATAGTTCTTTACGTTTATCTGTTTATTCACATCGATTTACCATCAAAACCATGCAAATGGTAGGAGCTACTAAGTCTTTCATTAGAAAACCTTTTATTTGGACAAGCATTAAACTAGGATTAGTTGGTTCTGCCTTGGCTATTTTATCTTTGTTGGGATTGGTTTTTTATGTGGATAAAGAATTTCCAAGCTTAGGAATCGCAAAAGATTATGTCGCTATTGGAATTGTAGTTTCGGGCGTTTTTATAGTTGGAATTATAATCACTTCTATTAGTACGTATTTTGCAACACAACGTTTCTTAAATTTAAAAACAGACGATTTATATTAATTTTCAGTATACAATTTATAGTGTTCATTGAATTAAAAAAAATAAAAATGGAAAATAATAACAAGCCCGAATTTCTTTTTGATAAAGTAAATTATAAAATTCTTTTAGTTGGTTTAGCTGTAATTGCTACTGGATTCATTTTAATGAGTGGCGGAGGAAGCGAAGATCCTAATGTTTTTAATGAAGAAATTTTTAATTTTAGAAGAATTCGTTTAGCACCAACTGTTGTGTTAATTGGATTTGGAATTACAATTTATTCGATTTTAAAAAATCCTAAAAAATAGTGTTCGGTATTCAGTTATTAGTAAGCTGGTTTTGCTAATCACTAGTCACTATTTACTAATTACTAATTATTACAATGAATACACTTCAAGCTATTATTCTTGCTATAATTGAAGGAATAACCGAATTTTTACCCGTTTCTTCAACAGGACATATGATTATTGCTTCTTCCTTTTTTGGAATTGCAAGTGATGATTTTACAAAACTTTTTACCATCGTAATACAATTAGGAACCATTCTTTCAGTAATTGTTTTATATTTCAAACGCTTCTTTCAATCGCTTGATTTTTATTTCAAATTATTTGTAGCTTTTATTCCAGCGGTAATATTTGGATTATTACTTAATGATTTTATAGATAGTTTATTAGAAAATCCTATTACTGTTGCTATTTCATTAGTAATTGGGGGAATTTTACTTTTAAAAGTAGATGAATGGTTTGGAAACGAGGAAGGAACCGAAATTTCATACCTAACCGCATTTAAAATTGGATTATTTCAATGTTTAGCAATGATTCCTGGTGTTTCTAGAAGTGGTGCAAGTATTGTAGGCGGTATGTCGCAAAAAATATCCAGAACTACCGCTGCAGAGTTTTCTTTTTTCTTAGCAATACCTACTATGCTTGGCGCTACAGTTAAAAAAATATACGATTATAATAAAGAAGGATTTGTGCTTTCAGACGATCAAATTAATTTATTAATAATTGGTAATGTAGTTGGATTTATTGTTGCCTTAGTTGCTATAAAATCATTCATTGGATTTTTAACAAAATACGGTTTTAAAGTTTTTGGTTATTACCGAATAGTAGCCGGAATTGCGATTCTTCTAATTCATTTCTTTGTTCAAAAATTAACTATTATCTAATGACGACAGAAGAAATTTTAGAAGGCAAAGTTATTCTGATAGACAAACCATTAAAATGGAGTTCATTTCAAGCCGTGAATAAACTAAAGTATGCGCTGATAAATGAATTGAAACTTCCTAAAAAATTCAAAATTGGTCATGCCGGAACATTAGATCCATTAGCAACTGGTTTGTTAATTATTTGTACCGGAAAATTTACAAAAAGAATTACCGAAATTCAGGCACAAACCAAAGAATATACTGGAACAATTGTGCTTGGAGCTACAACTCCATCATATGATTTGGAAACAGAAATTGATGCTACCTTTCCAATAACTCATATTTCCGAAGCATTAATTTTAGAAAATACTAAACAATTTATTGGCGAAATCGACCAAAAACCTCCTGTTTTTTCTGCAATAAAAAAAGACGGAAAGCGATTATATGAATCGGCTCGTGCTGGAATTGAAGTGGAAATTTTAGCAAGAAAAACTACAATTTATGAATTTGAAATTACTAGAATAGAGTTGCCTGAAGTTGATTTTAGAGTTACTTGTAGCAAAGGAACTTATATTCGTTCTTTAGCATTTGATTTTGGTTTAGCATTACAATCTGGTGGGCATTTATCGGCACTTCGTCGTACAAAAATTGGCGATTATGATGTTGAAAATGCAATTTCTCCTGATGCTTTTGAAAAATCGCTTCAAAATGAAAAATAAAATTTTATTTCTATTTTTTGTTTTATTTCAACTTAGTTTTTCACAAACTAAAAAAGACACATTAATTGCTGTTCCAAATCATTTAGCTGCTTCTAATAAATCATTTTCTGAAAAAAAATTTTACGAATCTCCTGAAAGTGAATCTGCCGATGGTGGAAATTACATGCAATTTGATGTTACAATTCCTCTTCGAGGAAACAAAACCTATGGAGAAATTGATGCTAATGGAAACCGAAGTGATTATTGGTTTTTACCCGATGGAATTGGGGCCAAATTTGGATATGGAGTACACTATAATAAATGGTTTGGAATTGCTGTAACTTCTGGTATTGACTGGCTAGGATCAGACAAATTAGTTGCTGTTCCGTTATATGCAAACTTTAGATTAAGTCCTAAAGTTGGAGAAGAAACGCGGATTACTTTACAATATGGAATTGGAAAATCTTTTGCAATTGGTAGAGGTGATTTAATGGGAACCTATCAAAAAATTAGTTTGGGATTAGAAAACACTGATGGTATTAGTTTATTTGTTGAAATTAACAATCATGGTTACAAACTAAGAAATAATATAGACGAAGTATATAGTATAAGTATTGGAATTGCTTTAGTATCTTTTTAAAATGAAAAAAATTATTTTACTTTTAATTTGGTTTTCTTTTTATGGTTTTTCTCAAAATGTAAAACTAAAAACAGGTGATCTTTTATTTCAATCGATGAATTGTGGTCCTCTTTGCGAAGCTATTAACGAAGTTACCGAAGGTCATCAGGGAAAAGATTTTAGTCATATAGGAATGGTGTACATCAAAAACGACTCTATTCTTATTATAGAAGCTTCAGGAAAAAATGTAAAAATTACACCTTACGAAACCTTTAAAACCTACACAACAGAAGAAATGTTCGTTGGAAGATTAAAACGGAAATATCAAAAATATATTCCAGAAGCAATTGTGTTTTCGTTACAACAAGTTGGTGTTCCTTATGATGATGAATATCTATATAATAATGGTAAATATTACTGCTCGGAATTAATTTTTGATGCATTTTTGCATTCGTACAAAAAACCATTATTTGATTTGTATCCGATGACTTTCAAGTCACCAAAATCAAAAGAATATTTTAAAGTTTGGGCAGAGTATTATGAAAAATTAAAAATGGAAATTCCGGAAGGTCAATTAGGTTGTAACCCAGGCGGAATTTCCACTTCTGATAAATTGAATATTATTGGAACAATAAAATAAAATTTCAATATTAGGAACACAGATTGAAGAAATTTTAAAAATTACTTAAATTTCTATAATCTGTGTTCCAAAAAAAATCAACTTAAAACTTGCTCATGCATTTGTACAATTTCATTTTGAGTTGAAATTCCTTTATCGTGTAAATACCATTTTTGCAATTCTATTTTAGCTGTTTCATCAATTACGCCATGTTCTAATTTATAATCAGAAATTAATTGCTTTGCTCCTTTTGGTCTTGGACCCCAATCTGAAATTATTTCTAAATTTTCAGCATCTAACATAATCAATTTAGGAATTGCTTTTCCGCCATTCGTTAAAAAACGCTGCATTAAAGCATCATTATCGTCACGTAAAACAATTTTTAAGTCAATTTTTTCAGACACTTCACTCATTTTATTTATGATTGGTAAAATCTGAGCCGCATCGCCACACCAACCTTCTGCAATAACCAACCAAATATAATTTCTATCTAAATTCTCTAATTTAAATTTAACTTCGTCAATAATCGCAATTGTTTTTTCTAAACGATTCATTCGTGTTTCGTTTAATTCTGAAAAATGTAACAAATTTTCTGATTGAGTATGACCTGTAGATTGCCCAATTGCAATTAATTGAGCTACATGTTTTCTATAATTAGCATAAGAAAAACTATTTTCTAATGCATTTTGTATTGTATTTATCATCTTGTTAACTTTATTATGCAAATTTAGTTTTAATTTTGGCAATTAAATGTAAGCTATGTTACATATCGATTTAACTTCTAAATCAACTGGTTTAGCGCTTTCGGGTGGTGGATCAAAAGGAATTGCACATGCAGGCGCATTACAATTTTTAACAGAACAAGGCTTAAAACCATCTTGCATTGCTGGTTCGAGCGCTGGAGCAATTGTTGGTGCTATGTATTCATTTGGCAAAGAGCCTCAAGAAATTTTAGAATTTTTTAAATCCATTTACTTTTTTCATTGGAAACATTTTACTTTTAAAAAAGCCGGTATTGTAGATTCTGATTCATTTAAAGAATATTTTAGCGAAATATTTGGGGAAGTAAAATTAAACGAATTGAGAATTCCTACATATATTACAGCAACCGATATGATTAAAGGAAAATTAAAAATTTTTAATCAAGAAACCAAAGTGGTTGATGCCGTTTTAGCTTCAACAGCTGTTCCTGGAATGATTTCGCCATACGTAATAAATGGAAAATTATACAGCGATGGTGGAATTTTAAATCATTTTCCTGTAGATGTATTGCAAGGAAAATGCGAATCTATTATTGGGGTTTATGTAAGTCCTTTACAAAATATTGAAGCAAAAAATCTAAATTCTATTAAAGCTGTAACCTACAGAGCGCTTGAATTATTGACTGCATATTCAAATTTGCAAAAATTCAATCATTGCGACTGGATTATTGAACCTAAAAAATTAGCAGATTTTAGTACATTTGAAACCAATATATCTAAAATGGATTTGATATTTGAAATTGGCTATAATGAAGCAAAAAATAGTTTTAAAAATTTAGGCTCATAAATGTTAAAAACATATTTTTTAGAAAAAAGCTATTTAACTATATTTGCATCGGAATATTTTTAAAAAATAGTTCAAAAACAACTATAACAACATATATCTGAATAAAATCAGATTAAACAACACAAAAAATGAAGTACAAAAGAATTCTTCTAAAATTAAGTGGCGAAGCTTTAATGGGTGAAAGACAATATGGTATTGATCCGCAACGTTTAGCTGAGTATGCCTCTGAAATAAAACAAATTCATGATAAAGGTGTAGAAATTGCAATTGTAATTGGCGGTGGAAATATTTTTAGAGGTGTTGCAGGTGCTAGTAATGGTATGGACAGAGTGCAAGGAGATTATATGGGAATGCTTGCCACTATAATTAATGGAATGGCATTACAAGGCGCTTTAGAAGAAGCAGGAATGCAAACCCGTTTACAAACAGCGTTAAAAATTGAAGCAATAGCAGAACCTTATATCAAAAGAAAAGCTACTCGTCATTTAGAAAAAGGAAGAATTGTTATTTTTGGTGCAGGAACAGGAAATCCTTATTTTACAACCGATACTGCCGCTGTTTTAAGAGGTGTTGAAATTGGAGCTGATGTAATTTTAAAAGGAACTCGTGTTGATGGTGTTTATACTTCTGATCCTGAAAAAAATGCAGATGCAGTTAAATTTGATTTTATTTCATTTGAAGATGTACTAGCAAAAGGATTAAATGTTATGGACACAACAGCTTTTACCTTAAGTCAAGAAAATAAATTACCTATTATAGTTTTTGATATGAATAAAGATGGGAATTTATTAAAAGTGTGTAATGGCGAAACCATTGGAACAACGGTTACAATATAATTTAGAATTCAGATTTTAGAATTCGAAAAATAAAAAATTTATACAATGACAGAAGAAATTAACTTTATTTTAGACAGTGCAAAAGAAGCTATGATAGGTTCCGTTGCGCATTTAGAGAAAGAATTTTTAAATATTAGAGCAGGAAAAGCTTCACCTCAAATGTTAGGTGGTGTTTTTGTAGATTATTACGGATCTCAAACTCCGTTATCGCAAGTTGCTAATATTAATGCTGCCGATGCACGAACTTTAACAGTTACACCTTGGGAAAAAAATATGTTACATCCTATTGAAAAAGCAATAATGATTGCTAATTTAGGATTAAACCCAATGAACAATGGAGATAATATCATTATCAATATTCCTGCATTAACAGAAGAAAGAAGACGCGACTTGGTAAAACAAGCAAAATCAGAAGCTGAAGATGCAAAAATTGGAATTAGAAATCACCGAAAAGATGCTAATTCTGATATTAAAAAGGAAGAAAAAGAAGGAACTGCCGAAGATATTTGTAAAAAAGCAGAAGAAGACGTTCAAAAATTAACCGATTCTTTCATCAAGAAAATAGATGAACTTTTAGCCGTTAAAGAAGCTGAAATCATGAAAGTATAAATTTAAGTCCCGATTAACACTCGGGATTTTTTATTTTGAATATATTTGTACAAAATCAATCTCTTCATGAAATATTTTTGGCTTTTCTTGAGCTTAATTATTACCAACAGTTTTGTTGCGCAAACCAAAATTAAAGGACAAGTTATAGACTTTGATACAAAAGTTCCTATTGCATTTGCTTCCGTTACGTACAACAATACAAAATTCAATACCGATTGGGAAGGGAAATTTTTAGTAGAAGTCAACGATTTTAAACTACCTATAAAAGTTAACTTCAAAGGGTATTATGAAAAAATAACGTATCCACAACCAAAAAAATTCAATATTACAATTAAGTTAGTAAATGACTTAAACGAAAAAAAAGCTGAAATTTATACAGAAAACAATGTAAACAACATTGTAAAAAAAGTAATTGAAAACAGAAAATTAAACGATCCCGAAAAAGGATTATCGAGTTTTCAGTATAAAAACTATGAGTATCTTCAAGTAACAGCAAATCCAGATAGTATTGCATCAAAAATTGACACTATATATAAGAAAAGACTATTCAGAAAACCAATAATAAAATTGGATTCAACGAATTACAAATTCAAAAAATTTTCTGAAAAGCAGCATTTATATCAAACAGAAAAAATAAATTTAATTCAGCACAATCAATTTCAAAATAAAGAAACGGTTTTAGCATCAAGAATGGCAGGTTTTAAACAGCCTGTTTATGAATATCTTGGACTTAAACTAATTTCATATTCCGTATATGAAAATCCATTCGAAATTTTAGAAATTCCAGTTCAAAATCCAATTTCTAATTTTGGTCGAAAATTATATAATTACAAATTAATAGACACCGTTACAATTGATGGAAGAATAGCTTATAGAATTTATTTTGAACCTAAAAAACTCAATACAAATCGATTAAGAGGATTGTTATATATAGACACCGTAAACTATGCTATTTGTAAAGCTTATTTCCGTATTTATGGCGTTGTAAATATCAATGCTACTTATACATTTGATTATAAAAAAGATATTGATATTTGGTTTCCAAAAAACAGAAAATTTAAAGTGTCTAAAGGTAACAATCATGAAGACATTAAACTTTTAGGAGGTACTATAAAATTTAGTTCTGATTTAGATTTAACGGAAAGTAAAAACGCAACAGATCAAGCCTATGTTTTAATAGAATCTACTCCTTTTGACATTGAAATAAACAAATCTATTGTCATTTCAAAACCTAGGGTAAAAATTGATGTTCCTAAATCGAGTTTATCACAAGAAGAAGATTACTGGAATATTTTTAAAAATGATTCACTAGATAAAAGAAAACTTAGAACATATACTTCAATAGATAGCTTATCGCTTTCTGAAAAAATAGAACACAAATTATTTTTAGGAAGAAAAATCATTAACGGCTACTTTCCTGTTTCAATATTCGACATCGATTTAAGAAGTATTATAAAATATAATAATTTTGAAGGTTTTAGATTAGGATTAGGCGCCGTTACTAATTCTAAACTATCTGAAAAATACAAAGTCGCTTTTTATGGCGCTTATGGTTTAAAAGATGAAGCATTTAAATTTGGAATTACACCTTCTTACCTATTAGAAACTAAATCTGAAACCTGGATAAGTGCCTCTTATATCGATGACATTAGTGAGATAGCTCAAACCAATTTTGTTACTGATTCTCGAAGATTTAAAATCTATGACCCTAGACCCATAAATATTTCTACTTTTTACAACAACAAAATGAGTTCTGTTTTTGTAGAGAGTAAGTTTTTACCTAAAACATCCAGTTATTTTGGAATTTCTCATAACCAAATTCAACCACTTTTTGATTATACCTTTATAAACGATGATAAATTGTATAGTAATTATACTATTACGGCAGTACAATTGGCTTTTCAATGGAATCCTTTTAGTAATTATATGCAAACACCTATGGGTAAAATTGAATATGAAAAAAAACATCCAAAATTTTCACTTCAACTTACCCAAGCTTTGCCAAACGTATTAGATAATGACTTTACTTTTTCTAAAATAGATTTTAAAACCTATTACGAATTGCCTTATTTGTCAGGACAAAAAAGTTCTATATTATTGCAAACCGGTATTGCTTTTGGAGATGTGCCATTAACACATTTATACAGTATTGTTCCAAATAATTTAAATCGTGATGCCATTTTACAACGTATAACAATTGCAGGTAAAAACAGTTTTGAAACAATGTTCTTTAACGAGTTTTTCTCTGATAAATACGCATCATTACAATTAAAACACACTTTTAATAAAGTGCGCCTTGGTTATAAAATTAATCCCGAATTTACTGTTGTAACCAGAATGGCAATAGGTTCAAACAACAAGAACAATCAACACCTTGGAATTGGTTACAAAACTCTTGAAGATGGTTTTTTTGAAAGCGGTGTTGAATGTAATAAAATTTTTAAAGGATTTGGTTTAGTTGCTTTTTACCGCTATGGACCAAATCAACTAGCCAATTTTGATGACAATATAGCCATTAAAATTTCTTATTATTTAGATTTAGGATTTTAAATTTAACGTAAAAATTACGCTCAGGACCAATATTTTAAGCAATATTCCTTACCTTTGCACCCTAATTTTTGAGAAATGTTAAAGTGGTTAAGCACTAGTTTTTGGGATTATATTGCCAGTAGAATTTTAAGAAATCGAATTTTTTTATTAGTTCTTGTCCTACTTTTTACCGTTTTTATGGCTTTTCAGTGGAAAAACATGCGTTTTACCTTTACTGAAGCTAACTTATTACCTGACGATCACGAAGTAAACATTGAATATAATTCGTTTTTAGATAAGTTTGGTGAAGAAGGCAACTTAGTTGTTCTTGGTTTTAAAGACGAAAAATTCTTCAACGAAAAAAACATAAAAGCTTGGGAAAAATTCATCTCCGAAATTAAAAAAGACAAAGCAGTAGAGCTAACATTGTCTATAGATGACTTAAAAGTATTACGCAAAGACACACTTAATAAAAAATTCAACCTTGTTGCTTTTATTAATAACGATAGTATTTCAGACCCTTACTTAAAGCAGAAAAAAACTGAGTTTTTTAATAATTTACCTTTCTATGAAGGCATGCTTTTTAATAAAGAAAGTGGCGCTGTTCGTTTTGCTATTTACATGGATAAAAAAATAGTAAATACAAAAGCAAGAAAAGAATTTATTGAAAAATATTTAAGTAACGAAAAAATTGCAGCCTTTGAAAAAGAAACGGGCTTAGATCTTCGCGTTTCTGGAATGCCTTATATTAGAACATTAAATGCAAAAAGCATAATTGATGAAATTGGATTGTTTGTTGGTGCTGCTTTAGCCATTACTTCCTTGTTGTTTTTCTTCTTTTTTAGAAGTATGCGCGCTACATTAATTTCAATGACTGTTGTAATTATTGGAGTAATGTGGTCTTTTGGAACACTTGGACTTTTAAATTATGAGATTACAGTGTTAACAGCAATTATTCCTCCATTAATAATTGTAATTGGTATTCCAAACTGTATTTTTCTTATTAATAAATACCAACAAGAAATTAAAAACCATGGTAATAAAGCCAAGTCGTTAAAACGAGTAATCTCTAAAGTTGGAAATGCTACTTTGTTAACCAATTTAACTACAGCAGCTGGTTTTGGTACTTTTATTTTTACTGACAGCAAACTGCTTAAAGAATTTGGTGTAGTAGCTTCATTAAATATCGTTTTTTTATTTTTACTATGTCTATTAATAATTCCTATTGCATACAGTTACATGCCAATGCCAAAAGAGAAACACTTGGCGCACTTAGGAAAAAACTATATGGCATCGTTTATAAATTGGATTGAAAACACAATCAGACATCATAGAATTGCCATTTTTATAGTTTCAATTTGTATTTTAGTTTTGGGGATAATTGGAATTTTCCAAATTAAAATTTCGGGAAGTATTATTGAAGATATGCCTAAAAAAGCACCTTTTTTCAAAGATATCATATTCTACGAAAAAGAATTTAATGGTGTAATGCCATTAGAAATTGTAATTGATACTAAAAAACCAAAAGGAGCTTTAAAAACAGTTACATTAAAACGAATAAACGAACTACAAGAAACTATAGAAGAAATCCCTGAATTATCTAAACCCGTTTCGGTTGTTAATTTAGTAAAATATGCTAATCAGGCTTTTTATAACGGAAATCCCGATTTTTATGATTTACCAAATTCTAAACTTGAAGAAGCTTTAGTGTTAACTTATGTAAAAAACTCAACTCAAAAAGGAAATGAAAACATGCTAAAAAGCTATGTTGACAGCACCGGTCAGTATGCTCGTGTTACCACTTTTATGAGAGATATTGGAACAGATAAAATGAAAAAAATTGAGGAAAGATTACAAGATAAAATAAATCTTATTTTTCCAAAAGAACGTTATACCGTTTCCATTACTGGTAAAGCTTATGTTTTTGAAAAAGGAACGCACTATTTAATTGGTAATTTAGTTCAATCTTTATTATTTGCTATTTTATTAATTTCTTTTTTAATGGCCTTTATGTTCCGATCTTTCAAAATGATAATTGTATCGTTATTGCCAAACATATTACCCTTAATAATGACAGCCGGATTAATGGGGTATTTTGGAATCCCAATTAAGCCATCAACTATATTAGTATTTAGTATTGCATTCGGAATTTCAGTTGATGACACCATTCACTTTTTAGCCAAATATCGCCAAGAATTAAAAGCTAATAATTGGAAAATAAAAAGATCTGTTCATAGCACGGTTAAAGAAGCCGGAATAAGCATGTTTTATACATCGGTAGTCTTGTTTTTTGGATTCTCGGTATTTACACTTTCTAGTTTTGGTGGAACTGTAGCTTTAGGAGGATTAGTAGCCACAACTTTATTATTTGCTATGTTATCAAACCTAATTTTACTACCTGCTTTATTACTATCATTAGAAAAAACAATTGCTAATGAAAAAGAATTTCTTGAACCTACTTTAGATATCTTAGCAGAAGATCTTGAAGAAGATAATTCAAATGAAAAATAATATATTTTTTCTTTAGTGTTATCTTTGCCTAAGGAATGAAAGAACCATATATTAAACCAATAAGTCCTATATAAATATTGAAATTTTATGTAGGTTTGTATTTTAAAATAAATAATTGAAATGAAACACTCAAAAATCATAGACCTTTTAAACAGCACAAAAATAGTACATGAAGTAACTACAAAAGGTTGGGTTAGAACATTTAGAAACAATCAATTTATTGCGTTGAACGATGGTTCAACTATTCATAATATTCAGTGCGTTGTAGATTTTGAAAACACACCAGAAGAAACTCTAAAAAGAATTACTACAGGAGCAGCAATTTGTGTTACCGGAACTTTAGCTGAAAGTCGTGGTGCAGGTCAAAATGTAGAAATCCAAGTTACTAAATTAGAAGTTTTAGGAGATAGTGATGCGGAAAAATTTCCTATGCAACCAAAAAAACACTCTTTAGAATTTTTAAGAGAAAATGCGCATTTACGTGTGCGAACTAATACTTTTGGTGCAATTATGAGAGTGCGATCTGTACTGTCATTTGCTGTACACCAATATTTTCAAGAAAAAGGGTTTGTATATGTAAACACTCCTATTATAACAGGTTCTGATGCTGAAGGAGCAGGAGAAATGTTTAAAGTAACTGCTTTACCATTTGATGCTACTCCAAGAACAGAAGAAGGCAAAGTAAATTATAAAGAAGATTTCTTTGGAAAAGAAACGAATCTTACCGTTTCAGGACAATTAGAAGCAGAAACTTACGCTATGGCATTAGGACAAGTGTATACATTTGGACCTACATTTAGAGCAGAAAATTCGAATACTTCTCGTCACTTAGCCGAATTTTGGATGATTGAACCAGAAGTTGCTTTTAATGATTTAGCGGATAACATGGATTTAGCGGAAGACTTTATTAAATATGTTATCAAATATGCTGTTGAAAAATGTGGCGATGATTTAAAATTCTTAGAAGGAAGATTAATCGACGAAGAAAAATCTAAACCGCAAGCAGATCGTAGCGAAATGAATTTATTAGACAAATTAAATTTTGTTTTAGAAAACAACTTTAAGCGCGTCTCCTATACGGAAGCTATTGATATTTTAAAAGACTCGACTCCAAATAAAAAGAAAAAATTCCAATACATTATTAATGAATGGGGTGCTGATTTACAAAGTGAGCACGAACGTTTCTTAGTTGAAAAACACTTCAAATGTCCGGTAATTTTATTTGATTATCCAGCAAAAATTAAAGCATTTTACATGCGATTAAACGACAATACAGAACCAGGAAAAGAAACAGTTAGAGCCATGGATATTTTATTCCCAGGTATTGGCGAAATTGTTGGAGGTTCTCAAAGAGAAGAGCGTTACGATGTATTAGTTGAAAAAATGAAAGCCTTAGGAATTGACGAAGAAGAATTATGGTGGTATTTAGATACTAGACGATTTGGATCGGCTGTTCACTCAGGATTTGGGTTAGGTTTCGAAAGATTAGTGCTTTTTGTAACAGGAATGACAAATATTAGAGACGTAATTCCTTTTCCTAGAACGCCAATGAATGCTGAATTCTAATAATTAGGTTATAAGTTTAAAAGGTTAAGAGTTTATAAGGTTTGAATCTCTTCTAAACTCTTAAACTATAAACTCTTAAACATAAAAAAAATGCTTAAACACAGTTTACAATTCAAATTATCACAAAAATTATCGCCTCAACAAATTCAGTTGATGAAGTTAATTCAATTGCCTACGCAAGCTTTTGAACAACGTCTTCAAGAGGAATTAGTTGAAAATCCTGCTTTGGAAGAAAGTAGTAAGGAAGATAATTACGAAGCTGATGATTATGAAGTAAATACAAATGATGATGATTACGACGATTACGATAATGAACATATCGACACGCAAGACATCAACATTGATGAATATTTAAGCAACGACGAAACTCCAGATTACAAATATCAAACCAATAATTACAGTGATGACGATGACGATAAGTCACTACCATTTGCTGCTCCGGTTAGTTTTCATCAAGATTTAATAAATCAGCTTAATACTTTTATTTTAAGTGATGACGAA
Source organism: Flavobacterium sp. LMO6 (assembly GCF_009495795.1). Lineage (NCBI taxonomy): Bacteria > Pseudomonadati > Bacteroidota > Flavobacteriia > Flavobacteriales > Flavobacteriaceae > Flavobacterium > Flavobacterium sp. LMO6. Next base: position 442,323 of record NZ_WIBH01000001.1, on the reverse strand, counting down.
CGCGATATTGCCGAATTTTTAGTTGGCAGTATTGATGATATGGGATATATCAGACGTACTATTCAAGATATTGTTGATGACATGGCCTTTACTCAAGGTATTTATACAGATGAACCAACAGTAGAGCGAATATTACATTTAGTACAAGAATTAGAACCTGCTGGTGTGGGAGCAAGAGATTTACAAGAATGTTTATTATTGCAATTAAAACACAAAACACCTTCAGATTCAATTACACTAGCAATCAACGTAATTAATCAACAGTTTGATGCATTTAGCAAAAAACACTACGATAAATTATTACAAAAATTTGATGTTAATCAGCAACAATTAAGAAAAGCTATTGATGAAATTGAAAAACTAAATCCAAAACCAGGAGGCAGTTTTGATGGTAATCAAAAAATGATAGAACACATAGTTCCCGATTTTACGATTCGAATTGTTGATGGCGAATTAGAACTTTTGTTAAACGGAAGAAATGCACCAGAATTGCACGTTTCTAAAGATTATCAGGAAATGTTGCAGAGTTATAAAGACACTTCTGAAAAATCGAGTTCGCAAAAAGATGCCGTTCAATTTATAAAACAAAAATTAGATTCGGCAAAATGGTTTATTGATGCTATAAAACAGCGCCAAGAAACACTATATGTGACTATGAATGCGATTATGTTTTATCAGCAAGAATACTTTTTGGACGGAGAAGAAACCAAACTTCGCCCAATGATTCTAAAAGATATTGCCGACATGGTTGGTTTAGACATTTCAACCGTTTCTCGTGTAGCAAATAGTAAATATGTTGATACACCTTACGGAACAAAATTAATTAAAGAATTCTTTAGCGAATCGATGACTAATGATCAAGGAGAAGAAGTTTCTACTATCGAAATTAAAAACATCTTACAACAAGTAATTTCTGAAGAAGACAAAAAGAAACCTTTACCAGATGATCAATTAGCCGAAATATTAAAAGAGCGAGGTTATCCTATTGCAAGAAGAACCATTGCGAAATACCGAGAGCAATTAGACATTCCTGTTGCCCGTTTGAGAAAGAAAATTTAAGGCCAACAATATGGATTTAAAAAAAATATTACCTGTTTTTTCTTATATTTTTCATCCCATATTTGTTTCAATTTATGGTGCTTTATTTTACTTTTTAATTACCCATTCCTTTTTTTATAATTCTCAAATTATAGTTACACTAGTTCAAGTAACTATATTAACATTGTTGTTACCAATATCAATGTATTTTTTATTTAGATCATTAGGCGTTGTAACTTCTTTTACAGAAGCCAGCATAAGCGAAAGAAAAATGCCAATTGCTGTACAAGCCATTTTATTATTTGTATTAATAAAATTTAGTGTTTCTAAAGATACCGTTACCGAACTGTATTTCTTTTTCTTAGGCGGATTTTTTAGCAGTGTAATTGTGTTAGCAAGCGTTATTTTAAAATTTAAAGCTAGTTTACACATGATTGGAATTAGTGCTTTAACGTGCTTTATTTATGGCTTAAGTATGTATTACCAAATGCCATTTGTAAATCTTATTTCTTTTTTTATTGTTTGTATGGGATTAGTGGCTTCATCACGTTTGTATATGAAAGCTCATACCTATATAGAACTTATAGCAGGAATTATTATTGGAGCTGTACCACAGGTGTTTTTGTATCAGTATTGGTTATAGGAGTACTAATCAGCACTTCACAAAAACAAACTTCTTAGTATCTAAAGTAATATAAATAGTAAAACTTTCTATATTGAAGAAAGAATACACCTCATCATCTGAATAATGATTGATTAAACTAAAATAAGGAGAAAGTGCTTTTAATTCATATTCATTATTTTTAACTTTGGTTATTTCAAACACCTTAGTTTTAAAGGATTTATTTTCATCAATAACAACTTCTACAAGTCCATACTTTTCTTTATTATTTTCAAAAGCAATATCATTGCTTGAAATTTTAAAGGTAATCAAGTCAGGGCCAGGGCTTTCATTCTCTCTTTGAAATTTCATATCTAAAAGACAATTTTCAAAAGATTTAGCATTATAAAAGTAATTAATAGACAAAATAATTGTTATAATAAATAAAAAACTAAATATGTAATTATACATACTATTTCTTTTTAAGAAATTTGAAAATGACTCTTTACGACCAAAATATAACCACCTAAATAAAGCTCCGGGGATTTCAAGCATAATTTCAATTAAAAAGCCAAAAATTAATTCGATTATAATCATTTAACTACAAAATATAAAACATCAAACCAATTTTCAAAGTCGTCATATTATTTTCAGCAGCAGTTTTACTTTTATCAAAAAAAGGATTTAAACCGTAATGAATGTATGCATTCCAAGTATTAAAACCAAAAGTTAAATACGACGCATATTGAAACTTGTTTAAGATGTCATTTATATTCTCTGTTCCTGAACCTAAATCACCATCATATTGAAACCTGCCATCAACAAGATAACTTGCCATAAAACCTCCATAAATTCTCCAAAATTTATGACTTTCAGGAGTTGCATTACGCCAACGAATTTCTAATGGCAAATCGATATAATGGAGTAAAATTCTACTTTTAACAAGTTGAAAATTAGGATCATCAGAAATGGAAGATAAATCAATAGTCTGCTTTAAATCATTAAACGAATAACCAATACCTGGCGCTATAGACCAATGTCTGTTTTTTGAAATTGGAAAATCTCTTAAAAAACCAGCTGATAAACCTGTTGAAAATGAATATTGATTAAAATTATCAGGTTTTTTTTGAAGTAAATTATACGAAATAGATACATAAAACTGATCTTCTCTGAAAAGAGAATCTACAACGGGTTTAGTTTCTTGTTGAGAAAAACCAATTAGAGTATAAAACACAAAAAAAAGAGATACAAATAGACGCATTATTTTTTTTTATAAAAATAATAAAAAAAAGGCACGCTATTGCGTGCCTTTTTAATTTTATAAATAAAAAATACTATTCAACAGGGTTTCCTTGTGCTGTTGTATAATTTACTTTTAATTGATTTATTTTACGTAGCTCTAATTTGATTGCGCTTACTAATCCCATTTTAACATGTTTGTCAATTTTTAATGACGCAGTAAGGTATTTTTCATCTTCAGAGTTACGCTGTGCTCTTTCTGAAATAATAAAATTTCTGATATCAGCTGGTGAAGCCATTTTATCTGCTAATTGAATACGATCAGAAGATCCTAAAGTAGCACGATATCTTTCACTTGGTTTTCCAGCATATACATACATTACATATTGCTTTTTATGCAATTTAGCGGTTTGATTCGCTTTAGGTAATGTATTATCAATTTTTAAATCGCTATCTTTCATTGTAGTAGCCGTCATGAAGAAGAACAAAAGCATAAATACAATATCAGGTAAAGATGCAGTTGAAATAGCAGGAAGATCACCCGATTTTTTCTTTTTAAATTTAGACATACTTTCTTTCTATTATATTAATTATTTTTTTGGTTCTGCTTCTGAAAGTCTCATTGGATATAATTCTTGAATTTTTTCCACTTTCGGTTTCAAATCTTCTACTAAACCTTCGGTTGCTTTAGAAGCTGGATCATTGTAAATATATTCCATTTCTGTAAAAGTCATACCGTAACGCTTCTTACATTCTTTATCTCTTAAAAAATTATATGCTGCAACTAATTCATTTTGAACAGCAATATATGTTTCATAAGATGTTTGCCCATCATTGTTTAATGAAATAACCGCATCTCCAGGGCTATCTGAAGAAAGTGGATCTTTTCTTCCATTACAATAAGCACAAGTTCCGTTTCCATTATTTTCAAGAAAATCAATTGCAGTTTGTCTTAAATCTTCAAGTTCAACTAGTTTCTCTTCAACAAGTAACTGATTGTCTTTATTTACTAAAACTGTTAAAATATTTCTATCATTAATTGGCGGAACAGGCGGGTTTTCTTCCCAACGAGGCAACAAACGATTAATACCTTGATCTACTCCAATAGTAGTAGTAACCAAGAAAAAAATCAAAAGCAAGAAAGCAATATCTGCCATAGAACCGGCATTTACTTCAGGTGGTAAACCTCTTCCTTTTCTAGCCATAATTATTTTTTAATTTTATTAAATCCTGTCCAAAACATAGTACCTATTGCAGCAACAGCTAACAAATAGAACGTATTTAAACCTGTACTAACCCATTTTGAAGTGCTTTCTGAAGCTAGTATTTCATTACTTGATGGAGATTTAACTTCTGTACCATCTGCCAAAATAAATGAAATTAAAACTACTCCTAAAAATACTCCAATTGAGATTAACGTTTTTTTCAAATTCTCTTTATTAGAGAATAAATTCTTAAATATATAAATCAATACTACTACTATACAAGCAAGTAGAATAACATATGATAAATATATAAGAGGTGAAATCCAACTATTGTCTTCGCTATCACTTGTAGCCATTAAGCCTCCTAAGGCAACTAAACTTAATATTGAAATTACAATAGCTGCTATTTTTGTTACTTTGTGTAAATTCATAACAGTTATATATTTATTAATTATTTTTTGCTGTAATCAGATAACATATCTACTAAAGAGATAGATGCATCTTCCATATCATTAACGATTGAATCAATCTTAGCTGTGATATAGTTATAAAAAATTTGTAAAATAATAGCAACAATAAGACCGAATACGGTTGTTAATAACGCTACTTTAATACCTCCTGCAACTAAAGATGGCTCCATAGATCCAGCAGATTGAATTTGGTCAAACGCTTCAATCATACCAATTACAGTTCCCATGAAACCTAACATCGGTGCTAAAGCGATAAATAATGAAATCCAAGAAACGTTTTTCTCTAATTGACCCATTTGAACACCACCGTAAGCAACGATAGATTTTTCAGCTGAATCTAAACCGTGAGAATAACGATCTAAACCTTGATAGAAAATAGAAGCTACTGGACCAGCAGTATTTCTTGCTACTTCTTTAGCAGCATTAACACCACCAGAATTTAAAGCGCTTTCTACTTCACTAATTAATTTTTTAGAATTTGTAGAAGATAAGTTTAAGTAGATAATTCTCTCAATAGCAATTGCTAAACCTAAAATTAAACAGATTAATACAATTCCCATGAAAGCAGGACCACCTTCAATAAAACGTTTTTTCATTCCTTGAGTAAAAGTAACTTCTTCAGCTGCAGCTTCGTCAGTTGTTGCTGTTGCTTCGTCAGTTGTTACTTCTGTAGCAGTTGAATCAGCTACTTGTTCTGTAGCAGTTGCTGCCGTTTGAGTTGAATCTTGAGCCTGAACATTTCCAAAAGTCATAAGCCCCGTGATTGCTAAAATAGAAAATAATCTTTTCATCGCTTTTGTTCTTAAATTTAATTAGTTAATTGGGTTTAAAGATATAAAAATATTTATAAATTTTTAAAATTAATATCTTTCTGCAGAGAGGAAGGGATTCGAACCCTCGATACCCTTGTGGAGTATACACACTTTCCAGGCGTGCGCCTTCGACCACTCGGCCACCTCTCTATTGAAACAATACTCGATTTTAAAGGTGCTAAATAACGCAAAAAATCTCATGTATAAAAATTTTAAGTGTTATTTTTAAATCATTTCTCCTCTGATTTCACTTTCAAATAAGGTCTTAAAGATATTATGTGGCACATTTTGACCTAACAAATACATTAATTTTGTAATAGCAGCCTCTGTTGTTATGTCTTTTCCAGAGATTACTCCTATGCTTTTCAATTGTGTACTGGTTTCATAATTTCCCATAGAAACACTACCTCCACTACATTGAGTAACGTTAATTACATGAATATTATTGTTAATAGCCTTTTCTAAAATTTGTACAAACCAATCTTCTGTTGGTGCGTTACCTGAACCATATGTTTCTAAAACAATCCCTTTTAAATTAGGAATGGAAAAGAAAGTAGATAAAACATTTTTATTAATACCAGGAAAAATCTTTAAAATTGCCACATTGTCATCAAAATTAGTATGCACTTTTAGTTTTTGGGCCGATTTTTTCTTAAGAATAATATCGTTATTTACTTTTAAATGCACTCCAGATTCTGCTAATTCAGGAAAATTAGGCGACGTAAACGCATTAAAATGTTCGGCGCTTATTTTTGTAGTTCGATTACCTCTATATAATTTATATTCAAAATACAAACACACTTCTTGTATAACCGGTTTGTTCTTGTTTTGAAGTGAAGCAACTTGAATAGCCGTAATTAAATTTTCTTTTGCATCGGTCCTTAAATCGCCAATTGGTAATTGAGAACCTGTAAAAATGACTGGTTTTAACAAGTTTTCTAACATAAAACTCAAAGCAGATGCGCTATACGACATTGTATCGGAGCCATGTAAAACTACAAACCCATCAAATTTAGAATAGTTTTCCTCTATAACTTTAGCCATTTTTTGCCAGTTGGAAATATTCATATTAGAAGAATCTATAGGAATATCAAAAGAATAAGTTTCAATTTGGCAATCTAATAAATGTAGTTCGGGTATTCTGCTTAACAACTCATTAAAATCAAAAGCCTTCAGAGCTCCAGTTTTAAAATCTTTTACCATTCCGATGGTTCCACCGGTGTAGATTAAGAGTATTGTAGGTTTATGAGATGTCATTTGTATATTTCAATTTATTCACAACAGGATTAGCATACATTGCCAAGAAACCTTCTCTCATAGTTTCATTATTGGTGTCTATTCGCATTTCTAATCTTCTTTCAAATAATTGACGTTCTTTTTCGTCATATAAGTGCGCAAATTTATTTGTTGTATACAAAATATCATATGCAATAAAGTTAGTAGGCCATAACTTATACGTTTGTAAAATAGAATCGTCTATTACATGGGCTAAGGCCTGAATTTGCTTATTATTATTGTCGTTTTCAGCTTTTATTTTTTCAAACTCGTTTTCTAAAACGTCGCCTACATGTATATGAATACGTTTCTTTTGCCCAATAATACCACTTAATAAAGTAATAAAATCTTCGTTTTTTTCTTTTATATAAACCTCATCTTTAGAAAGCGCTAATAATTGAGGCATTTTCAAAGCATCTGTTGGATCGTATTCATAAGAAATAGAAACAGGAACAATTTTTAACTTCTTTAAAAAGTCCATACAACTTGATTCATCAGACGCCATGGCAATCATTTTTAAAACACCTTGATGGGTGGCATCATTGCCATCTTTAGTTCTACCTTCTCTTTGAGCAATCCAAACAGAACGATTTTCTTTAGATAACAAATGATACATGTATTCTGACATTAACTTAGAACTTTGCAATAATTCTCTTGGTGACAAACCTCTTTGCACTAAAAAGTTTCTGTTTAATTTTGATAATTTAAGTAGAAAATCTTTTTGAACTAAGTTATCTCCAATTGCTGAAGCTGTCATTACCAATCCATGATCAAATAATGAAACATTTAGCAAAGAAGTATCTAAAATAATATCTCTATGATTTGAAATAAATAAATAAGAGGTATTAGGTTCTAATTTTTCAAATCCGGAAGTTGTTAAGCCTTCTGAACTTCTTTCTAAAACACGTTGTATTGACTGATAAACAAAATTAATTTGAAAATCTCTTATAGAATGTGTTTTACTTAATTGTTCTTTCCAAACATTTTCATCAACATCTGGAAATGTAAAATCCATCATGGCCTTCATCATAGGATGATGTAATGAAGATTTTAAAACTTCATTTACTTCTGAATCATAATAAGGACGAATAGAATCGAATTTTGACATATTTATTTTTAAACAATGCACAAAAGAACAAAATTTTTATGAATTGTACTTTGTTTTTAGGTTAAATTCCAAAAATGTGTTTTGAATTTTCGGTGGTAATTCTTGCAATTTCTTCTATTGGCATTTGATAAATTTCGGCTAATTTTTGTGCAACTAATACTGTATAACTACTTTCATTACGTTTTCCTCTATGAGGAACAGGCGCTAAATAAGGCGAATCTGTTTCTAAAACGATATATTTTAAATCGATTTGATTTAAAAATTGATCTATTTTTCCGTTTTTAAAAGTAGCAACACCTCCAATTCCTAGTTTTAATCCCAGTGAAATTGCTTGTTGGGCTTGTTCTAAATTCCCAGAAAAACAATGAAATATTCCAAATAACTTATCGTCTCTTTCGCTTTCTAGCACTTCAAAAACTTCATCAAAAGCATCACGACAATGGATATTTATGCCTAATCCGTGTTTTTTAGCTAACTGGATTTGATATTTGAATGCTTGTTTTTGAATCTCTAAAGTTGTTTTATCCCAAAACAAATCAATTCCGATTTCGCCTACTGCATAAAATTTTCTTTTAGTTAATTCTGTTGCAACAAAATTTAATTCAGCTTCATACGTTTCTGGTTTTACATAACAAGGATGCAATCCCATCATTAAAAAAACATGTTCTGGAAATTGGCTTTCCACTTCATACATTCTTTCAGCATAACTCGAATCTATTGAAGGCACAAACAAGCGTGACACTCCAGCGTCAAAACTTCGTTGCATCATTTCTGCTCTATCTTCACTAAACTGAGACGAGTATAAGTGTGTATGCGTATCGGTTAATATCATTCGTATAAAATTCAAAGTGCAAAGTTAGAATAAAAGAATTAAGATTAAAGAAATAAGTATTAAGACTGAAATAATGCAACTATTTTCTATTTTTGAATTATGGAAGATTTACAGGATTTTTTAAAAGGAAAAAAATATAAAAAAATAAAATTTACGGTGTTAAAAACACAGCATTTATTAATCAAAGGAAAAGTAAACGGAGTTAAAGGCAACTTTATTTTAGACACTGGAGCTAGCAATAGTTGTGTTGGGTTTGATAGTATTGAACAATTCAAATTAGATGCTCAATTTTCTGAAACCAAAGCGGCTGGTGCTGGTGCTACTGGGATAGAAACACAACTAGCAAAAAACAATGAAATTAAATTAGGAAGATGGAAAAACAACAACCTTCATTTAATTATTTTTGACATGAGTCATGTAAATGAAGCTTTGATACATTACAAAACCAAACCTGTAGATGGCATAATTGGTGCTGATATTCTACTGAAAGGAAAAGCAATAATTGATTATAGTAATCATTGTTTGTATTTGAAGTGAGTAAGATCAAAAATCAAGCTCAATTACAATTTCAATCTCAATAATTTGGGACAAAATCAAAAACTTCTTTTCTCTTTTTTAAAACACAAATAGAAGAAATTGGAGAAATTTTAAAAGAAAAAATCCCAAACTCTTTTAGGAATTTAGGATTCTATATTTAGATTCTGAACCAAGTTCAGAATGACAATTAAAGTTCTAATGCTTTTTTCACATTTCCACCCATTAATAATTCTGCTGGGTTTTCTAATGCTTCTTTAACAGCTACTAAGAATCCTACAGACTCACGACCATCAATAATTCTGTGATCGTAAGATAAAGCTACATACATCATAGGATGAATTTCAACTTTTCCATTTACTGCAATAGGGCGCTCAATAATATTATGCATTCCTAAAATTCCTGATTGAGGAGGATTGATAATTGGAGTTGATAACATACTTCCAAAAACACCACCATTTGTAATAGTAAATGTTCCGCCTGTCATATCATCAACAGTAATTTGACCATCACGAGCACGTAATGCTAATCTTTTAATTTCAGCTTCAATTCCTCTAAAAGTTAAGTTTTCTGCATTACGAACAACAGGCACCATTAACCCTTTTGGTCCTGAAACTGCGATTGAAATATCTGCAAAATCATACGCCACTTTGTAATCACCATCCATCATTGAATTCACATCTGGATATAATTCTAAAGCTCTAGTAACTGCTTTTGTAAAGAAAGACATATATCCTAAACCTAAACCATTGTGTTTAGCTTTAAATTCGTCTTTATATTGATTTCTAATAATATTAATTGGTGTCATATTAACTTCATTAAATGTAGTTAACATAGCCGTTTCGTTTTTAGCTGCTACTAAACGTTCAGCCACTTTTCTACGAAGCATAGAAAGTTTAATTCTTTCAGATGCACGATTCCCTCCAGTAGGAGTTCCCATTGACGGAACTGCATTAACAGCATCATCTTTAGTAATTCTTCCACCTTTACCAGTTCCTACAATGTCAGAAGGCTCGATGTTTTTTTCGTCTAATATTTTTCTTGCTGCTGGAGAAGGCGCTTGAGTTGCATACGTTTTTTCTGCCACTGGAGCTGCTTTAACTTCAGCTTTAGGTCCAGAAGCTTCGGGATTAACTACTTTTGCTTCTTCTTTTGCTGGAGCACCACCATCTGGTTTTGCTGCACTTGTATCAATTAAACAAACTACTGCGCCAACAGCTACAGCATCACCTTCTTCTGCTTTTAATGTAATTATTCCACTTACTTCGGCCGGCAATTCTAATGTTGCTTTGTCAGAATCAACCTCAGCAATTGCTTGGTCTTTTTCTACATAATCACCATCTTTTACTAACCATGTAGCAATTTCTACTTCTTTAATTGATTCCCCTGGAGAAGGGACTTTCATTTCTAAAATCATGTTTTTTAGTTTAAAAGTTTAAAATAAGTTTAGAAGTTTAAAAGTTGTGTTAGTTTTAAACCTAAACTATTATCTGTTTTGTTTTTATTGAAATAATGTTTTATCAAAAACCATTGCAATAGCATTTTTTTGACGTTTTTTAGAACGCTCATAACTACCTGCAGCTGGTGCACTATATGCTTTTGGCGATGCCAATCTTAATTTTACTAAATCGAAATTCATTAACATAAAAGAATAAGCTCCCATGTTTTTAGGCTCTTCTTGTGCCCAAACATAATCATCTGCATTTGGATAACTGTCGATAATTGCTTTGATTTGATCAGTTGCAAGTGGGAATAATTGTTCTAAACGAACTACTGCCACATCATTTCTGTTTAATTCTTCTCTTTGTGCAATAATATCATAATATACTTTACCTGTACAGAATACTAACGTTTTAATTGCTTTTTTATCTGACACATTAGGATCGTCTATTATTTCTTGGAAATGTCCAGTAGCTAATTCTTCTTTTGAAGAAACGGCTAATGGATGACGTAATAAACTTTTTGGTGTGAAAACAATTAATGGTTTTCTGAATTTTGTTTTCATTTGTCTTCTTAACAAGTGAAAAAAGTTAGCTGGCGTTGTACAATCTGCAATATACATATTGTGTTTTGCACACATTTGTAAATAACGTTCCATGCGGGCAGATGAATGTTCAGCTCCTTGATTTTCATATCCATGAGGCAATAACATTACCAATCCGTTTTGATTGTTCCATTTGTCTTCACCTGCAGAAATATATTGGTCAATCATAATTTGGGCTCCGTTTGAGAAATCTCCAAATTGTGCTTCCCAAATTGTTAATGTGTTTGGAGATGCTAATGCGTAACCATACTCAAAACCAACAACACCATATTCTGAAAGGTGTGAATTATAGATATAAAAGTTTCCTTTTTTATCGTTTATTTTATCTAAAAGGATAACTTCTTCTTCTGAATCTTCAACTTTAACAACTGCATGTCTGTGAGAAAATGTTCCTCTTTCAACATCTTGACCAGAAATACGAACATTGTATCCTTCTTTTATTAATGAACCATAAGCTAATAATTCACCCATAGCCCAATCTAAATTATTATTCTCGAAATACATATCGTTTCGATCTTTAATAATTTTAGTTATTTTACTAATGAATTTTTTATCAGATGGTAATTCGCAAATTGTTTTTGCAATAGCTGTTAATTGATTTTGATCAAATGTTGTATCGTATTTTTTCAACATTCCTTCATCTGAAACTTGTTCAAAACCAACCCATTCATTTTGCATGAAAGGTGTAATTATAGTTAAATCTTTTTTACGAGATTCTTCTAAATTTTCGTCTAATTTTGCTTTGTATTTTGCTTCTAATTCTTTTACATAATTAGCATCAATAATACCTTCTTGTTTTAATTTCTCTGCATAAATATCTCTTGGATTTTTGTGCTTAGAAATAGCTTTATATAAAATTGGCTGTGTAAATTTAGGCTCATCACCTTCATTATGACCATATTTTCTGTATCCTAATAAATCGATAAATACATCTGTACCAAATTCCATTCTATAATCTAATGCAAACAACATCGCATGTACAACAGCTTCAGCATCATCTGCATTTACGTGTAAAACAGGCGACAACGTAACTTTTGCAATATCCGTACAATAAGTTGATGAACGAGCATCTAAGTAATTAGTAGTAAATCCGACTTGGTTATTAATTACTAAGTGAATAGTTCCACCCGTCTTATAACCGTCTAATTTTGCCATTTGTATAATTTCATACACAATACCTTGACCCGCTACAGCAGCGTCGCCATGAACAGCAATAGGTAAAACTTTAGAAACATCTTCTTTATAGAAAACGTCTTGTTTTGCGCGAGTTATTCCTTCAATTACAGCTCCTACTGTTTCTAAATGAGACGGATTTGGTGCTAAATTTAAATTGATTTTTTTACCTGAATCTGTTAATCTATCAGATGTTAAACCTAAATGGTATTTAACATCACCATCAAAATACATATCATCATCATAATCTTTACCATCAAATTCTGAGAAAATATTTTGAGTGTTTTTACCAAAGATATTGGCCAAAACATTTAAACGGCCTCTATGCGCCATTCCCATTACAAATTGTTCTACTCCTCTATCTGCTGCTGCTTCAATAAGCGCATCTAAAGCAGGAATTGTAGATTCACAACCTTCTAAAGAAAAACGTTTTTGTCCTACATATTTAGCGTGTAAAAATGTTTCAAAAGATACCGCTTCATTTAATTTCTTTAAAATATTTTTCTTTTGATCGGAAGAAAAATTAGGTTGATTATCGTTTACATCTAATCTATTTTTAATCCATTCTTGAATTCTTGGCTCACGAATATACATGAATTCAACACCAATTGACTGACAGTATACATTTTCTAAATGTTTAATAATATCTGCCAAAGTACTTGGTTGCATATTAACCATTCTTGCAGCATCAAAAACAAGAGATAAATCAGCTTGCGATAATCCAAAATTTTCAATTGCTAATGAAGGTCCGTGAACTCTTCTGTCTCTTACTGGATTTGTTTTCGTAAATAAATGACCACGTGTTCTATAGCCTTCAATTAATTTAAGAACATTAAACTCTTTTTGCATTTTTTCAGAACCTTCTCCAGCGTTTGAAGAAGCCGCTCTAACTACTCTATCAGTAAAATCTTCTGAAGTATACCCTTCTTGAGCAAAATCAAATCCTTGAAAAAAACTTCTCCAGCTTGCTTCTACGCTGTCTGGATTTTGTAAATATTGATCATATAAATCTGCAAAAAATGCAGTATGTGCAGCGTTTAAAAAGGAAAACCTATCCATAGTGAGTTGTCTTAAAGACCTATTAATTAAAAATATTACGCAAAAGTAAAACATTTTGCAATAATTTATCAAGGAAATTAATACTTTTATAACATTAATTTTTTTAAAAACGAATTATGAAAAAGAATTTCGTAATAAATTTAACATTGTTGTTAACTATTGTGTTTTTATTTGGATTTAAATCTGAAATTTACGCCCAACAAAACACTGAAATTAAAACAAAAAGTGATTTTTGGAACCATGTACAATTTGGTGGCGGATTAGGACTAGGAATTGGAAATGGATATACCGATATAATGGTGGCTCCAAGTGCTATTTATAATTTTAATTCCTATGTGTCTGCTGGAATTAGCACACAATATAGCTATGTTAAGCAACGTGATTTTTATAGTGCGAATATGTATGGAGGAAGTCTGATTGCTTTATTTAATCCTATTGAGGAATTACAAATTTCAACAGAATTAGAGCAATTAAGAGTCAACCGAACTTTTAACGACACATTTGGAAATAATTCTCAAGATTTTTGGAATACTTCTTTATTTTTAGGAGCTGGATTTAGAAATGAAAATGTGACTTTTGGAGTTAGATATAATGTTTTACATCGTGATAGAGACAATATTTATGCCGAAGCTTTTATGCCATTTGTGAGAATATTTTTTTAATACTCTACAAAAAGAAACTATTATTTGATTTTTACTATACTTTTAAAAAAATATAGTAATTTTATATAAAAAGAGATTCATGCAAAACATCTGCTATAATTTAATAGACACTTTTCCGTTGGCATCTTTTTTTATTGATAACGAATTAAATATTCTTTATGCAAATTCTCTTGGTTTAGAAAAAATTAATATTTCACTTGAAAAAATTAAAACAACCACGGCTATTTCTCATTTTCCAGAAATTAGTTTATGTATTAAGCAAGAAGGGAATAATGTTAGTTCTGAATTTGTTAACATTACAGGGCAAAAAACTAAAGCAACACTAAAATTCGCCTCTTTTGATAAAAAATCTTCTATTGGAATTTTATATATAATTGATGAGCATACTTCAAATCAAAAAACTATTGATGAACAAAAACTTAATGAAATTTTATTAGATAATATTCCAGCTGATATTGCTGTTTTTGACAAAAATTATAATTATTTGTACATCAATCCTAATGGGATTAAAAATGATGAAATCAGAAATTGGCTTATTGGAAAAAATGATTTTGATTACTGTGAACACAAAGGATTAGATAACTCTATTGCCGAAAAGAGATGGGAAATTTTCAACCATGTTTTGCAAACAAAAAAACAGGCTGAATGGATTGATGAATATCATAAAGACGGAAAAGAGATTTATGTAATGCGTAAATTATTTCCTTTATTCATTAATAATGAATTTTATTGCATGATTGGATATGGGATAGATATTTCTGAACTAAAAAGAGTTCAAAATGTTGTAATATCTAATGAAGACAGGAATCAAATGATTCTTAATTCGGCTTTAGATGCCGTAATTATTATTGATACAAATGGAAAAATTACCTTTTGGAATGCACAAGCTGAAAAAATATTTGGATGGAAATCTGAAGAGGTTTTAGGGAAATTATTGTCTGATATAATTGTTCCTGATCGATATAGAAAAATACATACAGAAGGTATAAAAAATCATTTTAACGGTAAAGGAGGAAAAACAATAAATGGAATAATTGAATTTCCTGCTTTAAACAAAAAAGGAGAAGAATTTTCAATTGAATTTTCAATATTACCAATTTATGACAATGGTATAATTGTTAATTATTGTTCTTTTTTAAGAGATATAACAGCTAGAAAAGAAAAAGAAAATCAAGTTGAATTACAAAACAAAACCCTTAGAAACAAGAATTCAGAGTTAGAACAATTTACGTATATAACATCTCATGACCTTCAAGAACCTCTCTTAACTTTAATCAGTTTTAGTGATTTACTTTTAGAAGAATATTCAGAAGTTTTAGATGATGAAGGTAAATTATATATTGAATTTATAAATAAGTCAGCCTACAGAATGAGGGCATTAGTTACGGGTTTAATGGAATATGCCAGAATAGGAAAAAGAGATGATATTAAAGAAATTAATTGTAATGAAGTTGTTAAAGATGTTTTAAAAGATTTATCTGTTAAAATAAACAATACAAAATCAGTTTTTAATGTCAAACATTTACCAATTATTAGAGGTCACGAAACATATATTAGATTATTATTTCAAAATTTAATAAGTAATGCTATTAAATTTAACAAAGAAAATATAGATCCTTTAGTCAAAATTAAATGTTCTGAAAATGAACATGAATGGAAATTTTCTGTAAAAGATAACGGAATTGGGATTGAAAAAGAGAATTTAGATCAAGTTTTTATAATTTTTAAACGATTAAATAAAGATTCGCTTTATCAAGGTTATGGCATTGGATTAGCGCATTGTAAAAAAATTATTGATATTCATAACGGAGAAATTTATGTAAAATCAAAATTGGGAAAAGGAAGCACCTTTTATTTCACAATTTCAAAAAAATTAGAATAATATGAATAAATTATTTAGAATTTTATTAATAGATGATGATTTTTCAACTAATTATTTGCACAAAAAAATTATTTCAAAAATTATTTCAGACACACCAATAGAATCTGTAGATAGTGGAAAAGATGGTCTTGAAAAATTATTAGATTTAAATGAAAAAAATAAAGATAAAAATGTTTCAATATTAATTTTTTTAGATTTAAATATGCCTGTAATGGATGGATGGGGATTTTTAAAAAAATTTGACGAAATACAAAACAAACTTAATTTTACTGTTAATTTATATGTCTTAAGTTCTTCAATTAATCCAGATGACGAAGTAAAAGTAAAAAAACACAAGTTTGTTAATGGTTATTATTCTAAAATTCTTAGTTCAGAAACAATATTAAAAATCAAAGAAACTTATTGTTAAAAAAACTAATACTTATTTCTAAACCACACCTTTTGCCATTCGCGTTTTAAGACCAAAAAAGCAACTTGTTCCGATAATTCTACCAAATCAGAACCATCTAATTTTTTAATTTGTTCTTCCGGAACATCAATAATGTAGAGTAAATTCAAATATTCAGCAAATTTGTACTGAATGAGTTTGTATATTTTTTCTTGAACCAAATTCTTAAATTCAAACGGAAAAATACTTGTTGGAACATCAATAGATTCATTTGCCAAAGCAAAATCTTTGTTTACCTGTTCAATCAATTTGAAGTACAAATGCTCTTCTTCGGCTTGCGAAATTAATGTGTCAACATCTACAGGATTTATAAAATTCATTTTTACAGTATTATTGACACATTGTCGAATTGATAAATTGGCACATTATTAAACGTTTCTTCCCATTAAATTCTCTCCAAAAGCTTTTAATATAGCTTTCTTTTCATTCTCGATATCCATTTTTTCTAAAGTTTCAAATGCTTTAAAAGTGAAATCTTGAATCGCTTTTTTTGTAGCCTCACTTGCTCCTGATGCATTAAAAATTGTCTTTACCGATTCTATTTTATCTTTATTTTCTGAAGGTTGAATCGAAAATAAATGCAACAATTGTTGTTTATCTTCTTCATTAGCAAACTCCATTGCTTTTAAATATAAATAGGTTTTCTTGTTTTCGATAATGTCTCCACCAACTTGTTTTCCAAAGGTTTCCGGATTTCCAAATGCGTCTAAATAATCATCTTGCAATTGAAAGGCAATTCCTAAATTTAATCCAAAATCATAAATTAAATCGGCATTTTCATCAGAAGTTTCAGCAACTATTGCTCCCATTTTCATGGCAGCACCAACCAAAACCGCGGTTTTATATTCAATCATTTTTAGATATTCGGGAATAGTAACATCGTCTCGAGTTTCAAAATCCACATCATATTGTTGTCCTTCACAAACTTCTAAAGCCGTTTTGCTAAATAATTTGGCTAATTTTTGAAAAGTTTTTGGTTCATAATTCTCAAAAAACTGATACGCTAAAATCAGCATCGCATCACCAGATAAAATTCCGGTATTCAAATCCCATTTTTCATGAACCGTTTGATTGCCTCTTCTTAAAGGAGCATCATCCATAATATCATCATGAATTAATGAAAAATTATGAAAAACTTCAATTGCTGTTGCTGCCGGAACTGCTTTTTCACAATCAACATTAAAAACTTCAGATGCCATTAATGTTAACACTGGTCGCATTCTTTTTCCACCAAGAGACAAAATATATTCTATTGGTTCGTATAAGTTTTTTGGCTCTTTATTAGCAACAATCTGAGAAAAATGATTGGCAATTTTGTCTTGATAATAGGAAACTGAATGCATTGTTCTAATTTTTTTGCTAAAATACTCCAAATAATGTCGAATGCCAAAATTAAGCAAATGTTAAATTTTCTTAAAAACTTAGGAAACTATTTTTGTGTTAAAAGTTTCCGTCATACATTTGCATCGAAATTTAAAACAAAAAATGTTTTGAATTTGAAAACAACAATAAAATGAAAGACCAAATTTTAATAAAAGCAACCGACATGTTTTTAACACTTGGATACAAAAGTGTTACTATGGATGATATTGCTGCTGAAATGGGAATTTCTAAAAAAACCATTTATCAACACTTTAGTAATAAAGACGCACTGGTAAAAGAGTCAACCTTGCATTTATTTGAAACAATATCTTGCGGAATTGATGATATTTGCGCCTTAGGCAAAAACCCAATTGAAGAACTATTTGTTATAAAAGAATTTGTAATGAAGAATTTAAAAAACGAAAGTACTTCGCCAATTTATCAGTTACAAAAGTATTACCCTAAAATTCACAAAACTTTAATGATAAGACAATTTGATAAAATGGGAGATTGTGTAATTGTAAATTTAGAAAAAGGAATAGAACAAGGTTTGTTTAGAAAAGAAATTAATTCTCCTTTAATTGCTCGAATTTATTTTGCAGGAATGACAAGTTTAAAAGACACTGAAATTTTTAATCCAGAACAATTTACTTCAAAAGAGGTACAAGTTTGTTATTTAGAATATCATTTAAGAGGAATTTGCACAGAAAAAGGAATACAAAAATTAGAACAACTATTAAAAATTGACCAATAAAATAAATATTTAAACAAATGAAACAAAAATTAACTGTACTCTGCTTAGTTATTGCTTCGGTACTATTTGCTCAAGAAAGCGAAAAAAAATCGTATTCTTTTACATTGCAGCAAGCAATTGAGCATGCTATTCAAAATAACTATTCGGCTATAAATGCTAATAGAGATATTGAAGCTGCTAAACAAAAGAAATGGGAAACAACAGCTTCGGGGCTTCCACAAATCAACAGCAACTTGCAATATTTAAACAATTTAGATTTCCAGGTTCAAGGGGTTTCAGGAAATGCATTTAATCCTGGTGGCGATCCAAATGCCATTTCAACAATTGCTTTTGGAACTAAACATAGTATGAATGCATCTGCAACTTTAAGTCAATTAATTTTTGATGGTTCATATATTGTTGGCTTACAATCGGCTAAAGTATATTTACAAATTTCTCAAAACGCTAAAGAAAAAACAGATTTAGAAGTTAGAGAAATGGTAACCAATGCATATGGAAATGTATTACTTGCAAGAGAAAGTGTTGCCATTTTTGAAAAAAATAAATCTACTTTAGAAAAAACTCTTCACGAAACTAAAGAAACATTTAAAAACGGATTAATTGAAGAAGAAAATGTAGAGCAGCTACAAATTACTCTAACACAATTAAATAGCTCGTTATCTAATGCTAATAAAAGAGCTGAGATTGCTTTAAATCTTTTAAAAATTTCTTTAGGAATTGATATTAATGAAGAAGTTCTTTTAAGCGAAAAACTAGATGATTTAGCAGTTTCAAATGTTGATTTAACTCTTTTTAGTGAAGATTTTGATGTAAATAATTCTACTGATTATAAAATTCAACAAAACAACGAAGAATCTAAAAGATTGCTTTTAAAATTAGAACGTTTTAGAGGATTACCTACAATTGGAGCGCAATTAAATTATGGAGCAAATACATTTTCTAATAATTTTGATTTAATCAGCACAAGTCAAAAATGGTATAATTATTCCAACTTTGGAGTAAACTTAAGCTTACCTATTTTTAGTAGCTTTAGAGATAGAGCAAGAACACAACAAGCAAAAATTGCTTATGAACAAGCAAAAACGCAACTTTCAGAAACAGAACAAAGATTAAAATTACAATACCAACAAGCAAAAAGCGATTACGAATTTAGTATTGAGCAATACAGTGCTGTAAAAAGTAATTTAAATTTAGCTGAACGAATTGAAAAAAAGCAACAAATTAAATTTAAAGAAGGTATTTCTACAAGTTTTGATTATACCGAAGCACAGCGTCAATTATATAGTGCACAACAAAATTATTTACAATCAATGATTGATTTAATTAACAAAAAAGCAACTTTAGACAAACTAACTAATAAAAAATAATTCTACACAAATGAAAAAAATAGTATACATCAGTTTATTAGGCTTAATCATTACTTCTTGTGGTGGTGATGCTAAAACAGCTTCAGTTGACAAAGCAATTGAATCTAAAGATTTATCAAAAATAAAAGCAACAAGAACTGAAATTCAAAAACAATACGATGTTATTGGTGCTGAATTAGCAAAATTAGATCTTGCATTAGCAGAATTAGATACATTAAAGAAAATGGCTTTAGTAACAACTGCTACAGTTAAAGACACAATGTTTACACACTATATAGATATTCAAGGAAATATAGATACAAAACAAAATCTTATTATATATCCAGAGTTTGCTGGAATACTAAATCAAGTATATGTTAAAGCCGGACAAAATGTTACAAAAGGGCAAATATTAGCTCGTATTGACGATGGTGGCTTAAGCAATCAACTGGCTCAAATGGAAACTCAAGCTACTTTGGCTAAAACAACATTTGAAAGACAAAAAAATCTTTGGGATCAAAAAATTGGTTCTGAAATTCAATTTTTACAAGCAAAAACGAACTATGAAGCTCAAATGAAAGCAGTAGCTCAAATGAAAGCTCAAGTGGCAAAAACAACTGTAAAAGCTCCTTTTTCAGGTGTTATAGACGAAGTAATTATAGACAAAGGGCAAGTTGTTGCTCCAGGACAGCCTTTAATGAGAATTGTTAATTTGGCTGATATGTATGTAACTTCTAATATTCCAGAGAGTTTCATTGGAAAAATTAAAGTTGGTGCATTTGTAGATGTGTATGTAAAATCTATTGGAAAAACATACAAAGGAAAAGTAAGACAAGTAGGAAACTACATTAATCCTAATAACAGAAACTTTAGTATAGAAGTAGCCGTTCCTAATACAGACAAATTATTACGTCCTAATCAAGTTGCTGTTTTAAAAATTGAAGATTACAAAAAACCTAATGCTATTTTAGTTCCTGAAAGTATTGTTACAGAAAATGCTGCTGGTGAAAAAATTATTTACACCATTGATTCTTCTTCAAAAGAACCAAAAGCAGTTAAAAAAACCATTCAAGTTGGTTTAATTTCAGGTGCCAATATTGAAGTTAAGTCTGGTTTAAACAAAGGAGAAATTATCATTATTGATGGTGCAAGAAGTGTACAAAATGGTGACATTGTAGAAATCATCAAAAAATAAGAATTAGAAAACTCTAAATACAATAGTATGAGCAATAAAATAACTAAAAGCTTTGGAATCTCTACATGGGCCATCAACAATAAGATGACGGTTTATGTGATTACAGCTATTATTTTACTTGGCGGTTTAATTTCATATTACTCTATGCCTCGTGAAGATTTTCCTGAAATTATTGAAACTAAAATTTATGTTAGTTCTGTAAATCCAGGAAATGCCGCTGAAGATGTTGAAAAACTAATTACTAAACCTTTAGAAGAAGAGTTTAATAATATTTCTGGTGTTACAAAAATTACATCAAACACACTTCAAGATTATTCTATGATATTAATAGAATTTGATGAAGATATTTCGGTTGATGCCGCTAAACAAAAAGTAAAAGACAAAGTAGATTTAGTAAAATCGGAAACCGATTGGCCTACAATGCCTGGAGGAGAAAAAGTAGAACCTAATGTTTTCGACTTAAACATAGCGGAAGAACAACCAATCTTAAACATCAATTTATCTGGAGATTTACCTTTAGATAAATTAAAAGATTACGCTGAATATTTAGAAGATAAAATAGAGAGACTTCCACAAATTAAAGAAGCTGCTATTCGTGGCGCTCAGGAAAAAGAAGTTGAAATTGCAGTTGACATTTATAAAATGACAGCAGCTCAAGTAAGTTTCGACGATATTATTGGAGCTGTTTCTAGAGAAAACACAACCATTTCAGGTGGAAATATTGTTAATAACGGAATTAAGAAAAATATTCGTGTTGTAGGTGAAATTGAAAACCCAGCTGAACTTGAAAATGTAGTCGTTAAAAAACAAGACGGAGTAGTGTATTTAAAAGATATTGCTACTATTAAATTTCAACCTAAAGAAGCTACAACTTTTGCAAGAGAATATGGCAATGCTGTAGTAATGCTTGATGTTAAAAAACGTAGTGGCAAAAACATGATTGAAGCTACTGAAAGCATTAAAAAAATTGTAAAAGAAGCACAAGACAATTATTTTCCATCGAATTTAAAAATTACAATGGCTAATGATCAGTCTTCTAGAACTATAAACCAAGTAGACGATTTAGTAAACAATATCATTTTTGGAGTATTACTTGTTGTAGGTGTTTTGATGTTTTTCTTAGGCTTTAGAAGTGCTTTATTCGTAGGATTTGCCATTCCGCTTTCTATGTTTATGTCCTACATTATTTTGGCTTCATTTGGAGTTACCTTAAATACTATGGTTCTTTTTGCCTTAGTAATGGCACTTGGAATGCTTGTAGATAATGGAATTGTGGTTGTAGAAAACGTACATTCGTTAATGAGCGAAGGGTTAAGCAGAAAACAAGCTGCTATTGAAGGTGTAGGAGAAATTGCATGGCCTATTATTGCCTCTACAGCTACTACTTTAGCTGCCTTTTTCCCATTAGGATTATGGCCTGGAACTATGGGTAAATTCATGATTTATTTCCCAATGACATTATCTGTTGTTTTATTTTCTTCCTTATTTGTTGCTTTAGTTATCAATGCTTTAATTACTGCAGAATTCATGAAATTGGAAGAAGAAGAAATGTCTCAAAAATCGCTAATCAGAATTAGTGGAATATTAGGTGTTTTAGGAATAATTTTAGTCATTTTCGGATTTACTACAAATACTGGTGGCCTAAGAGGTATAGGAAACTTAATGGTTTTCTTTGCAATTATGTTATGGGTTTATAAATATTATTTGTCAAGAGCACAAAAATATTTCATGGAAGTTACATTAGTAAAATTAGAAAACTTCTATAAAAAAGCGTTAACATTTGCTTTAAGCGGAAAAAAACCAATTTTCTTTTTACTAGGAACAATTGGATTGTTATTCTTTTCTTTTGTTTTAGTTGGAATTGCACAACCAAAAGTATTGTTTTTCCCTGAAAATCAGCCAAATCAAATTATGACTTATATCGAATTTCCTGAAGGAACAGACATTGCAAAAACCAATGCCTTTACTAAAGAAATAGAGAAAAAAGTATATGCAGTTGCTAACAAATATACCGATGAAGAGAATTTTAATTTCATGGTAGAATCTGGCGTGGCGCAGGTTGGTGAAGGTGCTGGTAATCCGCAAACAGATGGCGCTTCGCAAAACGAAATGCCACACAGAGGAAAAATTACACTTTCAATGCGTGAATATAAATTTAGAAAAGGAGTTCAAAGTAGCGATTTAATGAATGAAATTCGTGCAGCAGTTAAAGGTTATCCAGGTGTTTCAATTATTGTTGAGAAAGATCAAAATGGTCCGCCTTCAGGATATCCAGTAAATATTGAAATTTCAGGCGAAAACTATAACGACATGTTATTAGAAGCTGAAAATGTAAAAGATTTTATTAACTCTAAAAATATTGCTGGTATTGAAGAGTTAAAATTAGATGTTAATAAATCTAAACCAGGATTAGAGGTTGTTGTAGATAGAAAAGTTGCTGGTCAATTAGGTGTTTCAACAGCACAAGTGGGTCAAACATTAAGACGATCTGTTTATGGAGAAAAAGTTTCTACTTATAAAAACGATAAAGATGATTATGAAATTAATGTTCGTTTTAATGAAGATTTAAAAAATGACAACAGTGCTATTTTTAATCAACCTGTTACGTTTAGAGACCAAGCATCTGGAAGATTACAACAAGTGCCTATTGCAGCATTAATAGACAAAACCAATACCTCTTCATTTAATACTATTAAGAGAAAAAACTTAAAAAGAGTTATTACAATATATTCAAATGTATTAGAAGGTTATAACGCAAATGAAATTGTTACTTCATTGAAAAAAGAAATGACTTCTTATAAAATGCCAAAAGACACCAATTTCGCTTTTACAGGAGAACAAGAAGAACAAGAAAAAAACTCTTCTTTCTTATTGAAAGCCTTATTAATTGCAATGGGAGGAATTGTTTTAGTTATGGTGGCTCAATTTAACTCTATATCAAAACCAGCAATAATTATGTTTACGGTTTTATTAAGTTTTATTGGAGTATTTCTTGGTCTAGTAATTTTTAGAAATGATTTCGTAATTATTATGACTATGATGGGAATTATCTCATTGGCTGGAATTGTAGTTAATAATGGAATTGTACTAATTGATTACACACAACTCTTGTTAGACAGAAAAGCTGCTGAAATAGGATTAGAAAAAGGAGAAATATTAACGAAACAAGATTATTTTGAAGCCATTGTAGAAGGTGGTCGTTCAAGATTGCGTCCGGTTTTATTAACAGCAATCACAACTGTTTTAGGATTAATTCCTTTAGCAATTGGATTAAATATTGACTTCTTTGGATTATTTATTGATTACAACCCAAATATTTATATGGGAGGAGATAACGTTATTTTCTGGGGACCTTTAGCAAAAACTGTAATTTACGGATTAATATTTGCTACGTTCTTAACGTTAATAATTGTTCCTGTAATGTTCTATTTATTAAACAGAATGAAAATTAGATTTAAAAATAGAGGTAAGAATAAAGAAATATTACCTACTGTATAAAACAAAAATGTCCCGATTTTCATCGGGACATTTTTGTTATTGTAAACTAAATTAGTTTTTTACTAAAACATCTTTAGACCATTTTTTTACTTCTGCAATACGACTATCAGAAAAATCTACTTCATTTAAAGATGATTCAGACCAAAAAAACCATTTTCCAGTTTTAACTCCATTGTTGTATTCACCAATAGCTTGTTTAGAACCGTCTTCATTAAATGAAACCCATTTTCCGTTTGGTTTTCCATTTAAGTAGTTACCTTCTTGTTTTATTTGTCCATTATCATAAAAAAAAGTTGCTTTAACTTCTTGTCCTATAATTTCATATTTTGGTTTTACTTCTTGTGCGAATGTTAGACTTGTCACTAACATAATTCCGGCAATCAATACATTTTTCATAGTCTTTTCTTTTAATTGGTTAACATTACTGTAACAAATATAAAAACTTTTTTACAATAAAAAAACTTTTTGGTAACAATTTGGTAACATTGGAAAAAATTTAACATAAAAAAAGCCAATACATAGAGTATTGGCTTACAATTAAGTATGTGTTTTTTATTTCAATAAACTATCTAAAAGCTCAATTAATTGAGATGAAGAAGGTCTTGCAGCATCAGCTTTTACAACCTTACCATCAGGACCTATTAACAAAAATCTAGGAATTGAATTAATTCCAAAAGCTTTAATAAAATCTGAATTCCAATTTTTATCAGCAAATAATTGAATTCCACCTAACTCTTTATCAACAACAAATTTTTGCCATTTTTCATGATCTTTATCGGTATCAACAGAAATACTAACAAATTCAATATTTTTACCATGGTATTTTTCTTCTACCTTTTTTAAATGAGGAATTTCAGCTCTACAAGGGCCGCACCATGTTGCCCAAACATCAATATATACATATTTACCTCTTAAATCTTCTAACTTAGTTTTTCCTCCTTTATGATTTTCATAATCAAAACTTGCAGAAAGTGTTCCTTCAATTTTTTTAGCAGCTGCTTTTTGATTGTAATACTGAGTAAGCATCATACCTTCTTGAGCAATTCTAGGCTTAATTTGTGCAACTAATCTTTCATCTAAGTTTGAACTTTCTAGTTTAGCTAAATCTTCTTTTTGTTTTTTATCTAAAGCTGCTTTAAAAACATCACCTTCTTGTTCAAACAAACCCTCTAACTCCATTTCAAATTTTTCGTCAGTAAGTGCTTTTTGTGCTAAATAATTACATTCCTTTGATCCTTTTCCGGTATATAAAATAGTTTCATCAAACTCTTTTGTATCTAAAGTTAAATATAAATCATCTCCAGCTTTTAAATACATCATAGACGATTCTGCGCCATCAGTAAATTGGTGTAAACCGTCAGTAACTTCAAAAGTTGTTTCAAAAACTCCTTTTTTATTAACTGGAATTTCTTGTTTAAATTTATTGGGACCATAAATGGTTAAAGTGTCGCTGTTTCTGTTTTCAATTTTAGCCGAAAACTTAACTTTTCCTTTCACATCAGTCTGTGCAAAAGAAAAACTAACCGACAATACTAATAAGTAAACTAGTTTTTTCATAAAAATAAGTAAATAAGGTTTGTGTAAAATTATACTATTATTTTATAAAACGATAAAAACGAATTAAAATTCTATTATAATTAACAATTGAAACTAAAAATTTTCTTTTTTGTTCTTACTTTTGCATAAAATTTTTTAAAATGTACAGAAGTCATAATTGCGGCGAACTTAACGCTTTGCATATTAATACAGAAGTTACCCTAGCTGGTTGGGTTCAAAAATCGAGAGACAAAGGTTTTATGATTTGGGTTGATTTACGTGATAGATACGGAATTACTCAATTAATTTTTGATGAACAAAGAACAGATAAAGCTGTTTTTGAACGTGCTAAATCATTAGGTAGAGAATTTGTAATACAAATAAAAGGAACTGTTATTGAGCGTGAATCTAAAAACGCAAATATGGCAACTGGTGATATTGAAATTTTAGTTACCGAATTAACCGTTTTAAATGAAGCACAATTGCCTCCATTTACAATAGAAGATGAAACTGATGGTGGTGAAGATATTCGTATGAAATACCGTTATTTAGACATCAGAAGAAATCCGGTTAAAAACAACTTATTATTCCGTCACAAAGTATCAATGGAAGTAAGAAAATATCTTTCTGACCAAGGTTTTTGTGATGTGGAAACACCTTATTTAATTAAATCTACCCCAGAAGGTGCACGTGATTTCGTAGTACCAAGTAGAATGAATGAAGGCCAATTTTACGCTTTACCACAATCGCCTCAAACTTTTAAACAGTTATTGATGGTAGGCGGAATGGATAAATATTTCCAAATTGTAAAATGTTTCCGTGATGAAGATTTACGTGCAGACCGTCAGCCAGAATTTACACAAATAGACTGCGAAATGGCATTTGTTGAGCAAGAAGACATTTTAAATATGTTTGAAGGGTTAACACGTCATTTACTAAAAGAAATTAAAGGTGTTGAAGTAGAGAAATTTCCAAGAATAACATACGATTACGCTATGAAAACCTACGGGAACGACAAACCAGACATTCGTTTTGAAATGAAATTTGGTGAGTTAAATGCTGTAGCCCAACATAAAGATTTTCCAGTATTTAATTCAGCTGAATTAGTAGTAGGAATTGCTGCTCCAGGCTGTGCTTCATACACAAGAAAAGAAATTGATGCTTTAATTGATTGGGTAAAACGCCCACAAGTTGGAGCTTCAGGAATGGTATATGTAAAATGCGAAGAAGATGGAACTTTCAAATCATCAGTAGATAAATTCTACGATCAAGAAGATTTGAAACAATGGGCCGAAATTACCAATGCAAAACCTGGTGATTTGATCTTAATTTTATCAGGAAACGCAAATAAAGTAAGAACTCAATTATCGGCACTTCGTATGGAAGTTGCTACAAGATTAGGATTACGTAAATCAGACGAATTTGCGCCATTATGGGTAGTTGATTTCCCATTATTAGAATGGGACGAAGAAAGCGGAAGATACCATGCAATGCACCATCCATTTACTTCACCAAAACCAGAAGATATGGCATTAATTGAAACTGAACCTGGAAAAGTTCGTGCAAATGCATATGATATGGTTTTAAACGGAAACGAAATTGGCGGAGGTTCTATTCGTATTCATGATAGAGATTTACAATCTAGAATGTTTGATTTATTAGGATTCAGCAAAGAAGAAGCACAAGCACAATTTGGATTTTTAATGAGTGCATTTGAATTTGGAGCGCCACCTCATGGAGGTTTGGCTTTTGGATTAGACCGTTTGGTTTCAATTTTAGGCGGACAAGAAACGATTCGCGATTTTATTGCTTTCCCTAAAAATAATTCAGGAAGAGATGTAATGATTGATGCTCCTTCAAAAATTGATGAAACTCAATTACAAGAATTACATATTAAATTAAGATAATAACAAAAGGTTCTTCAATAGAAGGACCTTTAATTTTTTTACCAAATGAAATGGATTATTAGAATTTTACTTATAGTAGTAATTAGTCTTGTAGGATATGGTTATTCTATAAAAAGCTACGAAAGCCCAGAAGGTGATAAATGGATTGGCGTAGGAATTTTAATTTTAGCCTTAGTCTTAATGCCTCTTTTTATTTATCATAGATATAAGAATAAAAACATTAATGATTATGTGTTTGATTTGAACAAATTTAAAAACAAAGACACTGATAATCAATAATTTTCAAATATTTACAACTTTTTCTTTTTTGTTTCGTAAATAAGTATATCTTTGACTATTATTAATTTTTTTATATTACACAAATGCGCACAGGCAAAGTTAAATTCTTCAATGAATCAAAAGGTTACGGTTTTATCACAGATGATGAAACAGGAAAAGACATTTTCGTACACGCAAGCGGAATGAGAGTTGAATCTCTTAATGAAGGTGATGCAGTTAGCTACGAAGAAGAAGAAGGAAGAAAAGGTAAAGTAGCTGCTCAAGTAGTAGTTATCGAAGACTAATATATATTATTTTTTGATTACCTAGAAAGAACAAAGTCCCGATTAAATCGGGACTTTTTTTTTGTTTATAACCATTTCTTTTCGTTTTCTGTAGCATCTAAAACATCTATATTAAGCGCTAACTTGAAATGATTAGCTACTTCAAAAGCATCTTCTTTGTTTACTGTTTTATAAAACGTTATGTGCTTATTACGATTGTAAAACAAGTTTACATGTATAATTTCATATTTTTGAGTAGTCTCCGCAGTAATAACTCTAACCGTTTGACTTTCATTGGTCTTAAAAACTGATACATATTCAAAATTTGGTATTGGCAACCACTTTCCAACTTTAATACCAAATAACGTATGAAAGGTTCTAAACTGTTTAGAAAACAAATTGATTTCGGAACCTTCTGCAGTATTTAATCCCAAACCTATAGCAATAAAAATAAGCGTCATTAAACTACCAGTTAAAAGAAGCATTAAAACACCTAAAATTGTAAATGCAATTCCAAAAAAACGCTTAACAAAAGAAATTTCTTTTTGATAACTTATAATATTATTCATAAAAATGTATAAAAAAGTCTGTATTAATACAGACTTTCAAAATTGTTTATTTACTTATTTTTTTGAAGCCGATGCTTCAATATTTCTTTCAATCTTATGCTCTGGTCTTGTCCATTTTGGTTTTTCACCTAATGCTTGGTAAGCAGAATCTTCCGCTTCAACCGTTTCAGGTTGCATTTTCTTAATGAATGGTTTTTGAGGATTCAATCCTAATAAGTCGAACATTTTCATATCTTCATTTACATCTGGATTTGGAGTCGTTAATAATTTATCTCCTGCAAAAATAGAATTAGCTCCTGCAAAGAAACACATTGCTTGTCCTTCTCTTGTCATTTGTGTTCTACCTGCCGATAAACGAACTTGTGTGTCTGGCATAACGATACGTGTAGTAGCAACCATACGAATCATATCCCAAATTTCAACTGGTTTTTCATCTTCTAAAGGCGTGCCTTCTACAGCAACTA
Organism: Flavobacterium sp. LMO6; assembly: GCF_009495795.1. NCBI lineage: Bacteria > Pseudomonadati > Bacteroidota > Flavobacteriia > Flavobacteriales > Flavobacteriaceae > Flavobacterium > Flavobacterium sp. LMO6. Next base: position 412,768 of record NZ_WIBH01000001.1, on the reverse strand, counting down.
AAGCATTAATTGGCACTGATTCTGGTTGTGGATTCAACGAAGCTAAAGCAACTAACATTCCTGCTCTATCTTCTACTGATTCTCCCATTCCAATAATTCCACCACTACAAACGGTTACATTTGTTTTTCTAACATTTGCAATCGTTTCCAAACGGTCTTCGTAACCTCTTGTAGAAATTACTTCTTTATAGTATTCTTCTGACGAATCTAAATTGTGATTGTAAGCATACAAACCAGCTTCAGCTAAACGTTTTGCTTGATTTTCAGTAATCATACCTAAAGTACAACATACTTCCATATCTAATTTGTTGATGGTTCTTACCATTTCCAAAACTTGTTCAAACTCTGGTCCGTCTTTAACATTACGCCAAGCCGCACCCATACAAACTCTTGAAGAACCTGATGATTTAGCGCGTAAAGCTTGAGCTTTTACTTGTTGTACCGACATTAAATCGTTTGTTTCAATATCGGTGTGGTATCTTGCTGCTTGTGGACAATAGCCACAATCTTCTGGACATCCTCCTGTTTTAATAGATAATAAGGTAGAAACTTGTACCACATTAGGATCGTGGTTTATTCTGTGAATTGTTGCTGCTTCGTACAATAAATCCATCATCGGTTTGTTGTATAAAGCAATAATTTCTTCTTTGGTCCAGTTATGTCTAGTCGTATTCATCATGTTCAAATTATTTTTCAAATGTAAGGATTTTGGATAAAATTAACACCATTAAATGTTTATTTAGCATTCTTTTGAAAGCAAAACACTCACAGCATTTCCTCCAAATCCAACAGCATTTATCAATACTTTTTTAATTTCTTTTTTTACATTTTGTTTTTCAGCAAACGGCACTTGAATAAAATGATTGTGTTGCATCATTAAAATAGCCATTTCAAAATTCAACATGCCCGAAGCTCCAAATGTGTGCCCAACTTGCCATTTGTTTGTCGTAAGCATTGGTAATTCATTTCCAAATAGCTTCTGAATGGCTTTGTATTCTGAAGTATCTCCTTTTAATGTTCCTGGCATGTGCATAACAATAGCATCTACTGCTTCTAGATTGGTGTTTTTCAATGCCATTTTCATCGACTTTTGAAAACAATTCGCTTCATCCGAAATCGAAATATTATGTTCAATATCATCTGTAGCATAACCGATGCCTTCAATATATGCCAATGCCTTTTCTTGTGTTCCAATTTCCAAACATGCAACAGCAGCTCCTTCCCCTAAAACCATCGAATTCTTAGTTTTAGAAAAATCAAAAGCTCTACAAGGAAACTCATTATTTTCGATGGTGTTTTGTTTTGAATAAATTTTTAAAGCATGCATTTGAGCAATAGTAAAAGCGGTTAACGGCGCTTCACTTCCACCTACCAAAAACTTATTTGCCATACCTGATTGCAACCAAGCTACCGCATTTAAAACTGCATGTAAAGCGGTGGAACAAGTAATAGAATGCGAAATTTCGGGACCATTATTTTTTAAATCATGGGCTAACCAAGACGAAATATTTCCTAATGTAGTAGTTGGAGAAGCTAATGTTCCTGCTTTACCCGTTTCAATAAATTCTTTGTGATGTTTTTCAAATAATTGCGTAGCGCCACGAGACGAACCTACATTAATTCCGAAATCGTCACCTGCTTTCCACCCTGCGTTTTTAATAGCCTGTCGCGAGACCAAAATAGCCATTAAAACCGTTTCGTCTAATGCTTTATATTTAATGTCTGATTTTCTTAATTCTTCAATATCAGCTTTAAACTCACTTGGAATTTGTGCTACAAATTGGGGTTCGTCGTAAAAATCTTTAATTCCAATCAATGACTTTCCAGAAAGATAATTTTGCCAAATGACTTTGGGAGTATTTCCTAATGGTGAAAGTGAGGCTAAAGATGTTATTGCGATTTTGATTTGCATGATTTTTGGGCTTGAATAAACGAATTACCAACAATTATTTTGCTGATAATCTATTAAAACAATAGTGCAAAACTAAACTATTTCTAAAGCTTTTTCTATTGTTTGATATACTTTTTTCAATTCCTTTTGTGAAATAACATATGGTGGCAAGATGTAAACTATATTTCCTACTGGTCGCAAAATAATTCCATTTTCGATGAAAAAATCATATAACTTATTTCGAAGTGTACCGTAGTAACTTTCCCGATTTTCAGTTACAACTTCCAATGCAAAAATGACCCCTAAAACTCGAGTGGTTTTTACTTTTGGATGATTTTTGATGGTGTTTTCAAATTTTAAATGACTTTGATGAATTCGTTCAATATTTAACTGCATTTTTTCTGTTTGCAACAATTGAATACTTGCTAAAGCCGCAGCACAACCCGTAGGATTTGCAGTAAATGTATGTCCGTGAAACAATGCTTTATTTGTATCATCATCATAAAAACCATCAAAAATTTCTTGCGTAAATGTCGTAATCGCCATCGGAATTGTTCCGCCAGTAAGCGCTTTTGACAAACACATCATATCGGGTTTTTCAATCAAATAATCTGAAGCAAATGTTTTTCCTGTTTTTCCAAAACCTGTCATTACTTCATCGGCAATGGTAAAAACATTATTTTGTTTACAAATTGCAATTAATTTATCTAAAACTTCATATGAATACATTACCATTCCAGCCGCACCTTGCACTAAAGGTTCAAAAATAAAAGCGGCAAATTCATTCGTTTTAACTAATTCTTCAAGTATTTGAATCGATTTCTCTTCGTTACCAACTGTTGGAACTGGAATTCGAACCACTTCTAAAAGCGAACCTTGAAATGCTTCGGTGAAAATTGAAATTCCACTCGCCGCCATTGCAGCAAAAGTATCGCCGTGAAAAGCATCTTCAAAAGCAATGATTTTGGTTTTCTTTATATTTTGATTGTAGCAATACTGCATCGCAACTTTAATAGCGACTTCAACCGCGGTTGAACCATTATCAGAATAGAAGAGTTTCTTTTGATTAGAAGGTAAAATTTCCATCAGTTTTTCAGCAAGAAGTACCGCAGATTCATGTGTAAAACCTCCAAACAAAACATGTTCTAATGTCGTTAATTGCTTGTAAATAGCATCAGCAATTATTTTATTTGAATGTCCAAATGGATTCACCCACCAAGAAGCAATGGCATCAATATATTCTTTATTATTTTCATCCCACAACAACGCCCCTTCGCCTTTTACAATAGCAGGAAAATGCTTTGCCGTTTTGTGTTGGGTGTATGGATGCCAATTGTATAATTTATCTCTTTCGGAAAGATTCATTTTTTAGAAAATAGAAGAAAGAGCAAAGAGAAAAGACTCAAGCTATTTCTATAATTAGTTTGCAAATATAATCAATCAAAATTTTTATCTTCGTTACATCTGTCTATAAACTTAAAAGATTTCCTCGAAACTTATCCGCGTAATATTGAATAACATTTTGATCGAAATAGGGTTCGTTATCAATTCGACCTATGACTTTGGCTGTTGTTTTTGATAAAATAATTTCTTCGGTAGCTTTATTTTCATCTCCTGAGAAAATGATTCCTGCCACTGAAATATTTCGATTATTTAAAGCTTGAATCGTTAACAAAGTATGATTAATACTTCCTAAATAATGACGCGACACTAAAATTACCTTATAATCTTTCTGAATTAAATCGATAATAGAATCCGTATTATTTAATGGAACCAAAACACCTCCCGCGCCTTCAATTACTAGGTTATTTTTTGTTTTTGGTTCTTTGATTTGTTTTAAATCTATGATAACTCCATCTATTTCTGCTGCAAAATGTGGACTTGCTGGTGTATTTAGTTTATAACTATTCTCGTGGATTTTAGTTGTAGAATTAGCAATATAGCGTTGGATTTTATGGCTATCGGAATTATCTAAATCACCCGCTTGAACAGGTTTCCAATAATCTGCTTCTAACGCTTCTACTACTATTGATGAAGCAATTGTTTTTCCAACATCTGTTCCGATTCCTGTAATGAATATTTTCATGTTTATTGTGTTTTAAAAACCGAAGTAGCCAATTCTTGCATGACTTCATTAATTTCTTTTTCCGAATTATAACTATGCAAACAAAATCGCAATCTTTCTTGACCTTCCGGAACGGTTGGCGACAAGATTGCTTTTACATCAAACCCTTTTTCTTGCAATTGAGAAGCTATGTTTTTTACTTTTTCATTTCCTGGAATAACCGCACATTGAATTGCCGATTTACTATAAACAAATAAAGGTTTTAGACCAAAATGGACTTTTTGTTGGTTAAAATATTGAATATTTTCTTTTAAATTAACCAGAGCATTTTTCTCTATTTTTAAATGATAATAAGCAGTTAAAATGGTTGCAACATTATGAGGAGAAAGCCCGGTGGTATAGATAAAACTTCTAGAAAAATTAACCAAAAAACTTTTTAATTCTTGACTCCCTAAAATGGCTGCTCCATGACAACCTAATCCTTTTCCAAAGGTCATAATTCGGGCAAAAACAGCATTATGAAACCCTAAAGACTGGCAAATCCCTTCACCATTTTCGCCAAAAACACCCAAGGCGTGAGCCTCATCTACCACCAGATATACTTTATATTTTTCACAAAGTAAAACGAGTTGTTCTATATTTGGAGTATCACCATCCATTGAAAAAACGGATTCAGTAACAATATAAATCTCGTTTGTTTCCGATTGAAATTTCAAAAGTAAGCTTTCTAGATCTTCAGTGTCATTGTGTTGAAATTTATAGGCTTTTGCATGACTCATTTGAATACCATCACGAATGGAAGCATGGCATAATTCATCATACAGAATAATATCATTACGTTGTGGAACGGCACTAAAAAACCCAACATTCGCATCATAACCTGAATTAAAAATTAAAGCGGATTCCGATTGATGAAAATTGGCTATAAAGTCTTCTGTGGTTTGATATACATCATGATTTCCCGAAATTAACCGAGAACCTGTTGCTCCATTGATTTTAAAATTATTATCTAAAAGATACTGATGTGCTTGATTGAAAATAATTTCGTTTCTAGCAAATCCAAGATAATCATTAGAAGAAAAATCTATTCTATTTTTAGAAGGAATAGTTAATTGACGTAAAGCATTATCGGCTATACGTTTGTTTAATTTTTCTTGTAATGATTTAGGAAACTTCATACATCAAAAATAAAAAAAGTCCCGCAATTTGCAGGACTTTTTACTATAAATCTATTGTCTTAGTCGGCTAAAACAATAATCTTGTTTTCATTCATTTCGATGGTGCCTGAATTAATAGGTAACCAATACGTTTGCTCATTTACTTTATTGAATTTAGAAACAAATTCTTTTTCAATTTTAATGTTTTGAGCGTTGATTTTCACATTCCCTTTTGCTAATAAAGAAACAATAGGTGCGTGATTATTTAGCATTTGAAACTCACCGTTAATTCCAGGAACTGCTACCGAAGTAACTTCTCCTTTAAACAATGTCGCTTCTGGTGATACTATTTCTAAAATCATATTACTTAGTGATTAGTGAATAGTGATTAGTGATTAGCTCAAGTAACTGAATACTGAAACTGAACACTGAACACTAAATTATGCTTCTGCTAACATTTTTTGTCCAGCTTCAATAGCTTCTTCGATAGTACCTTTAAGGTTGAACGCTGCTTCTGGTAAGTGATCTAATTCACCATCCATAATCATGTTAAATCCTTTAATTGTTTCTTTAATATCAACTAATACACCTGGAATACCAGTAAATTGTTCAGCAACGTGGAACGGTTGAGATAAGAAACGTTGTACACGACGAGCTCTTGACACAGCTAATTTATCATCTTCTGATAATTCCTCCATACCTAAGATAGCAATAATATCTTGTAATTGTTTGTATTTTTGAAGAATCTCTTTTACTCTTTGAGCACAGTCATAATGTTCAGCACCTAAGATTTCTGGAGTTAAGATACGAGAAGTAGAATCTAATGGATCTACCGCTGGATAAATACCTAGCTCAGCAATTTTACGAGACAATACAGTTGTTGCATCTAAGTGAGCAAACGTTGTTGCTGGTGCAGGGTCAGTTAAGTCATCCGCAGGTACATAAACCGCTTGTACAGATGTAATAGATCCTTTTTTAGTTGACGTAATACGCTCTTGCATTGCACCCATTTCTGTTGCTAATGTAGGTTGGTAACCTACCGCAGATGGCATACGACCTAAAAGTGCAGATACTTCAGAACCTGCTTGAGTAAAACGGAAGATATTATCAACGAAGAATAATACATCTTTACCTTGGTCAGATCCAGCTCCATCACGGAAATATTCAGCAATAGATAATCCTGAAAGTGCAACACGTGCACGAGCTCCAGGTGGCTCATTCATTTGTCCGAAAACGAAAGTAGCTTTAGACTCTCTCATTCCTGGCATATCTACTTTAGATAAATCCCATCCTCCATTTTCCATAGAGTGCATGAATTCATCACCATATTTTATAATTCCAGACTCTAACATCTCACGAAGTAAGTCATTTCCTTCACGAGTTCTTTCTCCTACTCCTGCGAATACAGAAAGACCACCGTGACCTTTTGCAATGTTATTAATTAACTCCTGAATTAATACCGTTTTACCTACTCCGGCACCACCAAATAATCCAATTTTTCCTCCTTTTGCATAAGGCTCAATAAGGTCGATTACTTTAATACCTGTAAATAAAACTTCAGAAGAAGTTGATAAGTCTTCAAATTTAGGCGCTGGTCTGTGAATTGACAAACCATTATCACCTGCTTTAGGTAAATTTCCTAAACCATCAATTGCATCACCAATTACATTAAATAAACGACCAAAAACGTCTTTTCCAATTGGCATTTGAATTGGCGCACCAGTAGCAACTACTTCAACACCTCTTGCTAAACCATCTGTAGAGTCCATAGAAATGGTTCTAACCGTGTTTTCTCCAATATGAGATTGAACTTCAAGTACTAATAAAGTACCATCTTTTTTAGTGATTTCTAATGAATCATAAATTTTAGGTAATTCGTTATTTGAGTCATTAAAAACGACGTCAACAACTGGCCCGATAATTTGTGCAACTTTTCCTGTGATTCTAGACATTGCTTATGTATTTATTTAATAGCTAATTAATGTTGAAAAAATGATGTATTTTTCCGAGTGCAAAGATAGTTTTTTCTAAAACAATTTTGCAATATATTTTTTGAATTTTTTGCAATAAAAAAGCGAAATTTCACAATTTCGCTTCTAAAATGTTATTCTACCGTTACGGATTTTGCTAAATTCCTAGGCTGATCGACATTACAACCTCTTAAAACTGCAATATGATACGATAATAATTGTAACGGAATTGTAGTTAATAATGGCGTAAATGGTTCATTTGTTTCAGGAATTTCAATTACGTGATCTGCTAAAGCTTTTACTTGTGTATCTCCTTTAGTAACTACCGCAATAATTTTTCCACTTCTCGACTTTATTTCTTGAATATTACTTACCACTTTATCATAATGCCCTTTATTTGGAGCAATTACAATTACTGGCATATGCTCATCAATTAAAGCAATAGGTCCGTGTTTCATTTCTGCTGCCGGATACCCTTCTGCATGTATATAAGAAATTTCTTTTAATTTTAAAGCTCCTTCTAAAGCAACTGGAAAATTATACCCTCTTCCTAAGTACAAACAATTAGTCGCGTCTTTATATATTTCCGCAATTTGTTTTGCAACTTCATTTGTTTGAAGCGCTTCTTCTACTTTTTCAGGAATTAATTCTAACTCCAACAAATAACGTTGATACTCTGAATTAGGCATTGTTCCTTTTGCTTTTGCTAAGCGAAGTGCTAACAATGTTAAGATAGTAATTTGTGTTGTGAAAGCCTTAGTAGATGCAACACCAATTTCTGGTCCCGCATGTGTATAAGCACCTGCATGAGTTTCTCTAGAAATAGAAGAACCTACTACATTACAAACTCCAAAAACAAAAGCTCCGTTTTCTTTCGCTAATTTAATAGCTGCTAAAGTATCTGCCGTTTCTCCTGACTGAGATATAGCAATAACAACATCATCTTTATTGATAATTGGATTTCTATATCTGAATTCAGATGCGTATTCTACCTCAACTGGAATTCTTGAAAATTCTTCAATAATATATTCCGCAACTAATCCTGCATGCCAAGATGTTCCACAAGCCACAATTAATATACGTTTGGCGTTTAAAAATTTTTCTAAATTATCTTCAACACCAGACATATGTACAATACCTTTGTTAGCTAAAAGTCTTCCTCTATAAGTATCTTTAATTACACTTGGTTGTTCGTAGATTTCTTTCATCATAAAATGATCGTAACCTCCTTTTTCAATTTGCTCTAAATTCAATTGAAGCTCTTGAATGTATGGATCAACCAAAGAATCATCTTTAATTTTTCTAACTTTTAGTGGTTTGTGCAAACGTACAATTGCCATTTCTTCATCTTCTAAATAAATAGCATTTGAAGTATATTCGATAAAAGGAGTTGCATCTGATGCAATGAAAAACTCATCTTCACCTATTCCAATTGCTAATGGACTTCCTAAACGAGCCACTATAATTTCATTTGGTTTTTCCACATCAATAACCGCAATTGCATAAGCACCAATTACCTGATTTAAGGCAATTTGAACCGCATGACCTAGCTTACAATTTTCTTTTTTCTTTACTTCTTCTATCAAATTAATTAATACTTCTGTATCCGTATCTGATTTAAAAGTATAACCTCTTTTTATTAATTCTTGTTTTAATGGTTCATAGTTTTCGATGATTCCATTATGTATAATTACTAATTTTCCAGAGTTTGAAAAATGTGGATGAGAGTTTACATCATTAGGCACTCCATGAGTAGCCCAACGCGTATGACCCATACCTATTTTACCAAATGTATTTTTCTCCGCTTCCGCTTTTAATTCTAAATCAGAAACTTTACCTTTAGTCTTAGATAGTTTTAAATCTTGCCCATCGTACAAAACAATTCCGGCACTATCATAACCTCTATATTCTAAACGATGTAATCCTTTAATAATTACCGGATAAGCATCTCTATGTCCTATATAACCAACAATTCCACACATATATTATTAATTAGGTTTAGTGAAATAAATATTTAACTTAAGTTTTTTGTCTGCATCATCAGGATTTGTGATTACATTTCCAAACAAAATGGTTCCTAATGGATTTAAAATTGACGCCAGTGGAATACTTTCAACTTCTACTCCATTAGCTAAAATTGGATTCTTAATAGTGGCTGTTGAAACAAGATTTATAGACTCTGTAACAGAGATTCCTATTTTAATATTATCTTGATAATCTCCATTGTCATCAGCTTTTAAAACACTCTTAATGTGTTCTGTTAACCTTACTGTATATTTAATCCCTTTTTTATCATCATCTGTTTCTCTTTGAATAATACCTCCAAAAACTACTTTATTATTTTTTGAATTAGAACTTGTTGAACTATCAAATGAATAATCTATAATAACTACATTGTTTGTTGCATCAAATATATAAATTCTTTCTGGCTCACTATCTTTATCAACACCAACCATTGAGGTTTTATCAATATAAAAAGTAAGTATAGCATCATTAACTAACCAATTCTGATTAGTTACATTATTTCTTAGAGTTTCTAGTTCGCCATTTCCAAAAAGATCAATAAAGGCAACTGAACCATTTCCTCCTTTAATAAATAATTTATTGCTACCCAAAATTTCATCCGAATCACCTAAACCCGCTTGATAATCAACAGAATTTGTATGTTCTAAAAAATTAATACTATTATTTCTTAATGTTGATGATGAATTATAACCCATTTTAAGCAAAAACTCTCTCCTAGTCCTAATTGGGTCTGGATTATCAACTGTTGGATCTGCAGACGCTTTATATAAAATTTTAAGTTCGGCTCTAGAAAAATCTAAAATTGCTAATGCTCCTTGACCTGCACTAATTTCTTCTACTTCAAATAAAAGACCTCTAAAATAATTTTTAAAAATGTTATTGTTAAACAGATTTCCTGATGCAGTTGCATCTAAAATTTTTTGTTGGAAATAACTGCTTTTTAAATCTAACCACATGCCTGGAGTTTTTCTTTCTTTTATAACTCTAAGAGTGGTGTCATTTTGATCAGACAATACATCTCCATTACTATCTACATATAAACCAGAACCATCAGTTTTATAAATATATAATTCTTTATTACTAAAATAAAACTCATTATTTTGCGCAATGGCTGCACTATTATTTAGTATTTCAGTTCCTTTAAATGGATCTATTAAAGCCTTATCGTCACTGTAATATTTTTGAGATGACTGTAAATTATCTGTTGGGTCATAGTCTCTTAAATAATAACCATTTTCAACTACCGATAACTTAAACTTGCCTGTATCTGTATTTCCGTAAATTGAATCTAATTCATAAATACGCTCTCCAGAAGTTTCTGTAGATTGAAGAGAACTAAAATAAGGAACATATAAATACACCGAATCAATTACAGGATCATATCCAAAAGAAGGGTTTTCGGTACCAAGTTCAACTTGCGTCACAAAATGAGCCTTAGTAAGACCAAACTTTGGATTATCATAAATACCTAAAGCATTTAATGGTAAATTATTAGCTTGTACAGGTCCTGTATCTTTAGTATATGCGATTAAATTTTCTACCTCATATTTTTCTAAATCAAAATGATTATCTCCAATTACATCTGAGTCTAAGGAATTAAAATCCTTATCACATGAAATTATAAGAACAAAAAGAAATAATAGTGATGATATTTTTAAAAAACTTTTTTTCATAATGGTAAAAACCTTTTATAGTAAGTGATTCTTGATAAATGAAGTATAAACTTCTTTAATAGTGTCTTTAGAGGCGAAAGGTAAAAAAGGTTTGTTTGAACTTTCTATAAATTTTGTTAAAGTTGGAGACAAGACCTCAGAACCAGCTACCACTGCATCTGAATGCATAATACAAACTTTCATTAAGTTTTCATAAGTAGGCGATGCTAAATCTAAAACCGAATCTTTATCAATATTATCAAATAAAACTTTATTGATGAATTCTTTATTTAATTCACCTTCAAAACCTTGTTCATAAACCGAAGAAATTATTTTTGTTTCAGCAAAAATTCCTTCATCTTTATAATAGTGTTTTAAGTAAACGGGCAACATGGCAGCCATCCATCCATGAACATGAATTACATCAGGAACCCAATTTAATTTTTTCACTGTTTCTACTACTCCTTTTGCGAAGAAAATAGCTCTTTCGTCATTATCTGGATATAAAACACCCTCTTCATCTGAAAAAGTAGCTTTTCTCTTGAAATATTCATCATTATCAATAAAATAAACTTGAATTCGCTCTTTAGGAATTGAAGCAACTTTAATAATTAGAGGCATATCCATATCATTTACCACCAAATTCATTCCTGATAAACGGATAACTTCATGCAATTGATGTCTTCTTTCATTGATATTACCATATCTAGGCATAAAAATTCGTATTTGTCCGCCTAAATCATTAATCATTTTTGGCATTTCATACGATTGTAACGACACTTCGTTTTCAGCTAAATAAGGCACCACTTCAGATGATACATACAATATCCTCTTGTCTTCCATAATGTATTCTAGTTAATTATTGTTTTAAAAAACCTTGCAAAATTACAAAATTTTATGGATTTATCCACTAAAATAGTAAGTTTGCACCTGAAATAACAAAGTAGAAAATGCTCATTTTTAATAAAAAGTCTGATTTAAGTGCTTTTTTAAGCCCATTAATTAAACAAAATAAATCCATTGGATTTGTTCCTACCATGGGAGCACTGCATCAAGGACACCTATCGTTGCTGAAAAAATCGCTTTCAGAAAACGATGTTACAGTGATGAGTATTTTTGTGAATCCCACTCAATTTAACAATGCTGAAGATTTAGATAAATATCCACGAACTCTAGAACGCGATGTGCAAATAATGCAAAATTTAAGCAATAACATCATCGTTTATGCTCCGGAAGTAGCCGATATTTATGAAGGTAATACCATTTCTGAAAGTTTTGATTACGATGGCTTAGAAAACCAAATGGAAGGCAAGCATCGTCCTGGCCATTTTGATGGTGTTGGTACAATTGTGAAACATTTATTTGAAATTATTTTACCAAACAAGGCTTATTTTGGCGAAAAAGATTTTCAACAACTTCAAATTGTGAGAAAACTAGTTTCAAAATATAACATTCCCGTTACTATTATAGGATGTCCAATTCATAGAGAAGATAGTGGATTAGCCATGAGTTCTCGAAATGAAAGACTTTCAAAAATTACTAGAGAAAATGCAGCAATAATTTTTCAAATACTAAAAGCTGCCAAAGATATATTTCAAACAAAATCATCACAGGAAACCATTTTATTTGTAGAAAACGAATTTAAAAAAATTCCAGAATTTCAATTAGAATATTTTGAAATTGCTGATGAAGAAACACTTTTACCAGTTTCTGAAAAAGAATCCAACAAAAAATATCGCGGATTTATCGCCATTTTCATTGAGAATATCAGATTAATTGATAATATTTCACTAAATTAATTACCTTTGCATCATGCAAATTCAAGTAGTAAAATCAAAAATTCATAGAGTAACCGTAACCGGTGCCGATTTGAATTATATAGGAAGTATCACCATAGACGAAGCACTTATGGAAGCTTCTAATATTATTGAGGGTGAAAAAGTACAAATCGTAAACATTAATAATGGAGAACGATTAGAAACTTATGCTATCAAAGGACCAAGAAATACAGGAGAAATAACCTTAAACGGACCTGCAGCTCGCAAAGTTCATAGAGGTGATATTGTTATTATTATTTCTTATGGAATTATGGATTTTGAAGAAGCAAAAAAATTCAAACCAACATTAGTTTTTCCAAACGAAAAAGATAACTCTTTAACTTAGTTTGAAAGTCAATATTAGAAAATTTTTAAGTCTTACTGTCCCGCTTTTTATCGGGCTAGGAATTATTTATTATCAATATACAACCCTTTCTTCTACAGAAATAGAAAAAATTAAAATTAGCTTTATTAAAGCCGATTATTTCTACATTTTCCTATCTCTTTTTATTGCGCTTTTTGGCTATTGGTCAAGAGCCTATAGATGGAAATTTTCGCTACAACATTTAGGATATAATACACAATTTCGCAATGACTTAATGACTGTTTGTGTATCGTATTTTATAAATTTAACCATCCCTCGTTCTGGAGAAATTTCAAGAGCCGCATTATTAAAAAAATACGAAAAAGTTCCTTTTGACAAAGGATTTGGCACTATAGTAGCCGAAAGAATTGTAGATTTAATAATTTTTCTATTATTCGTAATTATTGCTTTTGTTTTACAATTTGACAAGCTTTATAAATTTCTGATTGATAAACTTCCAATAGAAAAAATAATCTATTTATTAATTGGAGGATTTGTGGTTTTTGTCATTTTTATTTTCGTTTGGATTTATGCCGAATGGAAAATTATCAAAAAATTAAAACAAAAACTTTCAGGTTTAATTGAAGGAATGACGAGTATTTTAAAAATGAAAGACAAATGGAACTTCATCTTTCATTCCTTTTTTATATGGTTTACATATCTTTTAATGTTTTATGTAACTATTTTTGCTTTACCTGAAACATCTAATATTGGATTTGACGTTGTAATTATGGGCTTTATTTTTGGAAGTTTAGCCGTAGGGTTTACAAACGGAGGAATTGGAGCATATCCTTTAGCTATAGCCTTAATTTATTCGCTTTATGGAATTCCAAATGATGTAGGTGTTGCTTTTGGTTGGTTAGTTTGGACATCACAAACACTATTAACTATTTTCTTAGGTTTATTATCTTATTTGCTTTTACCTATTTTAAATAAAAAATAAATTAGTAAATTGCTAATCTATTTTAACCAAACTATTTAAAATGAAAATCCCTATTACATTTTTGACCGTACTTTTTAGTTTTTTCCTTTTTGCCCAAAAGACCACAGAAACTATAGAATCAAAAAAACTTGGCACAAGAACATTTACTGTCGTAACGCCTCCTTCTTATGAAACAAATCCCGAAAAGAGCTACCCAACATTATTAATTTTAGATGGTGAATATCTATTAGATCCATTTGAAGGAATCCTAAAATATGGAGCTTATTGGGATGATTTACCTGAAATTATTATTATTGCCGTGAATCAAAATTATGGTGAAACACGTTTTGCAGATAGCGAATTTGATGATGCTGGATTCCCATCAGGATCAGGAGCAAATTTCTTTGAATTCATTGGACAAGAATTATATCCTTATGTGGATAAAAAATACCGCACTATTGCCTTTCGAATGATTGCTGGTCATGATACAACAGCTGGTTTCTTGAACTTTTATCTTTACAAAGACAACCCAATTTTTAATGCTTACATTTCGTTAGCTCCAGAAATGGCTCCAGAAATGGAAAAAAGAGTTGCAGAAAGATTAACTAAAATTTCAAAACCACTTTTCTATTATCAAGGAACCGGAGAGGCTGATTTAAAAGAAATTAATGAAAAAGCTGCCGAATTAGATGCAAATATTAAAGCCATTCCAAATGCAACTTTTAAATATCAAAACGATGCTTTCAAAGGCGCTTCACATTATTCATTAGTCGCTAAAGCGATTCCGAATGCAATTTATTTTATATTTGATGGCTATCAACCCATTTCAATGGTGGAATTTCAGGATAAAATTTTAAAATTAGATGCAGGTTATACCGATTATTTAATTGCTAAATATGATGAATTAGAAAAAAGATTTGGTTTTAAAATGAAACCAAGGTTAAGCGACTTTAAAGCAATTGAAGCTGCTATTTTAAAAAATAAAGCATATAATGAGTTGCAACCTTTAGCTGATTTTGCCGACAAGCATTATCCTAAAACTATTTTAGGAACCTATCATCAAGCCTTGTATTTTGAAAAAACGGGTAACTATAAAAAAGCAGTAAAAACGTATCAAAGAGCCTTTACTTTAGAGCCAATTCGTGAATTAACAAAAGATTTTATGTTAAATAGAGCAGAAGCGTTAAAAGGTAAAGAAGACAAACCAACTGAAGAGCCTCCTGTTGAAGCTCCAGTTGAAGATACACCTGCTGAAAAAACTGAATAATACAAAATGAGTAAAGTAAAAACGGCTTTCTTTTGCCAAAACTGTGGTACACAATATTCAAAATGGCAAGGCCAATGTAACGCCTGCAAAGAATGGAATACTATTGTTGAAGAATTAGTTCAAAAAGAAGAAAAAGTAGCTTGGAAAACAACTACAGCAACTTCAAAAGCCGCCACCAAACCTTTACTTATTAAAGAAATTGATACCGCACAAGAAATCCGATTGAACACAACAGATAACGAGTTGAATCGGGTTTTAGGTGGTGGATTAGTTCCTGGATCTTTAACCTTATTAGGTGGCGAACCAGGCATTGGAAAAAGTACGTTGCTCTTGCAAATTGCTTTAAAATTACCTTATAAAACCCTTTATGTTTCGGGTGAAGAAAGCCAAAAACAGATTAAAATGCGTGCCGAACGTATTACTTCTAATGGCGATAATTGCTACATTTTAACCGAAACCAAAACCCAAAATATCTTCCGCCAAATTTTAGAAATTGAACCGGATATTGTCATTATCGATTCGATTCAAACGTTGCATACCGATTATATTGAATCGTCTGCGGGAAGTATTTCTCAAATTAGAGAATGTACCGCTGAGTTGATTAAATATGCGAAAGAATCCAATACACCGGTTTTGTTAATTGGGCACATTACCAAAGACGGCACCATTGCCGGACCAAAGATTTTGGAACACATGGTAGATACCGTTTTACAATTTGAAGGCGACAGAAATCACGTGTATAGAATTTTACGTTCGTTAAAAAACCGTTTTGGTTCTACTGCCGAATTAGGTATTTACGAAATGCAAGGTTCTGGCTTACGAGAAGTCGACAATCCATCTGAAATTTTGATTTCGCATAAAGACGAGCAACTTTCAGGAACAGCAATTGCTACTACCTTAGAAGGCATGCGTCCGTTGATGATTGAAATTCAAGCCTTAGTAAGTACTGCGGTTTATGGAACTCCGCAACGAAGCACCACAGGTTATAATGCCAAACGCTTAAACATGATTTTGGCTGTTTTAGAAAAACGTGCTGGATTTCGATTGGGAACAAAAGACGTTTTCCTTAATGTAACAGGCGGAATTTCTGTAGAAGATACAGCCATTGATTTAGCAGTTGTAGCTGCCATTTTATCTTCAAACGAAGACATTGCCATTGCAGAAGGTTTTTGTTTTGCAGGAGAAGTTGGACTTTCAGGAGAAATTAGACCCGTTAACCGCATTGAACAACGCATTCAAGAAGCCGAAAAATTAGGATTTACCACCATTTTTGTTTCCAAACACAATAAAATTTCGTTGAAAAATACGGGAATTAAAATTGTTTTAGTAGCGAAGATTGAAGATGTGGTGAGTGAGTTGTTTGGGTAGATATAATATTCAAAAGTTAAATTTACACACCATAGTCGATAGCGCGGAATTGCATTCCGTGCCCACAGTACACTTCAAAACAAATCTAACAAAACAATTTCCAATTCATTTTCTAAACCGGCATAATTTCTGGCTGAACTAAAATAATAATCTTCAGGTAGCGTAACTATTTTATCTTTTACAGGATTATTGTGAATATATTCTATCTTTTGTTTTATAAAAGAATTGCTATAAATATGTTCTGCATGATAACCATCTTGCCAAACTTTATATTGTTGTTCTCGTTTTAAATGTTCACAAGCTTTTTGAAAATAGGCTAACAACCATTCTCTTCGACTTTCTGGTTCATCGATTATGGTTTGGATGATTTTTTTGGAAGTAAATTTTTTGAAATCTCGTATCACATCTGATAAAATAAAACCATTAGTTGCTTTGCAAAATAAATGAACATGACTGCTCATGATGCAATACGCATAAATTTCTAATCCTTTATTTTGTTGACAATACTTTAAAGAATCAGTGATAATATATTTTTGATTTAATCGTGTAAAAACATCGACCCAACCTACAGTTGTTATGGTAATAAAGTAAGCATCTTCAGTTGTGGTAGCTTTATATTTTGTTGACATGGCGTGTAATTTATATTTGACTTGTCCTAAAAAATCGATACAGATTTATTAGACAAAAATAATTAATTAAACACTTGCAAGAACGTTCTTGCAAGTGTTTTTTGTTTTATAGGTTTTTATTTTCAATTTATTTTGTTGATGCATTTGATTTGGTGTAAGCATATGATTAGAATAATGAGGTCTTTTTCCATTATAAATATCAACAGTTTCTTTGATTATTTGTTTCATAATTGGTAAATCTTTATTGTATTTATCAATATTAAATTCTTGTTTTAAAATACCATTAATTCGTTCTGCCACAGCATTTTCATATGGATCAGAGTTTTGTGTCATACTGGGTTTTATCCTATTTTTACTTAATAGTTTCTGATATTCATTAGCACAATATTGTAACCCTCTATCTGAATGATGTATTAATACTAAATCTTTATTCATTCTTTGATTTATAGCCAATCTTAATGCTACTAAACTACTTTCAGTATTTAAATTATCCGACACATTATAACCAACAATCTTTTTAGAATACGCATCTGTTATTAAACTCAGATAACAAGGTTTTTCTCTTTTTCCTATATAAGTTATATCAGATACCCAGACTTGTTCTGGTCGATTTATTTCTAAATCAATTAGTTGATTATTGTATTTTCTAAAACGATGATGTGAGTTGGTTGTAATATGATAAGAACGTTTTGGAACAATTAGTAAATGATTGGCTCTTAGAATATCAATAAATTTATCTCTACCTATTTTTAAAGTTTTTAAATCATTACCTAATAAATAATAAAGCTTTCTAGCTCCAATTTTTGGCATTTGTTGTCTGATTTCTAAAACCATATCAACTACTAACCGAGCTTTATTTTGTTTGTTAAAACGCCGTTTGATTTTTCTATAATAAACCTGTCTATCTATCCCGAACAAAGTGCAGGCAAACGTTATTGTTTGTTGTTCTTGTTCTTTAAATTGGTCGATTGTTCGGGTGAAGAGTTTTTTCGGATATCAATTTTATACTCTTTCTCTGCTATATCAATCATCATATCAAAAATGATGGCTTTCTTGTCAGCAACAAAGGCTTGTTGCTCTAAAAAAGCTTTTTGCTTTTCTAATAATTTAACTTGTGCCTCAAGTTCCATTATTTTTTGTTCTGGAGATTTTCCCATATTCGATGGTGTTTGATTTTCCCAATCAAAGTTACCAAATTTTCGAAGCCATTGAACAATTGTCGAACGAGATTGTATGCCATATTTACGACATGCAGAGTGAGTTGATAACTCACCTCTTTCTATTTCTTGTACAACTTGTATTTTAAAAGACATTGTGTAGTCTTTCTGAGTGCGCTTTACATAGCGAATTTCTTGAAGGTTTTCCATAACGATGAAATTTGTGTATCGCTATTTCAGGACAAGACAATTCAAATATAAAAAAACTTTGTCAATTTTAATGTTGTGTTTTTTATTTACTTTGTGGGCACGGAATGCAATTCCGCGCTATCGTTACGTTGAGATATCCGAGCGGTCGGGATTAAAAAAATTAAAAATCCCTTTTCTCCTAAAAAACTTGATAAAAAAAATAATAATATTCCTGGAATAGAAATTATCAGTAAATAAAAAATAATTAACAAAAAGGAGTAAAAAACTTTTTTCATAAGGTTAATGCTAAAAAATCTCTATTAAGTTAAATTGAAGGAATTCTTATTCAATCACAATAGGAATATCAAAATAAACCTTTCTTTCTTGGAAAACAAAATCATCCTTAACTTCTTCAATAAAGCCAAACTCTCTAATATAACCTCTGATTTTTTTATTACCGCTTTTTGAAAAAATGAAATTAAACTTAAAAATATGCTCTTTTGATAAAATACTATCTAGTTTAACTTCTTTCATATTGCAAAAATTATCATTTATTTCAGTTCCAATAATTGCTGAAGATAAAGATTGTTTTTCCCAAATTGAATGATATTTAACATGATATACTATATTTTCATTTTTTTTGTATGATTTTTTCTTATCGATTATTTGAAAATAATTCGATCTGTCTCTTATAATTTTCGCTTGATTATCATAAAACCAACCCTGATTCAAATATTCTTTATTACATAAATTAAAATATTCTATTTCACTTGAAATTTTATTATTTGTATAAAATTTCCACTTTCCGACTTTAATTCTATTTAATTCTATTCCAGAAGAATGTAATTGTCCGTTTTCAAAATACTTCAAAAAAACTGAATCAGTATTACTTTTGTATTCAATACAAGAAATTTTATTTTTTTCAAAAAAAACTATTGAATCTACAAACCTATTGTTTTTTATATTTCCTTTTTTAAAGCAAGTCCCATCTTCATTAAATTGAATAAATTCGCCATCATATTCATTCTTTGAATTCACATAATATTTTCTATATACCTTACCATTTGGATAATATTCAATCTTTTGTTCAGTTTCATTTTGACAACCAAATAAAATTGTAAGAAGTAGAACGCCTATATATTTCATAAGTAATAACTAGTTAAAATTCATTTTTTAAAATTTCGAATTACATTCAAATCAATTTAAATCCCCTCCAACAACTCCAGCGCCTTGTTCACTGATTTCACATTATCAAAAGTCAGTAATAAACGTAAGCCGTTTTTGGTTTCTTTTTCTTTTATTTTACACACATTGCCGTTGCGTTGAGCAAATTGTAGCACTTTCATGAAACGGTTACTTTGGTAGAAATCACTTTGTTGGTCGCCAATAAAATAACCAATCATTTTACCTTGTTTCATCATTAAACGTTCAATTCCCATTGCGGTAGCTTTCCATTTAATGCGTACGCTGTTTAATAACGCAATAGCTTCTTTAGGCAACGAACCAAAACGGTCAATTAGTTTTTGTTCGTATTGTTGTAAGGTAGCTTCGTCTTTAATTTGGCTCAACTCATTGTATAAATTCAAACGTTCGGTAATGTTGTTGATGTATTCATCTGGGAACAGCAATTCGAAATCGGTATCAATTTGAATGTCTTTGACAAACTCTTTCGTTTCAATGTCGTTTTCTTCTTGGTACAAGTCTTTGAATTCGTTTTCTTTCAACTCGTCAATGGCTTCATTCATGATTTTTTGGTAGGTATCAAAACCAATTTCGTTGATAAAACCACTTTGTTCACCACCTAATAAATCACCCGCGCCACGAATTTCCAAATCCTTCATCGCAATGTTGAAACCGCTTCCTAATTCGCTAAATTGTTCCAAAGCCGTAATACGCTTTTGTGCTTCACCCGTCATCATCGAATAGGGTGGCGTAATGAAATAACAAAACGCTTTTTTATTACTTCTTCCCACACGACCACGCATTTGGTGCAAATCAGATAATCCGAAATTATTGGCGTTATTGATAAAAATCGTATTGGCATTCGGCACATCTAAACCACTTTCGATAATGGTAGTTGCGACCAAAACGTCAAATTCGCCTTCCATGAAAGCCAACATCAATTCTTCTAGTTTTTTTCCATCCATTTGACCGTGACCGATGCCTACTTTTGCTCCTGGCACCAATCGTTGAATCATTCCGGCTACTTCTTTGATGTTTTCAATTCGGTTATTGATGAAAAACACTTGACCACCACGCTGAATTTCATACGAAATGGCATCACGAATAGCTTCTTCGTTAAAACGAATTACATGTGTTTCAATTGGATAACGATTGGGCGGAGGTGTTGTAATTACCGATAAATCACGTGCTGCCATCAACGAAAACTGCAACGTTCTCGGAATCGGAGTTGCGGTTAAGGTCAACGTATCTACATTTGTAGCGATGGTTTTTAATTTATCTTTTACGTTTACTCCAAATTTTTGTTCTTCGTCGATAATCAACAAACCTAAATCTTTAAAAACGACATTTTTATTCACCAATTGATGTGTTCCAATCAAAATATCGACTTTTCCTTCTTGCAATTTTTGAAGCGTATCGGCTTTTTGTTTCGCCGTTCTAAATCGGTTCACATAACTTACGGTAACAGGCATATCTTTCAAACGTTCCGAAAACGTTCTAAAATGTTGATACGCTAAAATAGTTGTTGGCACTAAAACGGCAACTTGTTTTCCGTTATCCACCGCTTTAAAAGCCGCACGAATCGCAACTTCTGTTTTCCCAAAACCTACATCACCACACACTAATCGGTCCATCGGACGTTCATTTTCCATATCGGATTTTACATCAGCTGTAGCCGTAATTTGATCAGGCGTATCTTCGTAAATGAACGAACTTTCTAATTCTTTTTGCAAATAACTATCGGGTGCAAACTGAAAACCTTTGTCTAATCTTCGCTTTGCATACAACTGAATTAGGTTGAAAGCAATATGCTTTACGCGTGCTTTTGTTTTTTGTTTTAGGGTTTTCCAAGCGTTGCTTCCTAATTTATAAATCTTTGGTGGCGCGCCATCTTTCCCATTGTATTTTGAGATTTTGTGTAGCGAATGAATGCTCACATACACAATATCGTTATCGGCATAGACCAATTTTATAGCTTCTTGTGTTTTACCTTCGACCTGAATTTTTTGCAAGCCACCAAATTTTCCAATTCCGTGATCGATGTGCGTTACATAATCGCCAACCGACAACGAAGTCAGTTCTTTTAACGTAATAGTTTGCTTTTTAGAATAGCCGTTTTTAATGGAAAACTTATGGTAACGTTCAAAAATTTGATGATCGGTGTAACACGCCATTTGATTTTCTTCATCGATAAAACCTTCAAATAATGGCAACACCATGGTTTTGTATTGCTTGTGAATGCTTTCGGAATTGGCTTCGTCGATATCTTCAAAAATATCATGAAATCGAGTTGCCTGATTTTCATTGGAACAACACAAGTAATTTTTGAAACCATTAAAATGATTCTCGCTCAAGCTATTCAACAACAAATCAAATTGTTTGTTGAAAGAAGGTTGTGGCTGAATATGAAATTCGACTTTTTTATCGATTTTAAAAACAGCGTTGGCATGTAATTCAATTACTGAAAAATCGAGTGCACGTTTTAAAAATTGCTTTTGATTTAAAAATAATTCTTCTGGTGGCGCATGCTGAATATCCTTAGATAATTTCTCGAAAGCTTCATTGGCTTTGTCGAATAATTTATCCAATTGTTGTCCTAATAATTCGGTATTTTGAATAACTAAAACCGTTTTTTCGTTGATGTAATCAAGGAAACTTTCGCGATTTTCTTGTAGTAATTTATTTTCGACATTTGGTATAATCGATATCTTTTTTAGTTTTTCAATCGACAATTGTGTTTCAACATCAAAACTTCTTATACTATCGATTTCGTTTCCAAAAAATTCAATTCGGTACGGATTATCATTGGAAAATGAGAACACATCGATAATTCCACCACGAACGGAAAATTCACCTGGTTCGGTTACAAAATCTACTCGTTTGAAATTGTATTCAAATAAAGTTTCGTTTATAAAATCAATGGAAAGTTTGTCTTCCACCGATAATTTCAACGTATTTTTCTCTAGTTCTTTTCGGGTAACCACTTTCTCAAAAATAGCTTCGGCATACGAAATAATAATCGCAGGTTTTTTGCGCGAATTTATTCGGTTTAAAACCTCAGCACGTAAAAGAATATTGGCGTTATCGGTTTCTTCAATTTGGTATGGTCTTCGGTACGAACTTGGATAAAAAAGTACATCATCTGCGTTAAGCAATTGCTCCAAATCGTTTAAATTATACGCCGCTTCTTCTTTATTACTGAATAGAATCAGGAACGGAAGTTCCGATTTTTTAAACAGTGAATGTGCCACAAAAGACAACGAAGAGCCAACCAAACCAGTCATTTGAGACTTTTGGCGCGCTGCGAATGTACTTTCTAAAACGGCAATCTTTGATGACTTATCGTAAATAGATATAATGTCGGACTTGCTCAAAATGAATTTTTTAATTGACTACAAAAATAAAAAAACCACTACGTTTTCAATAGAAAAGTAGTGGTTATATTACCGAAACGATTGTTAAAAAATGAATTTCTTAGCAACTGTTACGTTATTCTCTAATGTTGTTTTAATAATTAGTGCTTGATTCGTTTGCATTAATTCAGTTAATAAAAATTCTTTTGAATTGATATTATCTTTTGAAAACAATTTTCTACCTAACATATCGTACACCTCTACACTTGTAATGTTTGATTTTGATGATACAATTTTTGGCTTATTATTGTTTTCGAAAACATATACTGAATTTTGATTTTCAAGGAAATCATTATTTGAAAGACTTACATCTTGATAGTGAAGCACAAAACGATCATCATAAACACCTGCAATACTTGAAAAAGTATAAGGAGCTACTTTTAAATTATGGAAAATATTCAATGTTTTATCTTCTAAAAACACCTCTTTATCTGAAAAATAAATACCTAATTCTGAAATATTTATATCAAAACTTGTATTTGCCGTTATTGTAGATTTAAATCCAAGTGGCACTTGATCTGTAACTACCCAAGGCATTGCTTTTACTTGAATGGCTAAATTATGATTTGGAATAATTGAGTAAAAACTAACAAATTGCCCGTCTAATTGATCTCCATCCATTCCAGAATCAAATCCATCTGTTGCACCTGTTACATATAAAATGACTTGTTGTTTAAATGCTCCTCCAGAATTTGATAAATCTAAACGAATTAAATTATCGTCTGCTTCTTCAAAAGTTTCATTTTGAGAACTTGTATTTCTATAAAAACTAGAATTTGTTCCGGCAACTCTCATGTCGTTAGTAAAAGTTACTGTGCCAGTTGCCGAACTAGAAGCAAAAAAACCTTGCCCAGCAGCCATAAATTTTGTTGGAACATCACCTCCAGAATTTGCAGCAGTTCCTGCAAGACTTGTTCTAACTGCATAATCATTTGATGAAAAAACATTAGCAGAAATAGCCGTATTATGAGTCCAATAATACAAAGTATTTAAAGTTGTATTTGCTATTAACGTTTGAACATTTATTGCTGATGGGTATGGATTTGCTAATAAATTGTAATTTAAAACTGTCTTTTCAAAAACGTTGAATGAATAATTACCGTTATTAGGAACGCCTATAAAAACTCCATTAAAAATTACAGGTGTTGAATTATAATTTTGTGGCGCCATAATTGCATAACCTTTAGCAGGAATCATGGAACTATTTGGATTTTCGGTAACCCAATTATTAACGGTAGGATTTGCATTAAAGGAATAAAATCGTGCAGTTGAAGTTAGTGGAGAAAATAAATTTAATTTTTGACCTAACACTGGTGATCCCCAATATGTGTATTGGTATTGAATCATAGGTGTTGCATTTCTTTTATATGTAATATTACCTAAATTGGTAGCTCCAGCATTGTTTTGAAGAAGAGAAGCATTGTTTTCAAAAACTAAATCTGAACCCGAACTAATTTCGATTTCATTTTCAACAGTTAAATTATGGTTGGAATTAATTACAACAATTGCATTATTAGCAACTTTTACAGAACACGCACTTATATTTGAAGTTGAACTGTAATTACCAGTAAAAACTACATTTTTATTAGCATTTGGTTCTCCTTTATCCCAAGTTGTTCCGTCCCAAGTTGTAGTCATAGCACATTTTTGAACAACTAAACTATTAAAATGCAAATTATTTAAATCGTTACCGGTATCTGTATTTCCAATAAATAATTTAAATCCGGAAAACTGACCTGTTCTTATTCCTGAAGAATAACTGTCAGAACCTCTTAAAATTACAACTTCATATGAATTTACATCGGTTTGATTTACCACTAATTGAAACACAGAAGCTTGATCATAAGTCCATCCAAAATTTGCATTAGTTGTAGTTGAATATACATCAGAAGCCACATTGAAAGTATATAATAAATTAAAATTTTGATCCATTAAATCAATCCCTTTATAACCATTTCTGTATGCTATTGCTAAATCAATTTTAAATGATTGCCCTGGTAATAAATACTGACGTCCACCAACGGCTGGAGAACCGGTACTCGATAAAAATCTTTGTGCATTTGCTTGAACAAAAGTTCCTCCAGGATTAGCATACATTGAAAATGAACTTCCTGAAGAATTAACATCTCCAAAGCCTTGACTTACTGAATTACCTAAAAAATGTCCTGCAAAATGAGTTCCATCTGTATTTTGTGTCCACAAATCCCAAGCAGAAAACCCAGTTCCTGAATTACTTCCATTAGTCCAAGAAACATAATTTGAAGCATTATCAGAAAACAACGTAGTTTGAGCAAAACCTAGTTGTAAAAACAACAATGTTATTGGTATTAAAATCTTTGAAATATAATTTTTGTTCATTCTTAACTAATTGGCTCTAAATATATTAAAAAAATGTTTTGATTAATCAGAAATCTCCATCTTCTCTCGCATTTTATCAGGATTAGCATTTCGAGCTGTGTCCAATGCCTGTAACATTAATTCTTCTCCTATTTCTTTTGGAATGGCCTTTTTTATGATGATTTCATCCCATTGTTTGTATAACCCTTTAATCTCTTCATTAATTTCAGGAATTAATTTCGCAATTTTTTGCTCAGGAATAATTCTTAAATTAAGGAATGTTTCTAACGACTTTAATTTTGTGTTTAATGTTGTTATTCTGCTTAAAATTTGTGGTTTATTATATTCAAAAGGAATGGTAATGGACAAAGTATCTGCTTTTGATGATAAATTTTTAGTTTTCATTTGAAAAGCAGATAAGGTAGATTTTGGTTTCTGAAGCATTTCAATTTCAAACTGTCTCCATTCGTTCCATCGATTTAAAGTGGTATTAACTTCTGGTCTTGGAGTTGGAAAATTAAATTGCCACATTTTGGAAATGTTTTTAAAAACGGCTTCATTTTTTTGTGCTACTTTTTGTGCTTCTAGTTGCTGGTTTTCATTTTTACATGAAAAAAGGGTTACAGCTAAAATCAAAAAACTATAAAGGAAAACTTTCATTTTATTGAATTAAAGAACAAATGTACAAATGTTTACATTACGTAGCTACATTTCTATCAATATCTTAACAGTTAGAGGTAAACGAAATTGATTAATTGATTGTAAAAAATCTGTTCAAGTATTTAAAATTATCAAATGTCTAAATTTAGCCTATGATTTATAAAAATATCTCAAAAAATCAACAAAAAAATTAGTACTAAATGTTATATTTGTTCCCTATTTTACACTAACAAATGGAAACAAAAATATTAATAATTGGTGCATGTGGACAAATTGGTACCGAACTTACAGCAAAGCTTAGAGCTACCTATGGTGTTGATAATGTAGTAGCTTCTGACATTAGAAAACTAAATAATGATGTTGTTAATAATGGAATTTTTGAAGTTATTAATGCTTTAGATTACAATCAAATTGAGCATTTAATTGAACAATATCATATAACCGATGTTTATTTAATGGCAGCTTTATTATCTGCTACAGCAGAAAAAAATCCAGCTTTTGCTTGGGATTTAAATATGAATTCGTTGTTTCATGTTTTAAATTTAGCTAAAGCAGGTAAAATAAAGAAAATATTTTGGCCTTCTAGTATTGCCGTTTTTGGACCCACAACTCCAAGGCACAACACTCCACAATATACCATTATGGAACCTTCAACCGTTTATGGGATTTCTAAACAAACAGGCGAAAGATGGTGTGAATATTATCACAATCAGTATGGTGTAGATGTAAGAAGTATACGTTATCCTGGTTTAATTAGTTGGAGTACCGAAGCAGGTGGAGGAACTACAGATTATGCTGTTGATATTTATCACAAAGCGATAACCGATGGTAAATTTACTAGTTTTTTATCCAAAGACACCGAATTACCTATGATGTACATGGATGACGCAATCAAAGCTACTATTGGCATTATGCAAGCGCCATCAGAACAAATTAAAATACGTTCTTCTTATAATTTGGCAGCGATGAGTTTTACGCCAAAACAAATAGGCGAAGAAATCAAAAAACACTATCCAAATTTTGAATTAAGTTACACCCCAGATTTCCGTCAGAAAATTGCTGATAGCTGGCCCGCTAGTATTGACGACACTTCAGCAAGAGAGGATTGGGGATGGAAAAATGATTTTACTATTGAAAATATGACTGTTGATATGTTTCAAAACCTAAACGATCACATTTATAAAATTTAGTTTTTATTTTTTTAAACTTTCCATTAAAGCGTCTTCAATAGGCGCTTTAATTTTTACCACTTCGTCAACATTATCATTTGGAACTGTCATAGAAAGCACGTAGTGTTTAATTTTCCATTGACCGTTTTCCAAAGCTAAAACTCCAGATCCTCTACAAATTTTCATTTGAGTATTTAGCAATTCATCGAACCATACCATTTTTCTGTCTTTACTAAAATAAATATTACGTTCGATTGCATTAAAGCTCCATGCTTTACCTTTATCAAAATAAGGTTTTGCAAATTTTTGAAATTGTAATTTATTCCAATTTTCAGTTGCATCTGTTCCAATAAAAATTGACTCTTCTGACAATAATCCAAAATAAGCATCATAGTTAGCAGTTGCAGCGGCTTTGTGCCAATTATCTAAAATAGTTGCTATTTCTGCTTTTTGATTTTCAATTTTTGGTTTTGGAGCACATCCAAAAGCTGCTAAAAAAAGAAGATAATATAATTTCATATTGCTTGTTTTTAAAATACTAAACTATCAAAAATACTATTTTATCTTCATAATTTTTCATTATGTTGCGTTAAATCTAATCCAACACGTTCTGAATTTTCGGAAACTCGTAAAGGAATAAACCAATTAGCTACTTTATACAACAAAATAGACCCAAAAAAAGTAAATAAGGCAACTAAAACTAACGCCATCATGTGATGCCCAAAAACCGACCAACCTCCATGAAGTAAGCTTGCATTTTCGCCTTCTGCAAAAATAGCGGTTAATATCATTCCCATTATACCGCCAACTCCATGGCAAGCAAACACATCTAAAGTATCATCTATAGATTTTAATTTATTCCAATATAACATTTTGTTAGAAACAATAGCTGCAATAAATCCGAAGAAAATACTTTTTGGAATTGATATAAACCCTGCAGCAGGTGTTATAGCAACCAAACCTACAACCGCTCCAATACAAGCTCCCAAAGCAGAGGCTTTTCTTCCGTTTATTCTATCGAAAAATATCCAGGTCATCATAGCAGATGCAGAAGCTATAGTAGTTGTAGCAAATGCCATTGCTGCTGTTCCATTAGCGGCTAAAGCAGAACCTGCATTAAATCCAAACCAACCAAACCAAAGCATTCCGGTTCCTAATAAGACAAAAGGAATATTGGTTGGAATATGTTCGCTATTTTTTCTTTTTCCTAAAACCAAAACACCAGCTAATGCAGCAAACCCTGCACTCATGTGTACAACAGTTCCTCCAGCAAAATCTTTAACTCCAAAATAACTTCCTAAAAGACCGTTTGGATGCCAAACCATATGACATAATGGAGTATAAATAAACAATGTGAATAAACAAATGAAAAATAAATAACCTATGAATCGAACACGTTCTGCAAAAGAACCTGTTATAATAGCAGGTGTTATTACAGCAAATTTCATTTGAAATAAAGCAAATAAGACAAAAGGAATTGTGCTAGCTAATTGTTTATGAGGAAGCGAACCC
The DNA here is from genome assembly GCF_009495795.1 of Flavobacterium sp. LMO6. Taxonomy (NCBI): domain Bacteria; kingdom Pseudomonadati; phylum Bacteroidota; class Flavobacteriia; order Flavobacteriales; family Flavobacteriaceae; genus Flavobacterium; species Flavobacterium sp. LMO6. The sequence continues at coordinate 384,022 of NZ_WIBH01000001.1, read as the reverse complement.
ACATTATCAAAAAACATATAATCAAAAGGATTTCCAATGATTCCGTAGTGTTTTCCCGCTATTTCAAAACCTAAACTATCTCCAAAAGACAAACTAAAACCTACAACAACCCACAATAAACTTACTACTCCTAGCGAAATAAAACTTTGTAGCATTGTAGAAATCACATTCTTTTTTCCAACCATTCCTCCATAAAAAAAAGAAAGTCCGGGTGTCATTAATAACACAAAAGATGAAGATGTTAACAACCATGCCACATCGGCATAGTTTATATCTTTAGATGTTAAAAAATTATGCTTAAGATTATTACTATTTTCCCAAAACAAACTTGCAATTGCAACTACACAAATTATCACAAAAGAAACTATCCAGCGTTTTTTTATTTTCATACCCCTAAATTTTAAAGGGTAAATTTATAAAAATTACATTTATTATTGTTTTATATTTTAAAAACATAGGGGTTGTGTTTAAATTTTTATTAAAAATACATTTCAACCCCAGTTTATTTTAAATTTTATTTGTTTTATTCAACAAATTGAGATTGTTTCTGTAAATTTTAAAATAAATAAGCCTATTTAATAAATACCGTTTTTACATTTACAAATTCTTTAATCCCGTCTTCTGCTAATTCTCTTCCATATCCCGATTTTTTAATACCTCCAAAAGGCAATCTTGGGTCGGATTTTACCATTTCATTTATAAAAACAGCTCCTTCATTAAATGCTGAAATCTTAGTTTTAATACAATCCATATTTTGAGTAAAAACAGAAACACCTAAACCAAAATTTGACTTATTACTAAGTTCTATAGCGTCTTCAACAGTTTTAAAAGTTGTAATTGCAGCTACTGGACCAAAAGTTTCTTCCTTAAAAACAGGCATTTCGGAAGTAACATTAGTTAAAATTGTAGGCTCATAAAAAGCTTCTTTTCTATTTCCTCCACATATTAATGTAGCACCCATTTGAATTGATTTTAGTACTTGTAATTCTAATTCTTCTGCCAAATCAACTCGGGCTAACGAACCTATTTGCGTTTCTTTATCTAATGGATTTCCAGATTTTAAGTTTTCTATTGCGACTTTGAATTTTGATACAAACTCTTCTACAATATTTTCATGAACTAAAAATCGTTTGGCAGCAATACAACTTTGACCTGCATTTTGCATTCGTGCATTAACGGCCACTGAAACAGCTTTTTCTATATTGGCGTCTTCTAAAATGATGAAGGCGTTGCTTCCGCCTAATTCTAAAACGCACTTTTTTAAATGTTTTCCAGCTTCGGTGGCAACGGCTATTCCGGCTTGTTCGCTACCTGTTAGAGAAACGGCTTTAATGATTGGACTAGCAATAACACTTGCCACTTGGCTACTTAAAATTGATAAATTTTGATAGCAACCATTTGGAAAACCAACTTGTTCGAAAATTTTTTGAATTAATTCGGCCGATTTAGGCACATTACTCGCGTGTTTTACTACAACTGTATTTCCTGCACTAATTGATGGAATTGCAAAACGGAATACTTGCCAAAACGGAAAATTCCATGGCATAACACCTAAAATTACCCCTAAAGGCTCGAACGTAATGAAACTTTCTAACGCCTCTGTTTTTATAACTTTGGTAGACAAAAAATTTTCTGCATTTTCAAAATAGTAAGTACACAACAACGCACATTTTTCAACTTCAGCTATTGATTGAGCAATTGGTTTATGCATTTCATTTGTTATACATGTGGCATATTCTTGTTTGTTTTCTAAAAGCAACTTAGCCAATGCTGGTAAAAAAGAAATTCTATTTTGAATACTTAAATTACGCCATGAATGTTGGGTATTTTGTGAAACTTCTAAAAGATTTTGCATGCTAAAAGGTTTTTGTAAAAATACATTTTTTAATTGAAAACAAGGGCTGCGTTAGGGATAGAAGCGATATCCTTTTATGTAGCGAAGCGAAATAAAAGATTTAGCGAATAGCCCGAACTCGCTATAAGCGGAGTAACGCCCAAATTAAAAAAGGAAATGATATCTTTGCGCGTATTTACAATTAAAAAAAATGGAAGATTGTTTTGAAGCCTTAATTGAAAGTTATTTAGAAACTAAAGTAGGTGTGGTAGAACATTTTGTTTCGGAAGAATTAGCGCAGCATTTGACAAACAGATTGTTTGATTTGAAAGAACAAAATTTATTGAAAGCTGCCGGAATTGGAAATGCAGCAAAATTAACTCAAAATTCAGCCATAAGAAGTGATGCTATTTATTGGTTAGACAGAGCTAATAATAACGAATATGAAAATGCTTTTTTAGATCAAGTAGATGCTTTTATTGCCTATTTAAACCGAAGTTGTTATACCGGAATTACGGGTTGTGAATTTCATTTTGCGTTGTTTGATAAAGGTAGTTTTTATAGAAAACATTTGGATCAGTTTCAAGACAATTCGAGCAGACAGTTTTCAATGATTACCTATTTGAATGAAAATTGGCAACCTGAAGATTGTGGCGAATTGTGTATTTATGATGGTGACGCCACTCAAAAAATAGCTCCAACGAATAGAAAAACAGTTTTTTTTAAAAGCAACGAATTGGTTCATGAAGTTTTAGAAACTCATAAACCAAGGTTAAGTGTTACAGGATGGTTGAGAAGAGATTAAAAATCTCTATAAATTAAACCTTGTCGTTTAAACCTATTCCAAAACCAAACATAGCTGCTACAAAAGCAAGATGAACAAATAAAACCACTTTTTGCCAAGTAGGTCTTTCGTTCCATTTTTGTTCTTGGTTAAAAGGATCAAATGCTAATGCAATCCCTAGAGAAGCTGCTGCTTGCATATAATCTTTTGTAAAAAAAGCTTGAAAAATTCCTAACAATAAAAAACCTAAATAAAGAAATTTATTAAATTGAGTATTCATACTTTATAATTTTTTAAACAACTATTAGTTCTCTTTATTTAAAAATTGTTACAAAATAGAAATAAAAAAAAGCACTTACATAACGTAAGTGCTTTTTTGCTCCCCCTATTGGAGAAAGTTACAATTTTAACGCGATGATTGGTTACTCAATTATAAGAAAATCAAGGACATAGACAATTTTTATTTTATTTTTAATATATTTACAATTAAATAAATTAAACAAAATAATTATGAAAAAAATTACACTCCTAATTATTTCAGTATTTTTAGCCGTTCAAACAATCAAAGCACAAGTTGTATTAGATACTAACGGAATTACCGTAAAATGGACGGGCACAACAGTTCCGGCACCCTACTTTATTCAAGCAAACCCAAGAGGAACAGGAATGGAATGGTTTGCTATTGTAAATAATTCAACTACTAGTAATATTACTAATTATGCTAATAATATTCCTTCAGGCATAAGTTATTTTACACCTCCAGGCAGTACAACGCCAATTCCTTTTGATAATATTGTAACGACTCTTGTAACTAATACAACTAATTTATTTTATCAAGCAGTAACTTTCAACCAACCAATTGGGTCTTGGGACGTGAGTAATGTAACCGATATGAATTTTATGTTTTACACCGCTACTTCCTTTAACCAACCTATTAGTTCCTGGAATGTCAGCAATGTGACTATTATGGCTGGTATGTTTAGTCAAGCTACTTCCTTTAACCAAAATATTGGTTCTTGGAATGTTAGCAATGTGAACAGTATGAATGTTATGTTTTCAGGCGCTACTTCCTTTAACCAAAATATTGGTTCTTGGAATGTTAGCAATGTGAACAGTATGAATGGTATGTTTTCAGGCGCTACTTCCTATAACCAACCTATTGGGGCTTGGAATGTTAGCAATGTGCTTAATATGAGTGGTATGTTTAGTCAAGCTACTTCCTTTAACCAAAATATTGGGGCTTGGAATGTTAGCAATGTGTACAATATGAATGGTATGTTTTCGCAAGCTATTATCTTTAACCAAAATATTGGAGCTTGGAATGTTAGTAATGTAACTGATATGGGTAGTATGTTTAGTAACGCTCCCGCCTTTAACCAAAATATTGGTTCTTGGGATGTTAGCAATGTGACTGATATGAGTGGTATGTTTGCAGGCGCTATTTCCTTTAACCAAAATATTGGTTCTTGGAATGTTGGCAATGTAACTACTATGGCTGGTATGTTTTTTCAAGCTAATATCTTTAATCAAAATATTGGGGCTTGGAATGTTAGCAATGTGAATACTATGCTTTCTATGTTTGAAAACGCTACTACCTTTAACCAAAACATTGGGGCTTGGAATGTGAGCAGTGTGACTAATATGTCTTCTATGTTTTCACACGCTATTTCCTTTAACCAACCTATTGGGCCTTGGAATGTTAGCAATGTGACTAATATGGGCGGTATGTTTGATCAAGCTAATATCTTTAACCAACCTATTGGTTCTTGGAATGTTAGCAATGTGATTGCTATGGGTTATATGTTTAGGCAAGCTATTGTCTTTAACCAACCTATTGGTTCCTGGAATGTTGGTAATGTAACCAATATGTCTAATATGTTTAGTAACGCTTCCGCCTTTAACCAGCCTATTGACTCTTGGAATGTGAGTAGTGTTATCGATATGGATTCTATGTTTTTTAATGATCCTATGTTTTTTGGGCCTTCCTCATTTGACCAACCTATTGGATCATGGAATGTTGGTAATGTAACTAATATGTCATCTATGTTTGCAGGAGCACAACTTTCTATAAATAATTATGATGCGCTACTAATAGGTTGGGCAACAATAGCACCAAATGAGAATCCTTTAGAACCAAATGTTGTTTTTTCAGGAGGCAATTCTTATTATTGTAATGGCTATGCAGCAAGAACTTCTATACTTAATACTTACAATTGGACTATAACAGATTTAGGGCTAGCGGTTAACTGTAGTGATTTAGCCACGGAAGTCTTTGATAAAAGTAGTGTAAGCTTATATCCTAACCCTACTTCAAGTTTGTTAAATACAATGATTGAACCTAGTATCGTTAATCAACCTTATACAATAATTGATAATCTAGGAAGAGTTGTTTTAAATGGAAAACTAAATGAAATTGAAACAACCATAAATGTTGAACAATTATCGGAAGGTATTTATTATTTAAAAGTATCTGGTAAAAACGCTGCCAAGTTTATTAAAGAATAAATTTTGAAGTTATTTAAAACAACAAAGCCTGATACTTTCGTATCAGGCTTTTGTTTTGCTCCCCCTCTTGGGCTCGAACCAAGGACCCTCTGATTAACAGTCAGATGCTCTAACCAACTGAGCTAAGGAGGAATCACCTCAAAGGTTTATATTGTTGCTTAAAAGTTTGCTCCCCCTCTTGGGCTCGAACCAAGGACCCTCTGATTAACAGTCAGATGCTCTAACCAACTGAGCTAAGGAGGAATCACCTCAAAGGTTTATATTGTTGCTTAAAAGTTTGCTCCCCCTCTTGGGCTCGAACCAAGGACCCTCTGATTAACAGTCAGATGCTCTAACCAACTGAGCTAAGGAGGAAGTTGCTTTATCTTTTAAGCGAGTGCAAATATAAACTGATTTTTTATTAACGCAAATTATTTTATTGAAAAAATTATAAAAGTTTATCTACTACTATTTGATATATGTCTTTTCCGAAAGTTAAAGCCATTAATGTCAGTAAGATAATCATTCCAGCAGTCTGAACATGACCTGCAGCTTTATCAGATAATTTTTTTCCTGTTATCATTTCAACAATAATAAATAAAGAATGCCCACCATCTAATCCTGGTATTGGTAATAAGTTCATAAACGCTAATCCGATTGAGAATAAGGCGGTGAAATTCCAAATAAATTCCCAATTCCAAGTATCAGGTAAACGACGCGCAATTCCAATTGGACTTTGAACCTTAGTATACGCTTTTGTAGATGGTTTTAAGATTAATTTAAACTGTTTTACGTTATATACTAATAATGCCCAAGATTCTTTTACAGCAGCCGGTACTGCTTGACCAAATGTTAGGTGATTTGTTACTGTATATAATTTTTCATTTGATTTATCATCAAATCCAATTCCAATTTTACCAGCTTTAGGTATTTCTACTGAAATTTCTTTTTGTTCTCCGTTTCTTAGAAGAGAAACAATAATTTTATTCCCTTTATTTAAATCAATTAATTTTTTAAAATCTTTAATAGTTTTTGTTGGAATGTTATTTATTGATACCATTTCATCTTTAAACTCAATTCCTGCTTTTTCTGCAGCAGAATTTTTATCAAATTCAGAAACATAAGCATCTTGAAAACTATAATTAGAACTTACAAAAATATTATTGTTTAAACCTATTTTACCATTTGAATCAACTTTAACCGAAATTGAAATTGGATTGTTATCTCTAATTAGATCAAGTGTAACAGTTTGATTTTTATAATTTTTAAATTCGTCTGTAAATTCATCTAAATAAGTAAATTTCTTTCCGTTAATTCCAACAAATTCATCAAATCTTTTTATTTCAGATCCTTTTCCAACAGAATCTACAAAAACTTTATTGATTAAATTTCTTGCATAGAAAAATCCTTTACCTTCTTTACTGATGATTTCGCCTTTCATTTCATCAGTTAAAATAACATCAACTTTTGTTCCTTGACGTTCAACTTCAACATTATCTCCAAGTAAAACATCTAATGTCATACGATTAAAACTAGGTTGGAATTTTCCGTCAACTGAAATAATTTTATCACCATTTCTAAATCCAGCTTTCTGTCCTACTTCTCCAAATGCTAAACCATTTTCTTGAATTTTTTCTGTTGCAATGAATTTTTGACCAACAGTTGCATACATGATTGTAAAAATCAACCAAGCTAAAATTACATTTACAATAATTCCACCTAACATAATAATCAAACGTTGCCAAGCTGGTTTTGAACGAAATTCCCAAGGCTGAGCTTCTTCATTCATTTGCTCAGTATCCATACTTTCATCAATCATTCCCGAAAGTTTTACATAACCTCCTAATGGCAACCAACCAATTCCCCATTCTGTATCGCCAATTTTCTTTTTTACTAAAGAAAAACCAGCATCCATAAACAAGTAAAATTTCTCTACTCGAACCTTAAACATTTTGGCAGTAATGTAGTGACCAAATTCATGAAGAATAACTAAAACGGATAATATGAATAATATTTGTGCTACTTGAATCATTTTTATGCTTTTATTTAAACGACAAAAGTAAGGTTTTCACCTTACTTTTCATCATTATTTTATTTGTGAGCTATTTTTTTATAAAATTTTTATGAATTGTACCTTCTGAAGTAGTAATTTTCATCACATGCATTCCCGAACTTAAATTATCAATTCTAAAATCTACGGATTGATGAGTTGCTAATAATTGACCTAAAGTATTATAAATTTCTACTTTCTCTAGCTGAATTGTTGTTGGCATCATGATGTGTAACTCTTCATTTGCTGGGTTAGGATAAACCGAAATTGTTTGTTCTAATTCAAAAGATTCGTTACCTAAAGTAATCACATTATTTCTTGAAACAATATGTTTATTAGGATCAAATGTAACAGCATTTACCAAAAACGGAACCGCAACTATAAATTCTTGATTATTAAATGTATTATCTACAACAACATCATAATTTACTCCACCAGCACTTGTTAATCTAATTTCTAATGGCATTTCAAAATAAGAAACAGATGAGTGCGATTGTGTTTGGCTAACAGTAATTTTTACCTGGCCTGCACCCCAATTTTGAGCTGCCATAGTATAGGTTGGATAACCTTGCATGTACAACCAATCGTTAAAAAACTCTGAAAGACTGCTTCCGTGAACAGCTTCTAAATGACCTTTTAAATTATTAGTAACCGCATATCCATAAGCTAAATTAGTATCTGACAAATAATTACGTAAGGCCTGGAAAAAATTCGCATCGCCCATTACCCATCGTAACATATGCGTTACCATTGATCCTTTATCATATGAAAGTCTACTACTAAAAATTCTATTTACACTTAACGCTTCGGCATCTGTTAAATATACAGCTCCAGAAGTTTGAGAAGTAATGTTGTTTATTTTTCCGTTTTTCCATGTAACAAAACTTGAAGGACCATCTAATTCTTCAACCATAATTCCGGCGGTATATTCTGTTAATCCTTCATTTAACCAAATATCTTTCCATGTTCCACAAGTAACTTTATTTCCAAACCATTGGTGACCTAACTCATGGGCAATTAAACTTCTACCCCAACTTCCCATTGAAGACATTGTAGTATGTTCCATTCCGCCACCCCATCCAAATTGAACGTGACCATATTGCTCATTTCTGTAGGGATAAGGACCAAATTTCTCTTCAAAAACATTAATAATAGACGTTGTAACATCTATAGCATTTCTAACCGAAACAGTATTACTTTCAGGATATAAATAATTATTTACCGGAAAAAATGGACTATCGACTGTGCCTAACCCTGCCTGAATATTGTATGTAGCATAATTAGTTACATTTAAAGAAATTAAATAGGCTGGAATTGGATAATTGTGTTTAAAATGACGTGTTGTAATCCCACCTGATGTAACAGAACTTTGCAGTAATCCATTTGAAACGCCAATATAAGCATCTGGGCATGAAATATAGATATCAAAACTATCTATCTTATCATTTAAATCTTGTTTGCATGGCCACCAATCTCTTGCTCCAAAAGGCTCAGAAAGCGTAAAAATTACTGGTGTTCCACTATGCGTACTTCGTGTAAATCCTCCTTCAGCTTGAGGAGGCGAACCCGCATAGGTAATTTCAACTGTTGCACTATTTCCTGTAGAAAGCGTTGCTGGTAAATTAATATTTAATTCATAATTACTTTGGCTAAAAGTAAGACTTGTACTGTTCATTGTTACCGAACTAACTGCTAAAGCCGTTGCCATATCAAATGTAACAGCATTCATATCAGACAAAGCTATAAAAGTAGTTTTTACCACTCCATTAATATAGGGCGTAGTGTTATTCGGATCAACCGAAAATCGCAATTCATGATACGTTATATCATAATTTTGAGTATTCGGATTTACTCTAAGATTTTGCATTGAAGAAGCGGATTTCATCTCGGCTTCCACCATTCTTTCATACTCTGTATCATTGGTTTGGGCAAAACCAATAATTCCAGATAAAAGAAGTAGGTAATAAGTAATTTTTTTCATTTGTATGTAGGTTTAAAAAATTGGGGGCGTTGTTTTAGTTACTAAATCGTAACTTTATTTGCATTTAATTGCAAAATAAAAACGAATATACTAAAAATGTTTAATTTAAACCGATTTTAATACGAAATCCATAGTTATATATAAACTTTACAGCATTTTTGTTTTTTGTCGATTATCTAAATCCAATTTCATAAATTTGTGCTTTTAAAATCCAATATATTATGTTACAAATAGCGTACATTAGAGAAAACAAAGAAGAAGTAGTAAAAAAATTGGCTAAAAAAAACTTAGACGCCAAAGCTGCTATTGACGAAGTAATTGCTCTAGATGAAAAAAGAAGAGCTACACAAGCAGAATTAGACACTATTAAATCGGAATCTAATAAGCTATCCAAAGATATTGGTGATTTAATGAAAAGTGGTGAAAAAGCAAAAGCCGAAATTTTAAAAGAAAAATCGGTTCAACTTCGTGAAAAAGACAAAGAATTAACAGAAGTTTTAAACGCATTTGCTTCTAAATTACAAGAAGAGCTATACAAATTACCCAATTTACCAGCTGATATTGTTCCTGAAGGAAAAACGCCTGAAGAAAACTTAAATGTTTTTCAAGAAGGTGACATTCCTAAATTACACGAAGGCGCTTTGCCGCACTGGGAATTAGCAAAAAAATATGATTTAATCGATTTTGAATTAGGAGTTAAAATCACGGGAGCTGGTTTTCCAGTTTACAAAGGAAAATGTGCCAAATTACAACGTGCTTTAATCACTTATTTCTTAGACAAGAATACCGATGCAGGTTATTTAGAGTACCAAGTGCCACATATGGTAAACGAAGCTTCTGGTTTTGGAACGGGACAATTACCTGATAAAGAAGGTCAAATGTACCACGTAGGAGTTGATGATTTATACTTAATTCCAACAGCTGAAGTTCCGGTAACGAATATTTTTAGAGATGTTTTATTAAACGAAAATGATTTACCAGTTCTTTGCACAGGATATACACCATGTTTCCGTCGTGAAGCAGGTTCGTATGGCGCACACGTTCGTGGATTAAATCGTTTACACCAATTTGATAAAGTTGAAATCGTTCGCATTGAACATCCAGAAAATTCTTATAAAGCATTAGACGGAATGGTAGAACACGTAAAAGGAATTTTACAAGAATTAAAATTACCTTACCGTATTTTAAGATTATGTGGTGGCGATATGAGTTTTGCTTCAGCTTTAACGTATGATTTCGAAGTATATTCAACAGCGCAAGAGCGTTGGTTAGAAATTAGTTCGGTTTCTAATTTTGAAACATTCCAAGCGAATCGCTTAAAATTACGTTTCAAGGATAAAGAAGGTAAAAACCAATTAGCGCACACATTAAACGGAAGTTCATTAGCATTACCAAGAGTATTAGCCGGAATTTTAGAAAACTACCAAACTCCTGAAGGTATTGTAGTTCCTGAAGTTTTAAGAAAATATACTGGGTTTGATATTATTAACTAAACGTTAATCTTTATAAAATAATGTACTAATCTGACGCCAAAAAGTGTTACTTTAGTACATTATTTGTTTTATTTATGTTACAAAAAATTGCAATTTTCCTTTTCTTTCTATCGTCATTTTGGGTTTCTGCACAAAATGAGGAATTGGCTTTGCAATATTTTGATGAAGGTGAATTTGAAAAAGCATTAACTATTTTTGAAGAAAATGCGCAAAAACAACCTTCTAATTTTTTCTTTTTTCAGAAAATATTAGAATGTCGTCAGCAGCTGCAACAATACGATAAAGTTGAAGAAGCTATTTTAAAAAGAAAAGAAAAATACAACCAACCCATACTTTTAGTAGAACTTGGATATAATTATCAGCTTCAAAAAAAAGAAAACGAGGCTAAAAAACAATATAATTTAGCGCTTTTAGAAGTTGAAAAACAACCAAATCACGCCTATCAAGTAGCCAATTCTTTTGAAAAGAAAGTTCTTTTAGATTGGGCTATTAAAACCTATGAAATTGCTCAAAAAGTAAATCCAAATTTAAATTTCGATTATCAAACAGGCTTGTTACAGGGGCAATTAGGCAATTTAGATAGTATGCTGGAAAAATTACTTGATTACAGTTACAAGAATCAAGAAAACACAGCATTAGTACAAAATCAACTAAGTCGCTTTTTAATGGATGATACTGATGGTTCTTTTGCGGCTACTATTCGAAAAAACTTATTACTGAGAACGCAAAAATCGCAAGACGTCTATTGGAATCAGTCTTTAAGTTGGTTTTTTGTTCAACAAAAAGAATATGGTAAAGCTTTTATACAAGAAAAAGCAATTTATAAAAGAAATCCTGATAATTTTTACAACATTGTTACACTTGCTAAGTTGGCAATAGAAGAAAAACAAAATGATGATGCAATTACCATTTTAAATTTTGTTTTAGAAAACACTCAAGATGCAGATTTACAAATGCAAGCACATTATTTCTTACTATCAATGGAAATTGAATTGGCTTCAGAAAAAGAATATCCTACAATCGATTTAAAACTTCAAGAATTACTCAAAAAATATGGAATAAGTCCTTATTCATTAGAATTGCAGTTGCTAACAGCACATTTTGAGACTTTCTATTTAAACCAGTCCAAACAAGGAATTTCAATTTTACAAAATGCTTTAAAGTTGCCATTAAACAATAGAGACCAATCTAAAATTAAAATGGAATTGGCCGATATTATGGTGTATGATGAAAAATTCAACCAAGCCATTTTATATTATGCACAAGTAGAAGAAAATTTAAAAAATGATGTTTTAGCACACGAAGCTAGCCTTAAATTAGCCAAAGCCAATTTCTATAAAAAAGATTTCGATTGGACACTACAACAAGTAAAAATCTTAAAACAATCGCCAAGTTTATTAATTGCAAATGATGCGATAGAATTGTTTTTACTAATTCAGGATAATTCGGCCGAAGACAGTTTACGAGTGGCACTTCAAGCATATGCAAAAGCCGATTTACAATTATATCAAAAGAAAAATGAAGATGCGCTTCAATCTTTTTTAACTATTTTAGAAAAACATAAAGGTGAAAGTATTGAGGATGAAACCTTATTAAAAATAGCCGACATCTATTTCCGAAAAAAAGAATATCAAAAAGCACTGAATTACTATCAAAATATTTTAGACAATCACAAAGACGGAATTTACATAGACGAAGCCTTATTCTTTTCAGCAGAAATTTATCGCAAATATCTATTAGACAACGAAAAAGCAAAACCTTTGTATGAAAAAATGGTTTTAGAACATCCGGATAGTTTGTATTATACCGAAAGCAGAAAACAATACCGAACGTTGCGAGGTGATTCGACAATTTAGGATTTAACCAGAAAGCACAAAAAGAAAGCACAAGGCACAAAGATTTTTTTTAATTTTTAAAACTTATTAAATCTGTGCTCCAAATTGATTTTCGAAATTGTACTTAAATTTGAAATTTATTAAAAATGATTATATACAACGTAACAGTAAACGTAGACGAAAGCATTCATAACGACTGGTTAAATTGGATGCAAAACAAACACATTAACGATGTTTTAGCAACAGGTTTGTTTACCAATGCTAAAATGGTTAAAGTGGTTGTAGAAGAAGAAATGGGTGGCACAACTTATGCTGTACAATATTTTACAGATTCTAGAGCAAAATTAGAAGACTATTACCAAAACTATGCACCAAGATTACGCCAAGAAGGATTACAACTTTTTGCAGATAAAATGTTAGCATTTAGAACTGAACTTGAGGTAATAAGTGAATTCTACGGAAAAACAAATTAAAATGGAAAAAGTAACCGCAAAAAAACACTTAGGACAACATTTCCTAAAAGACGAAAGTATTGCAAAAGATATTGCCGATACACTTTCGTTAGAAGGCTATGATAAAATTTTGGAAATTGGTCCTGGAATGGGTGTTTTAACCAAATATTTATTAGACAAACCTACTGAAACCTTTGTAATTGAAATCGACAAAGAATCAGTTGAATATTTGGGTGTTCATTATCCAAAATTAGAAAATCATATTATTTCTAAAGATTTTTTAAAATACGATTTAAACGAAGTGTTTAACAAAGCACCATTTGCAATTATAGGAAATTTTCCGTACAATATTTCTACACAAATTGTTTTTAAAACATTAGAAATGCGCGACCAAATTCCTGAATTTGCTGGCATGTTTCAGAAAGAAGTTGCCCAACGCATTTGCGAAAAAAAAGGAAGTAAAGTTTACGGAATTTTATCGGTATTAACACAAGCTTTTTACGAAGCGGAATACTTATTTACCGTTCCACCTGAAGTTTTTAATCCGCCACCAAAAGTAGATTCAGGAGTGTTGCGTTTAAGAAGAAAAGAAAATTATTCGTTGCCATGCGATGAAAAAATGTTCTTTAGAGTGGTAAAAACTGCCTTTCAACAAAGAAGAAAAACATTACGAAATAGTTTAAAATCGTTCAATTTTTCTGATAATTTAAAATTAGACACTATCTTTGACCTTCGTCCGGAACAACTAACGGTGGAACAATTTATAGACATTACCCAAAAAATAACAGCCGATGGAGTTTAAAATCAGCAGAGAGTTTCTATCTGAAATAGAACAACTTATAAGTGAAAACAAATCTCAAGAATTACTTTTACTTCTTGAGGATATTCACTTTGCTGATATTGCCGAAATCATGGAAGAACTCGATGATTATGGCGCTGGTTATATTTTTAACACCTTAGATTCTGAAAAAACAGCGGAGATTCTGTTAGAATTAGACGAAGAAGTTCGTGAAAAAATCTTAAAAAACCTTTCTCCAAAAGAAATTGCAGAAGAGCTTGACGAATTAAGTACAGATGATGCTGCCGATATTATTGCCGAATTACCTCAGTACAAAAAAGAGCAAGTAATTTCGGAATTAGAAGATGTAGAACACGCGAAAGACATTGTAGATTTATTACGCTACGATGAAGATTCTGCTGGTGGTTTAATGGGAAAAGAGTTGGTGAAAGTAAACGAAAACTGGAATGTTTTAACTTGTGTAAAAGAGATGAGAGCACAAGCTGAAAATGTTTCTAAAGTACACTCTATATATGTAGTAGATGATGAAGACCGATTAAAAGGCCGTTTATCATTAAAAGATTTGCTAACTACCTCAACAAAAACACATATTAGCGAAGTTTATATCAAAAAAGTAGATTATGTAAAAGTAGATACGAAAGATGTAGAAGTAGCGCGAATTATGCAAAAATATGACTTGGAAGCCATTCCGGTTGTTGATGAGTTAGGCAGATTAGTAGGCCGCATTACCATTGATGATATTATTGATGTTATAAAAGAAGAAGCTGATAAGGATTACCAGTTAGCAGCGGGTATTTCACAAGACGTAGAAGCCGATGATAGCATTTTAGAACTAACAAAAGCACGTTTGCCTTGGTTGGTTTTAGCTTTATTTGGTGGCTTTATTTCGGTACACGTTTTAGGTGTTTTTGAACCCGTAATGAAATTACATCCTGAACTGTTTTTCTTTACCCCACTTATTGCGGCAATGGCAGGAAATGTTGGAGTACAATCTTCAGCTATTATTGTACAAGGTTTAGCAAACAATACGATTATTGGTCCTGTAGTTGAACGTTTATTAAAAGAACTTTCGTTGAGTTTACTAAACGGTGTTATTCTATCTGTAATATTATTAGCAGGAAGTTACTTTTTACTTGGATACGAAATTCATGTAGGTTATACCGTTTCAATAGCCTTACTCTCGGTAATTATTATGGCTTCGTTAATTGGAACATTTATTCCTATTATCTTAAATAAATACGGAGTTGACCCAGCATTAGCAACCGGTCCTTTTATAACTACAAGCAACGATATCTTAGGGATTTTGACCTATTTTACAATTGCTAAGATTATTTTGGGGATTTAGTATAATCACACTCATCTGGAATTGTGAAAAATTTATTTATTTGAATTACCTTAATTAATTCTTGTTTAAAAATTATTTTACCTTCAACACTAACATCGTACTTTATTTTAATAATTCCGTTTGGTAATTCTAAAGTCTCAATCCATTTATTGTATACCGTAGCATGATATAAAAAAGGCTTAAATTGCTCACTATTTTTATCAATAATATAATGTGAAGTTACAATTTTCTTTCTTTTCTGATAAGATAAACTTTTATTACACTTAATAGAATAATGATAATAAACGGTATCATTAATTGTTGTGTCTTGATGCTTTATAAAATTGTATTCTTTTATCTTATACTTATATTTATTTGAAAATCTATATACAGAATTACATACATTCGACAAGGTTTCAGCTTCATAAAATTTTTCCTTCTTTACATTCGAATTAACAAACAAACCATCGTAATCAATTAACCGTATGGATGCATTAATAGAATCCAAATCAAAAGAAACCAGTGTTCTAAAACTGTTGTCTTTTGAATTAATTAAATATAAATTCGATTTAGTTTCATTTTCCACAGAAATTGGATTGTCATAAATCAATGCATAATCGAAATGATATTGTTTTTGTGAAAAACCTAAACTCCAAACAAAACAAACAAACAATTGAAAAAAACACTTCATAAATCTATATTTTCTAACAATTTTACAAAATTTTCATAAAGCTTCCCAACCTTTTTACTTTTATTTCACTCTATATAAGAAACACTAAAGTTTATAGAGATGAAAAAAATACTTGTATTTACATTATGCTGTTTTTCAGCAATTACATTTGCTCAAAAACCCATTTTTACTTCCGCTAAAATTAAAAGCGCAACAATTTATAGTAATTCAGCTGAATTAAACCACACGGCTCCGGTTACACTTCCTACTGGTACAAGCGAAATTGTGATTAAAAACGTGGCCGATTACATCAACGAAAACACCATTCAAATTGGCGCTCCAGCTAATGTTACCGTTTTATCGGTTCAACTTGTTCGAGATTATAAAGAAAAATCAGAAACAACCGAACCCTTAAAACTAACCCCAATTCAACAAAAATTTTCAGACAGTATTAATTATTTTGAAAACGAAATTAATAAAATTACAATCGAAAAAAATGCTATTTCAAAAACAATTGAACTGCTCGATAAAAAAGAATTAGCTGGTACAACAAAACCCGAAATTACAATTAGTGAGTTTACAAAACTAATTGATTATTATAGAATTAAACGAAATGAGTTTGGACAATCTATTCATAAATTGAGTATTAAAGAAAAAAACTTTGAGAAAAAAATTCAGTTACTTCAAGAAAAATTAGCGTTAAAAAAAAATACACCTACTGCAAAACCAGAATATAATTTGATACTTCAGGTGATGAATACAGTTGCTGGAACTATGACTTTAGATATAAATTATCTAACTAATGGTGCATCATGGATTCCGTTTTATGACATGAGAGCCGACAATGTAAATGCACCAATCAATTTAATGTATAAAGCAAAAGTAACACAAAACACAGGAATCGATTGGAAAAAAGTCAAATTAACACTTTCTAGCGGTAATCCAAATCAAAACAACACAGCTCCTATTTTACAAGCTTGGTTTTTACGATATGGTTATCCAAGAGCATATGGTTATGATAATAGCAATGCAAAATTAAATACGGTTGTGGTGTCTGGTTATATGAAAAAAGATAAAGCAGAATTGGAGGAATCCTCTATTTCAAATTATACAACCATCAATGAAAACCAGTTAAATGTTTCTTTTGACATTGATATTCCGTATGACATTTTATCGAATGGAAAAGCACATAGTGTGGCTTTGAAAGATTTAAAATTACCTGCAACGTATAAATATTACGCTGTGCCGAAAGTGGAAAAAGAAGCTTTCTTATTAGCTGAAATTAGCGAATATTCAAAATTCAATTTGTTACCTGGAGAAGCGAATATTATCTTTGAAGGTATGTATGTAGGGAAAACCATGATTAACCCAAATCAAACTTCAGACACGTTGAATTTAAGTATGGGAAGAGATAAAAAAATTGCCATCAAACGTGAGAAAATCGCAGATCAATCGGGAACTAAATTCTTATCAGGTTATAAAGAGCAAACATTTACGTATGATATTACGGTAAAAAACAACAAAAAAGAAGCGATTGACTTATTGCTGAAAGATCAGTATCCTATTAGTACCGATAAAGAAATTACTATTGAATTATTAGAAAACGGAAAAGCAAAAGTAAACACAGAAACCGGAATTTTAACTTGGGATATTAAATTAGGAGCTGGAGAAACGAAGAAATATCGCATCAGTTATAAAATCAAATATCCGAAAGATAAGTATATAGATAATTTATAAAATAGTCGCAGTTGACGGTCTCAGTTTTCAGTGCTATACTGCTAACTGAGACTGAAAACTGTATACTATTAAGGCGCTGGATTCGGAATTAATTCCTGAATTTTCTCTATTTCGGCTATAATTTCATCTGACAAAACAATGTCAAAAGCCGCAATATTTTCCTGTAATTGTTCCATACTTGTAGCGCCAATAATCGTTGAAGTTACAAATTGTTGACGATGAACAAAAGCAATTGCCATTTGAGTTAACGTTAAACCATTGGCTTCAGCTAATTCTTTATATAATTGAGTGGCTTTAAAACAGTTTTCATTGGTATATCTAGTAAAATTTCGAAACAAATCTAATCTTGAATTTTTTTCGATGCCGTTCAAATGTTTTCCGGTTAAATAACCAAAACCTAATGGAGAATACGCTAATAAACCTACATTTTCACGCATTCCAATTTCTGACAATCCCACTTCATACAATCGGTTCAATAACGAAAACGGATTTTGAATGGTTACTATTCTAGGCAAACCGTGTTTTTCGCTTTCCATTAAAAAACGCATTACACCCCACGGATTTTCATTTGAAAGGCCAATATGTTTTATTTTACCTTCTTTAATTAAACCATCGTAAACCGTTAATACATCAAAAATATTGTCTTGCCATTTTGGATCTAACTCCTGAACTCCACGTTTTTGAAACATATTCATAACACGTTCTGGCCAGTGCATTTGATATAAGTCAATATAGTCTGTTTGAAGATTTTTTAAACTCAACTCCACCGCTTCATGAATACTTTTCTTAGAGAAATCTAAAGGTTGACGAATGTATTCCATTCCGCGATTTGGACCCGCAATTTTAGTAGCAATAACTAATTTTTCTCTTTCAGAAGCTCCAATTTTATTAATCCAAGTACCAATGTGGCGTTCAGTACTTCCAAAAATTTGTGCATTTCCACCAATGGGATACATTTCGGCAGTATCGATAAAATTAACACCTTTTTCTAGAGCAAAATCTAATTGACTGTGTGCTTCACTTTCGGTATTTTGATTCCCAAAAGTCATGGTTCCTAAACAGATTTTGCTGACTTTTAGTTCGGTATTTGGTAATGTTATGTAGTTCATATATTTAATATAAAGCGATTTATGACACAAAGTTGTTTTATGCTGAAGCACAAAGATACAAACAACCAAAGTTTTAAAAAAGTAAAAGGTTCAAAGTAAAACTCTGAACCTTTTAAAATGTAACGCATTGAAACTAATTTTTATAATTCATTCATTAGTTTTGAAATTTCATCTAACTTAGGTGTTAAGATAATTTCGATTCTTCTATTTTTTGCTTTTCCTTCAGCTGAATCATTTGTCATTAATGGAGCAAATTCTCCACGACCCGCTGCTGTTAAGTTTTTCTTGTCAATTGCTTTGTTTTCGCCAAGAATGTTAACGATAGCTGTTGCGCGTTTTGTTGATAAATCCCAGTTATTTTCTACTCCACCGCCAATTGTTCCTGTAATTTTATCATTATCAGTATGTCCTTCAATTAATACAGAAATTTCTGGGTTTTGACCTAATACTTCGCCTAGTGCTTTTACTGCTTTTTTTCCTTCAGCACCAACAGTCCAACTTCCCGATTCGAAAAGCAATTTGTTTTCCATAGAAACATATACTTTACCATTTCTTTGTTCCACCGTAAGTCCTTTTCCTTCAAATGCATTTAACGCTTTAGATAAAGTTTCTTTTAACTTTTTCATAGCGGCATCTTTATCAGACATCATTTTTTCTAATTCTGCTAAACGGGTTGACGAAGCTTCTAAATCTTTTTTCAGTTTATTTAATCGGTCTTGCTCTGCCGTTAATGCTTTTTGTTTGGCTTCTAACTCAGCCAATAATTGTCTGTTTTTATTAATATTTGCCTCTAAAGCATTATTACTATCTTTTTCAAGTGCCGCGTAAGACGCTTTTAAATTGTCAAGATTTTTCTTAGTTGCAGCGTAATCTGTCGCTAATTTATCGCGCTCTGCTTTCGTTTTATCTAATTCAGATTGTAATTTGTTTTTATCTAATTCTAACTGGTTTTTATCTGTTTGCAACACTCCATTTTCGTCAGAAAGTGCGTTGTTTTCTTTCTTTAAATCAGCATATTTGTTTTCTAAATCTTGATAGATTTTTTTAGAAACACATGAAGTAGTTAAACTTAAAACTACACAAGCAAGGGCAATTTTTCTTATCATTTTGTTTTTTGTTTTTATAATTGATTTTCAGGTTTCAAGTTTCAGGTTTTGACGTTGATTTTTGAATTTGAAATTGATATTGAACTTGTTTTTATTTTATTTCCACTAAAACCGGACAATGGTCTGAATGTTTGGCTTCGGGCAAAATTAAAGCTCTTTGAATTTTCTCTTTAAGAGATTCCGTTGCTAAGCAATAATCTATTCTCCAACCTTTGTTATTATTACGAGCATTGGCTCTATAACTCCACCAACTATAATTATTTGGCCCTTTATTTAAATGACGAAACGTATCTACAAATCCGTTTTTAAGAAAACCATCTAACCAAGCACGCTCTTCTGGTAAAAACCCAGAAACTTTTGCATTTCTAATTGGATCATGAATATCTATCGCTTCATGACAAATATTATAATCGCCACAAATAACTAAATTTGGGATTTCTTTTTTTAATTCATCAACATACAACTGAAATTCTGCCATATATTGAAATTTATAATCTAATCTATCAATATTCGTACCAGAAGGCAAATATAAACTCATTACCGAAAGTTTATCAAAATCGACACGTAAATTTCTTCCTTCAAAATCCATGTGTTTAATTCCGGTTCCAAATACAATGTTTTTAGGTTCAATTTTTGACAAAACGGCAACACCGCTATATCCTTTTTTTTCTGCTGAAAAGTAATATTGATAAGGATAACCCGCTGCTTCGATTTCTAATTTAGGTATTTGATCTTCGGTTGCTTTAATTTCTTGCAAGCAAATTACATCGGGATTGGCTTGTTGTAACCATTCTAAAAAACCTTTTGAAATAGCCGCACGAATTCCGTTAACGTTGTAAGATATGATTTTCATTTATAGTTTTAGCTTTTGACCAAATATAAGGAAAAGCTTTTTAATATTAAAGTTCAAAAACATCTCAATTTATAATTTATTAATTATCAGATTAATAAAAAAAATAACAAAATTGTATTTTTAATTATATTTTCTAATAGCAATCAATTCAACATAATTGTTATCTTTGTTTCTTGCTCAAAAACAAAAAATAAATGGGTTTAGTTACTGCTAAAGAAGTTGCAAAAGCGATTAACGTTGATAAATACGGAGTTTTCGGTACTTTTTCTGGCTGGCTATTAATGAAAGTGCTTAAAATTTCAGCATTAAACAAGCTTTATGACAGACATAAGCATTTAAATGATGTGGAATTTTTAAAAGCTATATTAGATGATCTGCAGATTAAGTTTGAAATTCCGGAAGAAGACTTAAAACGATTGCCAAAAGATGGCGCTTATATAACCATTTCAAATCATCCGCTTGGAGGAATTGATGGCATCTTATTATTGAAATTAATGCTTGAGAAAGAGCCAAATTTCAAAATTATTGCTAACTTTTTATTGCATCGTATAGCGCCTTTAAAGCCTTTTATTATGCCTGTTAATCCTTTTGAAAACCATAAAGACGTTAAGTCGAGTGTAATTGGGATTAAAGAAACTTTTCGTCATTTAAGTGATGGTAAACCACTTGGGATTTTTCCTGCAGGAGAAGTTTCAACTTATAAAGACGGAAAATTAGTTGTAGATAAACCATGGGAAGAAGGAGCTATTAAGGTAATTAGAAAAGCGCAAGTTCCTGTTGTTCCTATTTATTTTCATGCTAAAAACAGTAAATTGTTTTACTTTTTATCAAAAATAAACGACACATTAAGAACTGCTAAATTACCAAGTGAATTACACACTCAAAAAGATCGTGTAATTAAAGTACGTATTGGTAAGCCAATTTCTGTAGCAGAACAAAATGAATATCAAGACATTGAAGCCTATGGTGAGTTCTTAAGAAAGAAAACCTATATGCTTTCCAATGCTTTTGAGGACGAAAGTAAAATTAATTTACCCAAATTAAGTATTCCTAAACCTCCTAAACAAATTGCAAAACCTGCTAATCATGACCAAATTTTAGAAGAGATGGCTTTTCTAAAAAAAGGTGATTATCGTTTATTACAAAGTAAAAATTATGAAGTTTTCTTTGTAACGGCTGATAAAATTCCGAATATATTGCATGAAATTGGTCGTTTAAGAGAAATTACTTTTAGAGAAGTAGGAGAAGGAACAAATGAATCTTTAGATTTAGATTCTTATGACAAATATTATCATCATATGTTCTTGTGGGATGATAATGCTCAGTGTATTGCTGGAGCTTACCGAATGGGATTAGGTGCTCATATTTATCCAAAGCACGGAATTAACGGATTTTATTTACATGAATTATTCCGTTTTGAACCTGAATTGTATGATATGATGAGTAAATCTATCGAAATGGGTAGAGCATTTATCATTAAGGAATACCAAATGAAACCAATGCCATTATTCTTATTATGGAAAGGAATTGTTCATACAACTCTTCATTTTCCAGAGCATAAATATTTAATTGGTGGCGTAAGTATCAGTAATCAGTTTTCTGATTTTTCTAAATCGTTAATGATTGAATTTATGAAGTCGCATTATTATGACCCATATATTGCGCAATACGTTCATCCTAAAAAAGAATACAAAGTAAAACTAAAAGACGCAGATAAGGATTTTGTATTTAATGAAACAGAAGCCGATTTAAATAAGTTTGACAAAATAATTGATGAAGTAGAACCAGGAAATTTACGTTTGCCTGTTTTAATTAAAAAATACATCAAACAAAACGCAAGAGTGGTGGCATTTAATGTAGATCCATTATTTAACAACTCGGTAGATGGTTTAATGTACATTAAAATTGCCGACTTACCAGAAAGTACCGTTAAACCCGTTATGGAAGAATTTCAAGCGGAATTGGAAAGAAAAGAGAAAGGCTAATCAATTGATTAGCCTTTATTTTTTGATTAAAATATAAATAATTAAACCTGTTTTATCTGCTCAAACCTTGATTTAAAACAAACTCATTAAAATACTTTTGCTCTATCTTATCAGTATTACTTAATTCCTCAAATTGTAAATCGGATTGACCAATTGGAGAATGAAATTTCCATTTCCATATAGGACGATGCTTAATAAAAAAGTGGTTCTCTGCGAATTCATCATGATCATAAACACCACAAAAAAATCTAACTGAGATAAAAATCACTATTAAAATTAAAAACCGTTTCTTCACTATAAGAATATATTAATAATAAAAATTTATACTGCCTTTTTCACTTCAACAACAGTTGTATTTGCAATAATATCTCCCAATCGTTGATTTTTACTCGAATTTTTTATAGTCAAAATTCCAATGATTCCAAAAGGAAACATATCAATTGGGTCGAATAAATGTCTTGAAATAGATTGACCAAAAGTTAATTCACCATTATTTAATGTTAATGATTTAGGCTTCAAATTCATTATCGAATTTCCTAATGTAGCGCTAAAGAACACTTCTGTTAATACAATAATTGTAAACCACATAATAAATGGAACAATTGCTGCTATTCCAGTAACTGAGAAACCGCCTTTATTATTTTGTTCACCAAACGAATAAAGATAAGCAAAGATTAAAGTGTACAAAAGCACATAATCTATTAATCCTGCAACGAATCTTTTTCTGATATTCTTTTTATTTTCTGATTGATTCATAATCAAATAATTATTCAAAATCCTCAATACTATTCTTAAAATCTTCCCAAGCTTCCTTAGTTAAAATTGGTTTCGATTTTATTTTTTTAGTTTTTAAATAATTCAGAATGGTTTTGGCTCTCGCTTCAGATTCGGGATGAGTAGAAACCCAATACGTGTATTTATGCAATTCGTTATCTAAAGATAATTCATAAAGAAAATCAGCAAATGGTCTTGGATCAATATTAGCATTAAGCATGTATTTTACACTTTCCATATCTGCTTCGGTTTCTAAGCTTCTATCATACGCAGAAGATGAAAGCGTTTTTACAATTTGGCTAATTACAGTGCTATTAGCTCCTGTTGTAATAGATAATAAAACAGAAAGTCCAATTTCTTTAGACAATTTCTTCATCACATGATTGCCTTCAATATGGGCTATTTCGTGACCTAAAACTCCTAATAACGCTTGTTCGTTTTTACACGCTTTTATCAAACCGGTATACACTACCAAATGATTGTCGGGCATGGCAAAAGCATTTACCTCGTCTTTATCAATAATATGAACTTTTAAACTGTCTCTTACTATCTTGTTCTCTTTGCAAATTGGTAATAACAAGGAATCCAAAGTATTCACAATGGAATCATCAAAAATAACCGTTTCAGTCTCTTCGATTTCATTCCAAATAACTTCACCAAGTGTTTTTTCGGTTCCTGTTTTGGCTTCTTTTACTTTAAAATGTTTTACAAAATTTATTTGCGATAACAACATCCAAACACCAAAAAATAGTGCAATAACTACTAATCCTTTACTTATTGTCTTCATTTGTTTTGCAAATTAAATTAGTAATATCTCCAAAAAAGAAGAATTCTGTATGAAAGCCTTTTCTAACTTTAGTTGCTATAAATAAAGTGGAAAAAAATTCAATTAAATTAAAAAGTACTAGGGTAATAATGTAAGCAAAATAGTAATTTGTAGCCTCTCCATCATCAAATAAAATTCCCATAGTCCACCAAAAACCAGCACTATTAAAGAAAAACAAACCCAATTGAGAAACCAAAGCTTGCGTACAATGCCATTTTACAAATGAAGTGCTTTTTCGGTTTCCTAAATAAAATAAAATACTTGCCAATAAATTTAAAATAGGTAATGGCAAACCTCCAATAACTGCCACTAGCGACATCAAATAGCTATTTGATGCTCTTTCTAGCTCAGAATCATGAGGTTGATAATTAAATTTTGCTGTTGTAATCATAGATTTTTTTTAATGTTCCAAATCCAATTAGCAATTACTAAAACGATAAGTACAAATGCAACTTTTCGTTTTCTAAGTATGGATTCTGTTTTTAAATAAATGGTATAAAAAGTTTCTTTTTTTTGAACTAAATCGTAACTAATCCAAAACGGAGCAACTAACATAATTAGCGATACTAATATCCCAAAAGGATTTAGTAAAATTGCGGAAAGTAAATTTCCATGTGAAAGTTGTAAAACAGAACGTGTAGTTCCGCACGATGGGCAAGGAAAAGTGGTTACTTTTTTAAACAAACAAACAGTAAATTCTTGATTTTGAATTTGGTGTTCGTGTTGAAAAGAAAAAAGCAACCAACCATACCCTATAAAACAAGCGAATAATATAAACGAATATAGCTTGTTTTTATTCATATATGTAAAATTAGATTTATAGCGGACATATATGCAATCGCCCTTTTTTTATTGGTTTTTGCAAACGCAAAGTTTTTATTGGCGATTCATTTTTTAGAACATAAATGCTCTATTAAACATTTCCATGTTTTTCTCTTTTGTTGCCCCTTGAATTAAGAACCAATCTACAATTGTCCACACGTAAATACCTCCACATGTTAACAATTTACCAACTCCCATTCCAGTATCACCAATATAAAAACGATCTACCCCTAAGTTTCCTGCAAAAATAGACAAAATTAATGCTGTAGTTGGATCTTTAAATTGAACTGTTTGTAACATAGGCCATTTGTCATCATCCATTTGAACTAAACGTTCTCTAATTGCATTTAACTGGTGACCTTCGAAAAATTTGGCGTTCGCCATCATGAACATGTCTACTTTTTGTGATTCCATTGTAAAATTATTGTTTTAGTTGTCTCCTACTCGTAAGGCTTTTCGGATGCGCCGTAAAATGCTAATATAAAAATATTTTCTGTATTAGTCGAATACTTGTTAAAAAGTTACAAATTTGTTAAAATAATCTTTTGATTTTATCCACTATAGTTTGTGCTAGCTTTTGGTGACTTTCAAAAGTCCAACCTGCAATGTGTGGCGTTAACAATACGTTTTCAGCTTGTAAAAGATATTCAAAAGCGGCAGGCTTTTCACCTTCAAATAAGGTTTCAAAAGATAATTTTTCGTATTCTAAAACATCTAATCCAGCGCCTAAAATTTTACCTGATTTTAAGGCTTCAACCAAATCGTCTGTTACAACTGAGTTGCCTCTGGCTGTATTAATTAACCAAAATGTTTTTTGAAATGAATGGATAAAATCAGTATTAATCATTTTATCGGTTTCGGGTGTCCAAGGCGTATGCAAACTTAAAACATCAGCTCTTTCTTGAAGTTCAGCTAATGAAACTTGAGTTGCATTGGCATCTCCTATATTTGGTAAAATATCATGACACAAAACGGTTACATCAAATCCACGCAATTTTTTCGCGAATGATTTTCCCATGTTGCCATAGCCAATAATTCCGACTGTTTTTCCTTCTAATTCATGTCCACGATTCGCTTCGCGTTTCCAATGCCCAGATTTTACTTCGTTATTGGCTTTGTTCAAGTTGTTAAAAAGCGAAAGCAACATGCCTAATGCCTGTTCCCCAACCGCATTGGCGTTTCCTTCTGGAGCAGCAATTAAATGAATTCCTTTCGCAGTAGCGTAATCACAATCGATACTTTCTAAACCAGCACCAACTCGGGCAATGAATTGCAAATTTGTGGCTTTATCTAAAAAGGTTTTATTTATTTTAAAACGACTTCTAATTACAATTCCGTGGTAATTTTCAATTTTAGCTTCTATTTCTTGTTTGGAAGACGTAAAATCAGCTTCGTTATAAAAACCAGCTTGTTCTAATTGTTCCCAAAGCAAAGGATGATTACTATCGATATGAAGAATTTTGATGTCTGATAAATTCATTTTATAAAATTAAAATATAATAGTACATGAAACTATAATTCAAAAAAATGAGGTCAAATGACCTCATCTATTAATTTAACCAAAGTTCTGGATTTAAATACGTCGTATTTTGTAAAACTGCAAATTTCATGGTTGTACTTCCAGAAGTATCGGTGTGAATAGTTCCTAACTTTTGCTTAATACTTACTTTTTGTCCTTTTACCACATTTACAGAAGATAAATTCATATAAATAGTAATAAAATCTCCATGTCTCACATAAACAGCTTTCCAATTTCGGTTATTTTCATTTACCTGAATTTGGAAAACTTCACCTGCAAACACGGCTCTTGCAGACGAGCCCTTCTCTGTTGAAATCTCAATACTACTATTGTGAACCGTTAGATTTTTATAAATTGGGTGAGGTTGATCGCCATATTTTTGAAAAATATTTCCTTTTTCTACTGGCCAAGGTAATTTTCCTTTATTTGCTTTAAAGTTATTTGATTCTATTTTACCTTCAGGTGTTAAATTAAATTTTGCATCGCTTGCTGTTCCTCCTTTAGGTGCAGTTTTACCAGATTTTGCAGCATTTCGTTTATTTGCAGCAGCAATTTCAGCGGCAATAATTTTCTTAATTTTTGCATCAATTGCTTTAGATTCTTTTTGCTGTTTTTTGATTTCGGCAGCAATTAATTTTTTATCTTTTTGTATTGATTTAACTAAACGTTCTTGCTCTTGCTTTTCTTTTTCAAGTCCTTGTTTTTCTTTTTCGGTTTGAGCTAAAACAATTTCTTTTTCCTTTTTACTTTCAGACAGTCGCATTTCGGCAACAATTAACTTTTCTTGCTTATCTTTTATTTCTTCTCCTTGCATTTTTCTAAATCCAGCGTATTGTTTCATGTACTGAATTCTTTTATAGGCTTGAAGAAAGTTTTGAGAAGAAAGCACAAACATAATTCTGCTTTGTTCATTTCGGCTTTTGTATGATTTTATAATCATTTTTTCATAGTCTTCCTTCAATACTTTTAGCTCTCTATTTAACTTATTCATTTCTAACTGAGTTAAATAAATTTCATCACTAAGTAATCGGGTTTGTTTTGCCGTAGTATTTAATAATTTTATTCTTAATTGAATTAATTCTTTTTGCTGATCAATTTGTTTTAAAACCGATTTTTCTTTCTTTTTTTCTGTCTCTAATTTGTTTTTATTTTCTGAAATTTCTTTTAGAATTTGTGCTTTACGTGCTTCTAACTTTTGCTGTTCAGACGGCTGTGCAAAACACAATGTTGTGATGAAAAAGAAAAACAGGATTTTAATGAATTGATTCATGCAATACGGATTTTTACAAAGGTAGTTTTTTTCTTAAATAAAAAATTAATTGATTTCAATAGCAGTATAACCACTTGGTATAGAAAAAGGATAACTCAGTTTTTCATTAAACGTTGTGTTTTTATACTCAATATCTATTGTTACTTTGTCTTTTTGTTCTGCTTTTATATTAATTTCATTTGGTAAATACATTTTGGTTTCTTCTTTATAAGAAGGATAAATAATTTCGAGATTTCGAGATTTACTTTCTTGAATAATTGTTTCTTTTTTTAATAAATAATTTGCTCCTTCAAAATAAAACTCCTTTTTTACGTCTGATTTAGATGGTAAAGACAATTTAAACATTTTATCAACAACTTCAGAAATCCATTGGTCTTTTGTTAAATCATCAATCGTTTTTCCAAGAAATAAATTCTGAACTTTTTGAAAATCTAAATCAGTTCCTAACCAATTACTTAACAAACTAAAATCACCTTCAAAAAATGTATTATTTATTTTTTCGTAATAACTTACTTTTGTTGGCGTAATCATAGCTTTAGCCATTGGAATTCCAAAAAACTTAATATTAATCCAAATAATTTCATCTTTTTTAATACGAATATCTGCATTCATAGAATGCGATTGTTTTTCATCTTGGTATTTAGCGTTTGCTCTGATATTTAAAGTTGAAAAATCGTGTTTGTTTTGATAATGGCCGCTTATAATTTTTTTAACCGCTGTATTTTCATTAGCAGCAGCAATTGCAACCGTTTGCTTAGATTTACATCCTATCAAAAAGAACAATATAAAAGCCGATACAATTTGTTTCATTATTTGGTTTGATTTAATTTATTTGAATACAATTGCATTTTATCTTTGTCATTCAAATTTTCGCAGCTAATAATTAATTCTTTATAAAAAATAGCTTCTAATGCCTTATTTTCTATTACAAAATCTAAGCCATTCTCTAATATATTTTTAGCCTTTTTAAATTCTTTTATTTGGTTATATCCTAAACCTGCATAAAAATAAAATCCGGCTTGAGTAGGAAACACTTCTAAATAATCTTCTGCTTTTTTAGTAACTAATTGAAAATCTTTTTTTTGAACTAATACCTCTAAATACAATTCCATAGCATCTACATCTTCCGTATCTTTTTTAATTGCTTTGTCAAAATATTTAGCTGCATTTTCTAGATCATTTTTTTTCCAGAAGAATTTAGCCACTTCTTTACTTACATTAATTTCTCTATCGATATCAAAATACGGAATTGCATTATCGATATCTTTTAAATAAGTTGGATTTTTAACCGCAAAAATTAAAAATTCATTAAAAACCCGATGTTTAATCTTTAGATCCATATTATTGGTTTCTAAAATTTTAAACATCGATTTTGAAGCATTAGTGCCATCATTATTATTTAAATGAAATTTAACTAAACTTACATGTGCCCAATCTGAATTTGGAATCTCAATTTCCAATCTTTTTGCCACTTCAAATGCTTTATCTTCCTGATTAAAACTTGTGTACAAAACAATTAAATCGATGTAATTTTGTTCTGCTTTTGGGTTTTTTCGAATAGCTTCTTCTAACTGTTCTTTTTGCGGTTTAGCATATGTATTAGACTGTTGAAGTTTCAATTTATAAAATTCCATTGTTCTGGTAAGCTTCGATGTTGTTTCCATTTCTTTTAACAACTCCAATGCTTTTCCGTGCTGGTTTGTATTCATGTAAAGTGAAACCAAATCTTCTTTCATATTTGAGTCGAACTCCATTAGTTTTTCAACAATTGGAATCGATTTTTGATAATCTTTAGTTTGATAATACACATCGTACAATCCGTTCCAATACCAACGTTCTTTATTGTCTAACTCGACTGCTTTTTTGAAAGCACTTTCAGCATCAACATAATTTCTGAGACTTAAGTAATTCTTACCCAATTCATATTGAAAAGCCGCATTTTTGGGTTCTTTTTCAATACATTTTTGAATCGACAAAATAGCTTTATCGTAATTTTCGATGCCGCGTTGTTTTACAGCTTCG
The DNA here is from genome assembly GCF_009495795.1 of Flavobacterium sp. LMO6. Taxonomy (NCBI): domain Bacteria; kingdom Pseudomonadati; phylum Bacteroidota; class Flavobacteriia; order Flavobacteriales; family Flavobacteriaceae; genus Flavobacterium; species Flavobacterium sp. LMO6. The sequence goes on along the minus strand of NZ_WIBH01000001.1, from coordinate 354,293 downwards.
TAAAAATTATTTTCCAATTGGTCGTCCACTAAAGCAATCGCATCGGGATTTTCTTGTGCCAACAAGTGATTCCCAAAACTGAAAAGCAGGAACGTAAACAAAACTATGATTTGAATTTTATTCATTAGGATATTTTAGCATTATTTTCTCAAATAATTTACAATATATAAATACAATACTTTAATTAATTATTATGTTCACTTCGTTTACAATATCTGCTTTATTTATTATTAAATTATTATAGCAAACCTTAATTTTAGTTTTTTTCCAAAAAGGGTAAAATAAAAAACCTGTCTCACCAATATTTTCAAGCTTTGAATCTGGAAATTCTATTTCTGTTATTTCTTTGTATACAGTATTCCCTTTAATGAATTTTGTTGTTTTAACTTTATTTGTTAATAAATTAAACGCTTGAATTATTCCTTTATATAAATTTTCATAATCTTCACTAAAATGTGAATGATTTATGCCAAATCCAACAATAAACTCTTTTTCATCAACAGACAACCAAAACTCTGTATTTCTGATTCTTAAAAATTCTGTACCAAATTCCTCCTCAACAATAACATTATCCCCAAGTTTATCTGTAAGTAAATTTTTAATTTCTTCAAATTTTTGTCTATTTAATTTCATCCTAAAATCAAGTTTTCTGTAAACTTTAATAAAACCAAAAAGTCTATTCTAAAACCGAATAATCACCAATACTAATGCTTGTAAAATTACCATCAAAAGAAGCATGATTTCCTATCATAGCATTATCTAAATTAGCATTTTTGATATGCGAATGCGTTTGAATTAAACTATTTTTTATGATAGAATCAATCACGTGACATCCTTTTCCTAATGAAACATTTGGTCCCACAGTTGCATTTATTAAAATAACGTCTTCATCTATAAAACATGGAGGAATAATAGTAGCATTTTCTAATTTAACATTCTTAGCAACTAAATTTTCTCCATCGTTATGTAAAAACCCTAACATTCTTGTGTTCGTTTCAATAGTAACGTCTTTGTTTCCACAATCCATCCATTCATCTACTTTTCCAGGTACAAATTTCATGCCTTTTGCCATCATTTGTTTAATACCATCGTTAATTTGGTATTCGCCACCATGAATAATGTTGTTGTCTAAAACCGATTGTAGTTCATTTTTAAGAACGGCAACATCTTTAAAAAAGTATATACCAATAACCGCTAAATCCGAAACGAATTCTTTTGGTTTCTCCACTAATTCGATGATTTCTCCATTCGCATTTAAGTTTACCACACCAAAAGCTTCTGGCTGGTCGACTTGTTTTACCCAAATAACACTATCAGCTGAAGTATCCAAATCAAAATCCGCACGAATTAACGTATCCGCATACGCAATAACCGCGGGGCCAGATAAAGAATCTTTGGCGCACATAATGGCATGACCTGTTCCTAAAGCCTCGTTTTGATAATAAATGGTTCCTTTTGCACCTAACTTTTGAGCAATGGCAATTAAATCATCTTCTACTTTTTTTCCAAAACTTTCATGAATAATAAAAGCCACTTCATCTATTGGCTGATTTAAAACGCCTGCAATATCTTCCACTAATCGGTGAACGATTGGTTTTCCAGCAACTGGAATTAATGGTTTTGGAATGGTTAAGGTATGTGGGCGAAGGCGTGAACCACGACCTGCCATAGGTACAATTATTTTCATGTTAGCCCCCTAATCCGCCACGGCGGGAAATTCCTATTAGGGGTCAATAGGATTTTATTAATTAATTCAATTTATATTTAACTATTTACACAATTTTGTCAATTCCCCCTTTGGGGGTTAGGGGGCTTTACTTCACTCCTGTACTTCCAAAACCGCCTTCTCCTCTTGAGGTTTCTGATAATTCGGTTACTTCAAGCCATTCTGCGCGTTCGTGTTTAGCAATGATTAATTGGGCAATACGTTCTCCATTTTCTATAATGAAGGGTTCATTGGATAAATTTACTAAAATCACGCCGATTTCTCCACGATAATCCGCATCTACTGTTCCTGGTGAATTTAAAACGGTGATTCCTTTTTTGGCTGCTAAACCGCTTCTTGGTCTAACTTGCGCTTCATAACCAATTGGTAATTCAATAAAAAGTCCCGTTTTTACGATGGTTCTTTCTAATGATTTTAATGTAATTGATTCCGTTAAATTAGCTCGTAAATCCATTCCAGCCGAAGCAATAGTTTCGTAATTGGGTAATGAATGTTGGGATTTGTTTATTATTTTAATGTTCATTTTTTATTTATTATTGAAAATAAATTATTTTCAAATCGTTTAATAATCAAAAATTAAGCATCAAAGTTAAAAAAAATAAAGATAAATAAACTGTTTTAAAGGTTTGTTTGTGTCAATAAAAAACAGCGGAATAAATTACTTTCCAAAAACCTCTTTTTCAAGTAAATTTAATCGTTTTAAAATGGCATTTTGTTCTACATAAAAGTCACTTCCTAAAACACCTACAACGGCATAATTTTTAGCAGTAGGAACAATAGCATTAGAAATTGAAGCTTTACCATTTTCTAGGAATAAATAATTATTTGCCGATTGATCTTCCTGTTGAATTTCTTTTAAAAACAAAACAGCATCTTTTTCATAACTAGTTGTTTTAGCTATGTTTTCATCAACAAAGTAGACAAAATCAAAATGTGCAAATATTTTTTGCATTTCAACACTTTTCTGTTCTCCATTGCTAGTAAGTTCTTGAAAAGTAGGGCTAATTTCATTAGTTAAAGCAGAAATACTATCTTCTATTAAGGTAAAATTTGCTAATTGATTAACCGTAAGTGGTTTTGAAATGATATCATCTGTAGGAATGCCAAAATAAGTAGCAATTCGAAGTAGGGTTTCTATTTTAGGTTCAGCACGTCCTTCTTCATAGGAGCTTATCACACCTCTATTCAAATCAATAAGCTCAGCAAAGGCTTGTTGACTTAGTCCTTTAATCTGTCTTATTTTTTTTAAATTAGTTCCAAAATACGTCATTTCGCTATTGTTTGTTGCAAATATACAAACTAAAGTTTATTTTTTTGCTAAAAATATTTGCAATATTAAAATTTTTATTTATTTTTGTTAAATAAACTAGCTAATCTATCAATTTATGGAACATTTAAAATTGTTTTCTAACGTTAAAAATTGGTTACTCGATTTAGAGTACAATATTCAACTTGAAAATGAAGAGCATCAATCGTTTATCATAGAAAAAGAAAGTGAAGGAATCAAAAACATGATGATTGTTATTGCGCCACAAATTTTAATCATTGAACAATTCTTGTTTCGCTGCAAAAACAATCAGCAAGACGTTCACAAACAATTATTGATTAAAAACCGAGATATTGTTCATGGCGCTTTTGTTTTAGATGAATCTGGAGAAAAAGTAATCTTTAGAGACACCTTACAAACAGAAAACTTAGATCGAAATGAATTAATTGCAACCTTAAATTCTTTGAGTTTATTGATAAGTGAATATTCAACTGAAATGATCTCCTTTAGTAAATAAATAATTTATTAGAAATAAAAAACTGATTTACAAGATGGTATATCTAATTTTAAATGTAGTGTGTTTTTTAACCAAAATATTACTTCTAATATTAAAATAATTCGAAAAAAAACGTAGTATTAACATTATAATTCTTTATGTATTATGAACATTATTAAAAGACTATTTAGAATTGGAAAAGCAGAGGCACATTCAGCAATTGACAGCCTTGAAAATCCAATAAAAATGACGGAACAAGGAATACGAGAAATGAAAGAGCAACTTGATAAAAGTATTCATGCATTGGCACAAGTGAAAGCTTTGTCTATTAGAAGAAAAAACGAACAAGAAACATTGATTAATCAATCTGAAGATTATCAAACAAAAGCTATGCTTTTAGTTCAAAAAGGAATTAAAGAAGAAATGCCTTTGGATGAAGCAGACAGACTTGCTAAAGAAGCTTTAAAAAAGAAAGAACAATCTTTATTAGACGCGCAAATTGCAGATAGCGAGCATAAAAAACTTGAGAGTGATGTTGAAAAAATGCAAACCAACATCAATACCTTAAAATCGAGCATTTCAAAATGGGAGGGTGAATTAAAAACACTTAGAGCTCGTGTTCAGGTTAGTCAAGCGACACAAGATATTAATAAAAAAATGACGCAAATAGATTCTGATAGCACTATTTCTATGTTAGAAAAAATGAAAGACAAAGTATTACAACAAGAAGCTTTAGCAGATGCTTATGGTCATATTGCAGATGCTTCAAAAAGTATCGATCAAGAAATTAACGCTGCAGTAGACACATCAGATGCACATGCAGAAAACGAATTAAAAAAATTAAAAGAACAATTCAACGCTAACTAAGAATGAATTTAGACGAGTTAATAGATGTTTCCTTTAATCCAGCCAACACCATACTTTCAATTTTATTAATTTTAAGTGTAGTGTATTGGATTTTAACAATGGTAACAGGTGTAGGTGATTATGATATCGATTTTGACACGGATATTGATGCTGATTTTGATGCACCAGACGGAATGGTTGAAGTACCTCAAGACCCTTCATCGTTTATTCAGTTTCTAAAGTTTTTAAACTTAGACATCATCCCTATAACATTTTTTTTAACTCTAGTATTGTTATTCACCTGGCTAATAAACGTAAATATTAGTTATTATATTCCTCTGCCTTATTGGATGTATTTTATTACAATTGTTCCGGCATTTACAGTGAGTCTATTTTTTACAAAATACATTAGCATGCCTTTAAAGCCTATTTTTAAGGAAATTAATCATAAAGGTGAAATTGCTTATGATTATTTAGGAAGAGTTGGAATACTCAAATCAAGCATTGAAAATGACAAATTAGGAATGCTAGAAATAATAATTAATAAAGATCCCATAAAGCTTTTAGTCAAAAGCAAAGATGGATCGCTTTTAAAAGAAGGAGAAAAAGTTCAAATAGTGAATGAAAATCCAGATAAAAAATTTTACTTTGTAGAAAAATCATACGAAATTTAATAACCCATAATAAACTATTTTAAAACAACTTTATGACTACATTTTACATCACAATTGCTGTTATTTTAATTGCATTTTTAGGCTTAATTTTTTGGATTTTATCCATGTACAAAAAAACCGTACAAGGAATAGTTCTTTTAAGAACTGGTTATGGCGGAGTAAAAGTCTTTTTTAATGCTGGAATAGTTATACCTGTTATCCATAGATTAGAACACATGGATATTTCTGTAAAAAAACTAGAAATTTCTAGAGAAGGAAAAGACGGATTAATTTGTAAAGACAATATGCGTGCCGATATCCAGGTTGCGTTTTTCGTACGTGTAAATAAATCGGTTGATGATATTGTTAATGTAGGACAAACTATTGGTTGCCAAAGAGCATCTGATATTGCTACGTTAAGAGAATTATTTGAAGCTAAGTTTTCTGAAGCTTTAAAAACAGTTGGTAAAAAATTTGATTTTATTGAATTGTACGAAGCAAGAAGCGAATTCCGTCAAGAAATTCTAAACATTATTGGAACAGATTTAAATGGTTATGTTTTAGATGACTGTGCTATTGATTATTTAGAACAAACTTCTTTATCTCATTTGAATAAAGATAATATTTTAGATTCTGAAGGTATCAAGAAAATTACTGAACTAACAGCTACACAAAATATTAAAGCGAATTTAGTTCGTAGAGATGAAGAAAAAACAATCAAAAAGCAAGATGTTGAAGCTAGAGAAACTATTCTTGAATTAGAAAAACAATTAGCTGAAAAAGAAGAGCAACAACGTAGAGAAATCTCAAATATTCAAGCAAGAGAAAATGCCGAAATTTTAAAAGTTGCTGAAGAGGAACGATTAAAATCAGAAACGGTTCGAATTGCTACAGAAGAAACACTTCAAATAGCTGAGGAGAACAAACAAAGACAAGTAGTTATTGCTGCAAAAAATAAAGAAAGAGCAGAATTAGTTGAAACAGAAAGAGTTCAAAAAGATCGTTTATTAGAAGCTACAGAAAGAGAAAGAGTGGTTGCATTAGCAGACATTGAAAAAGATAAAGCAGTCGAAGTAGAAAAGAAAAACATTCAAGATGTTATTCGTGAGCGTTTAGTAAAAGAGAAAACAGTTGTAGAAGAACAACAAAATATTTACGATGTAGAAGCATTAAAAGGAGCAGAAAGAGAGAAACAAGTACAATTAATTGTTGCATCTCGTGAAGCAGAAGAAAACTTAATTGCATTAACTCGTGCAGCAGAAGCTCGTAAATTATCAGCTGAAAAAGATGCTCAAAAATATGTTATTGAAGCACAAGCAAAACGTGATGCTGCTGAAAAAGAAGCTGATGCTCGTAAAATAATTGCAGATGCACAAGCAAAAGAAGAAGCAACAGTTGGTTTATCTGAAGCACAAGTAATGCATGCAAAAGCAGAAGCTATGGAGAAACAAGGATATGTTGAAGCTAATATTATTGAGAAAAAAGCAGCTGCAAATAAACAAGAAGGTTTAGCACAAGCAGAAGTAATCAAAGAAAAAGCATTTGCAGAAGCTGCCGGAATTACAGAAAAAGCAGAAGCAATGAAAAAACTAAACGATGCCGGTAAAGAGCACGAAGAGTTTAGATTAACATTGGCGAAAGAAAAAGAAGTAGAATTAGCGCAAATCGCTATCCAAAAAGATATTGCACAAGCACAAGCTAGTGTATTAGCAGAAGCATTTAAAACTGCCAATATTGATATCGTAGGTGGCGATAATTCATTCTTTGATAATGTGGTTAGACAAGTTTCAGCTGGTAAAGGAATTGACAAATTCATTCAACATAGTGAAAATGCTCAAATAGTTAAAGAAGCTTTGTTAAGCAATGATGGTGATGAAAACCTAATTGGGAAAATCATGAATATGGTAGAAAAATATAAAATTTCATCAGAAGATATTAAAAACTTAAGTGTTGCTTCATTAATTTTCCAGTTAAAAGGTGTGGCAAACGATAAAGAACAAGGTATTTTATCTAGAGCTATGGATATGGCTAAACATTTAGGCATTGACAATAAACCATTAAAATAATTTTAATAAACATTATTGAAAACTAAAAATAATTCTCTGCTATCGGCAGGGAATTGTTTTGGTTTATATGCTATTTTCTCTCTCTCTCTCTTTTAAGCAAATTAAAAAAATTGCGTTAAAACTTTTACCAAAATTAATGAGCAACGAAAAATTAAATACGGGTACATACGAAATCATTCAAAACCGACTGAATGAACAAAAAGAGGATTTAATTCAACGCATACAATCTTTAAACGAAGATCGAAAAAAGGTTTTTGGCGGTGTAGATTTTTCGCTAATCGCCAATGAACGTATTTCTACAGATCAAAATTGCAATATAAAAGATATTTTTTCTTTAGGAAGACTTTGCTTAGTAGGCTACAACACGCATTTAGGATTACGAACCGAAATCAATTTAAACGATGTTTTTTCTGCTTATTTGTTAAAAGAAAATCGTTTTGAACCACAACCTATTCAATTTATTGAGGATGAAACTTTTATAGAAGAATTCAAAAATCTTTATAAATATTACAGAAATACCATTTTTGTTCGCTTTCACATTACACAAAATTATTTGTATTTTGTGTTTCAATTATCTAATAGTCCTTCTGATATTAAAGCCTTTAAATGGCTAATTAAAGATGATACATTAACTTTTGTTGATGCAAGAAGTGCTGCGGAAGTAAAATATCCAAACCAACAAGAATTCACTTGGACAAAAGTTACACGCGACATGCAACGTAAAGGAAGTCATCCGCACGTTTCATTAGCCGATAAAGTTTTTGTAGAAGCTATTGGTGGCGATATTACCATTAAAATTGAAGACAATACAAGCACCGGAAAAGGTATTTATAGTGAAGATGTAATTCACAAAGATCAAACGTTAGATGATGCCGAAATTCATTATTTTGACTACAATAATTTAGTCATTTTTAAAATTAAGCCTTATCAAGAAAGCGAACGATTTTTTATTTACAATCACAAAGAAAAGAAAGTAGCCCGTGTTGATTCTTTGCAATATTCAATTATTCTTTTACCTGAAAACCAAGGAGTTATTTATCCAAATGGATATGCCTTGCAAACGGGTGAAATAAAAGTAATTGCTACAGAAGATAAACCGGTTTATTTCAATCGAAGAATTTTAGGAATTAATGGCGAAAATTATATGTTTGTTTTCTATGACGAACAATCGCACGATTATTTACTAATTCCGTACAACATCATTAAACAAACAATAGAAACGCCTATTAATTGTAATGGTTTTACGTTGTTTGATAATGGAAAGTTAGCTTATTTCAAGTCGAATGAAGAAACGAAACATCATTTGGTTCAAATTTGGCAAACTCCTTTTACTAAAGAAGTTACCATTGATGATGCTTTAAAAACAAATTTATTATACAAAATTGGAAATAAAGATTTAGTTCGTGTAATGGCAGAATGCCAAGAACTGAATATTTTGTTATCTAAAAAGGATTCGTATTCTGGTTTGTATAACGATATTGTTAAGCAAGCCACTATAATATTAGACAGTTATTATTTCTTAGGCGAAAAGGAAATTCATCTACTTAACGAACCTTTACTCGAAATTAGAAAAATTGCACATGCTGCTATAAATGAATTTGAGAAAGCGCAAGAAATTAAAAATAAAACCGGACAAACAATAGCTGATTTAGAAGAAAAATGCGAAAAACTTTTATCGGACACCAGTATTATTTCGTATCAATCTTTAGATCAATTTATTGCTGTTTTAGCACAAATTCGTGCTTTACGTGGCGAATTAATTAGTGCCAAAGAATTAAAATATGCAGACATTGCCCTAATAGAATCGTTAGAAGCCCAACTACAAGAAAGAGCTAACGAACTTTCTAACGCTTGCGTTTCGTTTCTTTTACAAGATAATGCATTGGTTCCTTATCAAGAAAAAGTTGCATTAATTAACCAACAAATAGCAGATCTTAAAAAAACTATTGATGCTAAAACGCTCGAAAAAGATATAGATGAATTAGCATTACAATTAGAATTATTAGTAGATATTGTTAATAATTTAAAAATTGAAGACGCTTCACATTCGACTCAAATTATTGAAAATATTTCCTTGATTTTTGCGCAAATCAATCAACAACGAATTGAGCTAAACAACAAGAAAAGACAAATTTCAGGAAAAGAACTTTCTGCCGATTTTAAAGCCCAAATTACCCTTTTCGACCAAGCAGTTATCAATTTTTTAGAACTAGCGAATACATCTGAAAAATGTGATGACTATCTAAATAAATTATCCATTCAACTGGAAGAAATGGAGGCTAAATTTGTTGATTTTGATGAGTTCATTCAGCAAATAAGTGAAAAACGAGAAGAAGTTTACGGACACTTTCAAACCAAAAGTGTGCAATTAACCGAAGCTAAAAACAAGCGAACAACCATGTTGTTTCAATCGGCAGAACGTATTTTAAAAGGAGTAAAAAACAAAGCAGCTTCATTTGCAACAGAAACCGAAATCAATGGTTACTTTGCTTCTGATCTAATGATTGAAAAAGTTCGTGAAATAGCCAATCAATTAAAAGATTTAAACGACAGCAATAAGGCCGAGGAAGTAAATACGCTACTAAAAACTGCCCAACAAGAATCGGTTAGAAAACTAAAAGATAAAAACGAAATTTATGAAGATGGTGATGCTGTAATTGCTTTTGGCGATTATAAATTTGCGGTAAACAAACAAAAATTAGATTTAACGCTGGTTTTAAAAGACCAACAATATTTCTATCATTTAACAGGAACTAATTTTTATCAACCTGTTGAATTTGAGGAAATTGAACAATATAAAGAAGTTTGGAATCAGGAATATATTTCTGAAAATCAAAAGGTAAAGCGTTTTGAATACATGGCTTGGGAAATTTTCTTACAGCAAGAAAACATTGTTCCTGAATCGGTTAATGTACAACGCGTGCAAGAATTCATGGCAACACATTTTGGTGAAGGCTTAGTAAAAGGTGTTCACGATGTCGATGCGTTGTTAATTTTGCAAAACTTACAACAAATAAATAACGAATTAGGCGTTTTAAAATACACCCCTTCAGAAAGAGCTTTAGCCCAATTGTTTTGGTTTTTCCTAAATGAAGAAGACAAAGAGTTTTACGAAAAGCAATTTAGCGCTGTTAGCTTACTGAAAGAAACGTTTGCTAATTCGGAGCAATTCAAATATCTAAACAAAAGACTATCGCAAAAAATTGAAGAATTCAATATAACTTTTGATGGTTTTGATTATGTTTCGGCTTACCGAGCTGCGGTTTATTTGAAAAAAGAAAACCGCAAAGCATTCTCTATTTCAAAAATGGCAGCCGATGCTTACGAACGCTTTTTCAAAAGCTTAAAAGGAAAAGGAAAAGATGTTGTTTTCGTTAATCAAGTAAAAGATTTATACAATTATCCTTCCGCTTGTTATGACATCGTTGAAAACGCTTTAAAAACATTTTTTATTGAAGAAAACGTAACAATTTCTCAAGGTTTTATCGAAGAAATCGCTGCTTTTGTATTAACGCAAAACTACCATAAAAACCAAGTGGTAAACGTTACTTCTACCGTAGAAATTTCAGGATTAAAATCCATAGAAAGTAACATTACCTATACATTAGATTATTACGAATTTTCTTCGCGATTGGATTATTTCCATTCAAAAATAAAACCGTCTTTCTTAGCTTTACAACAACTTAAAAAACATTGGGTTGAACAAAAAAAGAAAGAAGTAAAATTACACACATTTACCAGTCAAGTGTTAACTTCATTTGTGCGAAATAAATTAATTAACGATGTGTATTTTCCGTTAATAGGAGCCAATTTAGCCAAACAGTTAGGAGCAATTGGCGATAATAAGCGAACTGATAGAATGGGAATGCTTTTATTGGTTTCGCCTCCTGGTTACGGAAAAACTACGTTAATGGAATACTTAGCGGATAGAATGGGATTGGTTTTTATGAAAATTAACGGACCTTCTATTGGTCATGAAATTACGTCAACTGATCCAAGTGAAGCTAAAAATGCCGGTGCAAGACAAGAATTGGAAAAACTAAATCTTGCTTTTGAAATGGGCGATAATGTAATGTTGTATTTAGATGATATTCAGCATTGTAATCCTGAGTTTTTACAGAAATTTATTTCGTTAGCAGACGGACAACGAAAAATAGAAGGAATTTATAACGGAGAAGCAAAAACCTACGATTTACGTTCGAAACGTTTTTGTTTGGTTATGGCTGGCAATCCGTACACAGAAAGTGGTGATAAATTCCAAATTCCGGATATGTTAGCCAATAGAGCTGACACCTACAATTTAGGAGATATTTCCGGTTCTAGAGGTGATTTATTTGACCTAAGTTTAATTGAAAATGCGTTAATGTCGAATGAATATATGGTTCGTTTAACACAACCATCGTATCAAAATTTGTATAAATTGTATGATGCTATTCAGCAAAATGATAGCAATTTTGATTTGGAAGGCAATTTCTCATCACAAGAAATCGAAGATTTTAAACAAGTATTATTAAAGATTATACAAGTGAGAGATACGGTTTTACAAGCCAATGCACTTTATATAAAATCAGCAGCTATGTCAGATGATTATCGAAATGAACCTAACTTTAAATTACAAGGTTCGTATCGTGATATGAATAAGTTAGTAGCAAAAATACAACCTATTTTAACAGAAAAAGAAGTAGAAGCTATTGTGTTGAATCATTATCAAAACGAATCGCAAACCTTAACAACTGGTGCCGAATCTAATTTGTTAAAATTAAAAGAATTGATGAAAATTCAAACCGAAGACGAACAAAAACGTTGGGAAGAAATCAAAACTACTTTTATGAAAAATAAATTATTAAAAGGAGTTGGTGGCGATGATAGAATGGCACAGGTTATTGCTTTACTTTCTGAATTTTCAGACGGACTAATTGGCATAAAAGATGTCTTGAAAAAGTAAAAACAAAAAAACTATTAAACCTTGTTTGTATACTTTGCAAAAATGTACAAATGAGGTTTTTTTATTTTCTTTTCATAAGGGTTAAAATAGTTTCTTTTTCGTTTCGGTATACAAAGTAAGCAAAAAACAAGATAGAAGCAATTCCGAATATATAGGTTTCTCTAAATATTTCAATATAAAAAGACAATCCTGACAACACGATTGCCAACCCTAAATACGTGAAAATGGATTTCTTATCATACGGAATTGGATATTTTTTTTGTCCCATATAATACGAAATAAACATCATGGTTCCATAAGCAAAAATAGTAGCTATTGCCGAACCCAAATAACTTAAAATCGGAATTAGAAGTAAATTCAAAACTAAAGTTACTATTGCTCCTACTATTGAAATATAAGCACCAATTTTTGTTTTATCTATAAGTTTATACCAAACCGATAAATTAGTATAAATACCTAAAAAGAAATTAGCCAAAACAATTAAAGGCACTACATCCATTGCATCCCAATAAATTTCTCTTGGAACCAAAATTAATTTTAAAATATCGGCAAAAACGATAACGCCTAAGCAAATAAACGAACCAAAAATGACGAAGTATTTTGTGATTGTTGCATAGGTTTGTGGAGCATTTTCATTTTTAGCATGACTAAAGAAAAAAGGTTCTATTCCGAGCGTGTAAGCTGTTCTGTATAAAACCATAAACATTCCTATTTTGTAACAAGCCGAATAGGCTCCAATGTCTGCCATATCCACATGCATCCAATCTAATAAGATTTTATCAAAATGTTCGTTGATGGCAAAGGCAATTCCGGCTACTAAAATAGGCAAACCATAATGCATCATTTTTTTCCATAACTCTGCATCAAATTGCCATTTAATTTTAAAATAATCGGGTAAAACAAATAACAACGTAAACAAACTTGCAATTAAATTGGCAACAAAAATATATCCAATTTGAAAGTCATTATGATAAATGGTTTGTATCAATGGATTGGAAGATTCATTTGCTATATCTGGCAAAAGAATTAAAAAGAAAACATTTAATAATAAGTAAATTAAAACATTTGAAATTTTAATTACGGCATATTTTATAGGTCGGTTTTCAGCTCTTATTTTTGAAAAAGGAATAATTGCTAACGCATCAAAAGTTAATATCCAAATGGTAAAAACAACATACTCAACATTAATATTTGACCAATCAGCTAAATTTTTCCTGAATAGCAGAAATAAAACTAAAAAACAAATGGTAGACCAAAACAAAGAAATAGTAGCTGTTGAAATAACTTTTCCTTTGTTCTCTTCCGAATTATAAAATCGAAAAAAAGAAGTCTCCATTCCGTAAGACAAAATAACGTTGAAGAAAACCAAATAAGAAAAAATAACAGAAACCTCTCCCATTTTTGTTTTATCGGTAAGATAATAGACAAATATTGGGTTAAGTATAAAACTAATAATTCTTGGCAAAACTGTTGCTAAGCCATAAATTGCAGTTTGTTTAAAAAGACTTTTGTATAAACTCAACTCCTATCGTTTTTAGAATAACAAATGTAATTAAAACTTTGGTCTTGCCGAAGGATATTCTAATCCTGGTTTTTCTTTTACATTAGAAATTTTTTGTTGGTATTCTTTTCCGTTTTTTAAGAAAACTAAAACCGCTTCATCTTCAGCCAATGTTAAGGCATTTTTGGGACTAGTAATTATTTGGGAATCATCACCTTCAAATTTTTGTTGATTGCCAGACGTTTTAATCATTGCCTGAAAATGCAAATTATCATGTTTTTCAAAAGGCACTTCGTATCCTCTAAAAATTACTTTTTTCAATTCAACGTTTGATGGTAATTCTGATTTTAATTCAAGGTAAAAATTAATTCCACTTCCTCCACCTCTCACTCCAGCAACCCAAGTTTCATATGAAGCGGATTGGATGTTGTCTTGTGCAATTATTTCTGTTGAATGGCAAGAAATTAGTGTTACGCTCATAAATAATAATAAAACATACTGAACCATGATGATTTTCGTTTTGATAAAGTTACTGAAATTATTATTGCAAAAAACACTCCAAAGCTATTGTTTAGCATAATATTTTAATACTTTCGCATCACTATTTTTTGATTATGAAACGAATTTTAATTATTTTACTTTTTATTGGTAATACTATTTTATCTCAAGAAAAAATTGAGACAAAAAAAATTCCAACAACGATTTCAAAACACGACATAACACTACATGATAATTATCTATGGTTAGAAAACACTTCTGATGAAGCAGTGATTAATTGGGTCGAATTACAAAATAGTGTGAGTGAACAAAAACTCAATGAACTTGTAAAAAATTATAATTTTTCATTCAAAATAAAAGATTACGATTATTTATCTACATATGGTCTACCAAGTAAAAAAGGAAAATATTTTTATAACACCTATAGGCTTGACAAGAATAAACCAGGCGTTTTATACTACAGAGAAAGTTTAAATGATATAGGAAAGCCATTAGTTGATCCGTTTGATGTTTATAAAGATGCAAATGTGGTTTTATCGGGTTATTATCCTTCAAAAAATGCTAAATATTTGGCTTTTAAAATTAGTCCGAATGGAAGTGATAGACAAGAAATTAAATTTAAAGATTTTGCTAATAAAAAATATCTTGACGATGTTTTAACTGATATTAAATTCTCTAATGTTTCTTGGAACTCAGATAAAGGAATTTTCTACAAGAAAAACTCAAACAAAGAATTCTTTGAAAAAGATTCTACCTATCAATTGTACTATCATAAAATTGGAGATATTCAAAGTAAAGACCAATTGGTTTTTGATACTTCAAATACGAAATCGAATTTTAGTTTTTTTACCAAACAAAACAAACTATTTGTTGTTGAAACAAGCGAAGATGAAACTACTAAAAACTATTATTACACCACCATTGAAAACGAACAATTTCAATTTAAAAATTTTATAAAAGACGACAAAACGAATCTTGAACTTTTAAATATCATTAACGATAAATTCTACTTTTCAGATGAAAAATTTCCGTGGGGGAATGTTAGTTATTTTGACATAAATAGTCGTACAGAAAATACCGTTTTAATTCCTCAAGTATATTCTCACTTACTAATTGGTGCCACGTTTTTAGAGAATTATATCATCTGTAAGTATAGTAATATGGGCAAATATTATATGTCTATTTACGATTATACCGGAAAATTTATTCGGAAATTTGAAGCACCACACAATATGGATTTTCAAATTAGATTTTATGACGAAAAAACAAATGATCTTTTTGTTACTTTTTATTCTTATACTATTTCTTCGTTAAATTATAAATTAAACATTACCACTGGTGCTAATGATATTTATTTTAATGACTTTATTCAACCAAAACCTACCTTATTCCCTTTTAATTATTTTGAAACCAAAACAATCACTTATAAAAGTAGAGACAATAAGGATATTCCAATCGTTATTATTCATAAAAAAGGAATAGAACTTAATGGAAATAATCCTACTTTATTAAGAGCTTATGGCGGTTTTGGAAGTGTTAGCAGTCCAAATTATGACACTGGATTACTGCATTTTATGGAAAAAGGCGGTGTTTATGCCTTTGCACAAGTTAGAGGTGGTGGCGAAAAAGGAAAAAACTGGCACAAAGAAGGAAAAGGATTGAAAAAAATCAATTCGATTAATGATTTTGTGGATGCTGCTGAGTTTTTAATTCGAGAAAAATATACAAATCCAAACAAATTAGCCATTAATGGTGGTTCGCATGGCGGATTAGTTGTAGGTGCTGCAATGACACAACGTCCTGATTTATTCAAAGTCGTTATTTCTGAAATGGGAAGATTAGATATGGCTACTCTTGATAAATACACTTCTGGAATACATCATTTTGATGAATATGGAAATCCAAATAATAAAGAAGAGTTTCAATCTTTGATTTCTTATTCGCCTTATCACACGATTAAAGAAGATGTAAATTACCCAACTTGTTTAATTATTACTTCTGAAAATGATGATAGAGTACCACCTTTTCAATCGTATAAATTTGTTGCGAAATTGCAAAACAGATTAGCACAAAAAAATCCTATCTTTTTAAAAGTAAATAAAACGGCTGGTCACTCTGGAAATGTTTCTAGCTACGAGAAAAGAGTAAAACAACAAAGCGAATTTTATAGTTTTATTTGGGAACACTTGAATAATTAGGGTCAGCTGAAAAAAGTTTGCAAGCAAACAACAATATTTTTTTTTAAAAAGCCACGGATTACACAAATTTCCACGGATTTTTCTATCATAATCGAATAAATCTGTGAAAATCCATTAATCCGTGGCAAAATTAAATTTTGTTTGAGCAAAAAATCAAACTTTCTAACGATTTCATCAAAAAACCTTGCACTAGCTTATTTGTAATAAATTAATCCTTCAAATATTTCACAAAATGAAATCCTTTGGGCACAAAACCGTGATTCATGTAGAATTTTTGGGCGCCAAAATTGGTGGTATACGCATCTAAAGCAATCATATTACAATCTTCATCGATGGCTTTTTGATTGAGATATTCAGTCATAATACTTCCAATTCCTTTGGAACGAAAATCTTCGTGCACCACCACATTATCTAATTCTAGATATTTGCCAGACCACAACTTAGTTCCAATCCAAAAACCTGCCAAACCCACGGTGATTCCGTTTTCCACCACAATTAGCTGCTTGTAATTGTGCGGAATCATTTTGTCTAACAAATTACCATAAATTTCAAGTGTATAATCGGGATATAATTGTTGGATGATGGATAATTGTTCCAACATTTCGGCTTTTGTTCCTAATTCGAGTAACTGTGGCATTTTATTTTTGTAATAGATTTTCGTTGAATAAGTCTAAAATTCTTCGGTATTCGTCAACCCAAGAATACGTTCTTTTAAATCCATGCGCTTCCACTGGAAATACAGCTAAATCCCAGTCTTTTTTACCTAATTCGATAAATCGTTGCGTTAATCGAACAATGTCTTGGAATTGAACGTTGTCGTCTACCATTCCGTGTAACATTAACAATTTGTCTTGCAAATTATTCGCAAAATAAATCGGAGAACTTTTCTTGTACGCTTCTGGATCGGTTTCTGGAAAATTCAAAATGTTTGACGTGTATCCGTGATTATAATGCGCCCAATCGGTTACCGAACGTAAAGCGGCTCCTGCTTTGAATTCGCCTGGTTCTGTTAACAAAGCCATCAATGTAATGAATCCGCCATACGAACCACCGTAAATTCCAACACGATTCGCGTCAATTCCTGCTTTTTCTACTAAATATTTTTTTCCATCCAATTGATCTGATAAATCTTTTCCACCCATGTGACGGTAAATTCCCGTTCTAAAATCACGTCCATAACCATCACTCGCTCTGTAATCGATGTCTAAAACGGTATAGCCTAAATCGGTAAGTAAATTGTGAAACATGAATTCTCTGTGATACGTGCTCCAATAATTATGTGCGTTTTGCAAATAACCGGCACCGTGTACAAAAATGACTGCGGCTTTGTTCTTGTTCTCCACTTTTGGTTGGTACAAACGTGCGTAGACTGTCGTTCCGTCTTCCGCTTTAAAGGTGATAACTTCTGGTGTTTTCCAATTGTATTTTTTGAATTCTGGCGTAGTTGAAAAGGTAATTTGTTTCAAATCTGCATTCGGTTTGTTAGCACCAACGTACAATTCCCAAGGTTTGTTTTTATACGAATAACGCACCAAAAGTGTTTGCTCGTCTGGAGATAATTCTACTTCGTAGTTGCCATCATTCGTTAAAATTCCGGTCATTTTTTTAGAAGCGATGTCTAATTTATAAAAACTTCTGTTGCCTGGATGTGTTGTGGTGGTTGTGATGTAAAACGATTTGGTATCATTCGATAATTGAACATTTCGAACTTCCCAATTTCCTTTTGTTAATGCTTCTTTTTTCTTGGTTTTCAGATTGAACGTGTACAAATGTGAAAAACCAGTAACTTCCGATTGAAAATAAATGGTTGAATTGTCAATAAAATCAAGTGTTCCACTACTGAAACTATAGCCTGGAATTCCCGGTCCGCCAATCCATGCTTCGTCGTGTTGGTGATCTAATTCGGTGATTTTTCCTGAAACTAAATCCAATTGCACCATCCAACGGTGTTTGTTGTCTTGACTTCTGATTTCTAAAACCGCATTTTTTCCGTCTTTGCTATACACTGGACTTTGCATTACTATTGCCGTTTCGTAATCCGATTTATCTTTTAGATTTTCGTAGTCTTGGTAGTATTTTGGCGCTTCTTTGATGCCCGATAAATTAGAAAATGAAACGTAATACGTAGTATCTTTTTCTACATTGAAAATTCCGAATTTATGCTTACTGAAACCCTCTACCGAAACTTTTGCGCGTGCTTTTTTACTTTGAGTAAACCCATCATCGGTGATGAAATGCTCTACATTGGTTGAAGTTTGCGTTGGATAATCTGAAGTTCGAAACGTCACAAATTTTCCATCAGGCGATGCTTTTATTTGTTCTAACGATGATTTATCATAGAAAATTTCTTTTGGAAACTTCTCTTTGTTGGTTTTAGATTGCGCTTCATACCATTCGTCTGCTTTTGCTTCATCGCGAACAAATTGAAACAATGCTGTTTGTTGATCTTTTAGAAATGAATCTTCCTCTTTTGACCCTTTATTTTCCTTTCCCGATTTAAAATTAGTTAATTGAACAATCGAAAAATCTTTGGTATTGAATTGATACACATTGCGATTTTGCTGAAAAAAGATGATATTAGGTTCACTACTTCTTTGAACAGAAGCAATTCGGTCTGCTAATTGAATGACTTTTTTAGTCTTTTTAGTGGATTTGGTATACGCATATAAAACGCCTTGATTGGTATAATACACAACATCATAATCTTTCTGTGTTGCCATAAAATCCAAATCATACATAGGATTTGAAGTCGTTACTTTTTGAGGCGACTTGCTCGATTTGTTCCAAAAATAGGTGCTATTATCTACTTCATTATTCGGATTGCAATCAAATAAAACGGTTTGCCCATCAATTGACCAACGGTGATTATCAGGTTGGTGCCCGATGAATTCATTTCCTTTCATGATGTCTTCTAAACGAAGATTTTGAGCATTACCAAAAAAGGTGAAAAGTAGTAAGAAGAAACAGCAATATTTTTTCATTGGAAAATAGTTTGTTACTTACAAATATACCAATAAAAGTAAATGAGGGAAAAAAGGTTTTGTTAAATGAATTATTGCAATGAAAATAGCTTTTTGTTGTGGGCAGCTTAGTAAATCCATATAATCTGGAAATTATATAAATTCTAATTCACTTAATTTAAACAGTTAGGATAATATGATTCTTCATAAAAAGGCTTATCTAATGCTCTTAATCTATTTTCCTCCACACCTAAAAAAATTAAATCATACGCAAAATAATTATCATAATTATTCTTACAAAAAACAAATTTAATAAAATCAGGTCGCATTAAGGTATTTCTATTATCCTTTGTTATGTAACCTTTACGCAGCAATTCTTGAGCTTTAGAATTTAATTTAATATCTTCTATTCGTACTGTATCATTATGATCTTTGAATAGAATATCTATACCCTGAATATTTTCAATCCAATATTTTTTATCAACTTTTAATGCAGGAAACTGTTTGGATTTAGCTTGTAAAAGTACAAATGATAATAATTCATGTTTTTCTGTCGAAGATATATAACAACAAATGAATTTCACTTCTAAACTATCTCTAAATTTAATCAAAGAATCATTAATAGCTTTAGTTTGACTTATTAATGAAACAGCCGCTTTAAAACGATCATAATTTTCTTTTTCACGATTACATGAAATAGTACTAAATGATAGAATTATAGTAAAAATTATAATTCCAAATATATAAACGTTTTTAACCATTTTAAATCATTGATATTATAGGGCTTACTTAATTTTCTTTTTAAACTAAATAACTATTAAAGAACGAATCGTCTCAAATAGTTCAAATTTTATAAAATTATCATTCACACAAAGATAAAACAAAAAAGTCTCGAATAAATCGTGAAATATTTCTTCGTGGACACGGAATGCAATTACGCGCTATCGGGAAAAATTTTCTGTGAATAGAAGTATAATTGTATTTTATTGAGATTAATAAACTTTAAGTGTAAACACAACTTTTTGTATATCGAATAAATAAACACTTGAAATAATTTTCTCTATATAATTCACTAATTCTATTTCATCTGTTATTTTTAATCCATAAAAATATGTTTCTTGCTTATAAAAATTAACATGTACAAAATCTTCGAATATCAAGGAATTTTTAAACTTTAAAAGATTTAATTTATTGTTTTCTTTACCACCATTAAATAGTAACTGAAAAACAGTTTGATCGTTGTCAATACTATTAGGCTTATCTCTCCAATTAACTACATCATAACCTTTAAATATTTGCAGTATAATTTGATTATTATGATAAAAATCAAACTGAATATTTTTTGCTGTACTCTTTATAAATATTTTTGATAATTGATAAATATCTTTCATAAAAAAATAAAGATTTTTCTGTTAAATAAGAGCAAAAATATCAAAACTAATAGAGTTTTTATAAATACTTAATTATGTATTTTCGCTTTCAAATATAAAAAGTCCCGAATAAATCGGGACTTTTAATAAATATGTGTATTAAAACTAGCTTTTCAAAGCTTCGCTTTTTGAAAATTTGACTTCGTCTAATTGTTCAAAGCTTCTGCTCCACCAACAATTTCTAAGATTTCGTTTGTAATAGCCGCTTGACGCGCTTTGTTGTAGGTTAATTTTAATTGGTCTCTTAATTCTGTAGCGTTATCGGTTGCTTTATGCATTGCTGTCATACGCGCTCCGTGTTCTGCTGCAAATGAATCTCTAATCGATTTGTATAATTGTGTTTTTAATGATTTTGGAATCAAAGTCAATACAATTTCTTCTTTAGAAGGTTCAAAAATATAATCAGAAGCTACTACTTCGCCACCAACAATTGGAGCCAATGGTAAAAACTGTTGTGTTCTTACAATTTGAGTTGCAGCATTTTTAAATTCGTTGTAAACAATTTCGATTTTATCATAATCACCTGCAACAAATTTATCCATTAACAATTGAGCAATGTCAGAAACATTTTCAAAAGTTAATTTATCAAAAATAACATTGTTAACTTCGATTACGTTATTTGTTTTACGCAAAACATCGTTTCCTTTTTTACCAATAGCAAAAATATCTACTTGTTTTCCTGCATACGTATCAGCAACTGCTTTTGCTTGTTTAATTACATTCGTATTAAACGCACCACACAAACCTCTATTTGAAGTAATTGCAACAATAAGTACTTTATTTACTTCTCTTTGAGCTGTAAAAGTACCTCCAACTTCTCCTTCAAGAGTTGCACTTAAGTTTTGTAATAGCTCAGTAAGTTTTTCTGCATACGGACGCATTGCTGTAATAGCATCTTGCGCTTTTTTTAATTTTGCAGCAGAAACCATTTTCATCGCCGATGTAATTTGCATCGTAGATGAAACAGAAGTAATCCTATTACGTATTTCCTTTAAGTTTGCCATTTTGTTAATTTGTCAATGTGCCAATTTATCAATGTGCCAATTAATTGTCTAATTGACACATTGTCTAATTGACTAATTAATTATATTTTGCTGAAATTTCTTTCGCTACTTTTTCTAAAACGTCAGTGATAGCGTCATCAAACTTACCTGCTTTAAGTGCGTCTAATGTATCTCTATGTTTAGCATTTAAGTATTCTAAGAAATCTTTTTCAAATTCTTTTACTTTTACAACTGGTACATTTCTTAACAAGTTTTTAGAACCTGCATAAATGATAGCCACCTGATCTTCTACTGTAAAAGGAGAGTTTAAACCTTGTTTTAAGATTTCAACGTTTCTTTTTCCTTTTTCAATAACGTTTAAAGTAACCGCATCTAAGTCAGAACCAAATTTCGCGAAAGCTTCTAATTCACGGAATTGTGCTTGGTCTAATTTTAAAGTACCTGATACTTTTTTCATTGATTTAATTTGTGCATTACCTCCAACACGAGATACCGAAATACCTACGTTAATTGCAGGACGAACTCCAGAGTTGAATAAATCACCATCTAAGAAAATCTGTCCGTCTGTAATCGAAATTACGTTTGTTGGGATATAAGCAGAAACGTCACCCGCTTGTGTTTCAATAATTGGTAAAGCCGTTAACGAACCACCACCTTTAACGATTCCTTTAATAGAATCTGGTAGGTCATTCATGTTTTTAGCGATTTCGTCGTTGTTAATTACTTTACAAGCTCTTTCTAATAAACGAGAGTGTAAGTAGAAAACGTCTCCAGGGTAAGCCTCACGTCCTGGTGGTCTTCTTAATAATAAAGATACCTCACGGTAAGCAACAGCTTGTTTAGATAAATCATCATAAACAATTAAAGCTGGACGACCAGAATCTCTGAAATACTCACCAATTGCAGCACCTGCCATAGGAGCATATACTTGCATTGGAGCTGGATCAGAAGCATTTGCAGCAACAATAACGGTATAAGCCATTGCACCTTTTTCTTCTAACATTTTTGCGATTCCTGCTACAGTTGAAGCTTTTTGCCCAATTGCAACATATATACAGAATACAGGTTTTCCTGCATCGTAAAATTCTTTTTGATTTAAGATGGTATCAATACAAACTGTTGATTTACCAGTTTGACGGTCACCAATAACCAACTCACGTTGACCTCTACCAACTGGAATCATCGCATCAACTGCTTTTACTCCTGTTTGTAATGGTTCAGTTACGGGTTGACGGAAGATAACTCCAGGAGCTTTTCTTTCTAATGGCATCTCATATAAAGTTCCACCAATTGGACCTTTACCATCAATTGGGTTACCTAAAGTATCCACAACACGACCTACCATTTCTTCTCCTACTTTAAGAGAAGCAATACGTTGTGTTCTTTTTACTGTAGAACCTTCTTTGATTCCTGTTGATGGTCCTAAAAGTACCACACCCACATTGTCTTCTTCTAAGTTCAGAACGATAGCTTCTAATCCGTTATCGAATTGTACTAACTCACCATATTGAGCGTTTGATAATCCGTAAACACGAGCGATACCGTCTCCTACTTGAAGTACTGTTCCAACTTCTTCTAACGATGCACCAGATTCAAAACCTGATAATTGTTGTTTTAATATTGCTGAAATTTCAGCAGGTTTAATTTCCGCCATTTTGATATATCTTTAATGGTATATTAATTACTAAACTCTCTTTTTAAATTTTGCAATCTGCTTGACACAGATGCATTGTATTGTTTGTCGCCCATTCTTAAAATAAATCCACCAATGATAGCTGGATCTACAATATTTTGAATGGTAATATTTTTATTTGAAAACGATGCAATTTTTGCCAATACTTTAGCTTCTAACTCAGGAGTAATTGGGAAAGCGGTAGTTACCTTTGCAATCTCAATTCCGTTAAGTTCATCGTATAAAGCATTGAACTGTAAAGCAACATCATTTAATAATTCAAATCTTTTGTTTACTAAAAGCAATTGAAATAATCCTTTTGTCTCTTTTTGAGCAGAGGCAAAAATTTCGTTTAAAGAAGAAAATTTAATTTCACCTTTAACAATTGGACTTTGCAAGAAATCTTTTAACTCAGCGCTGTCTTTAATTGCGTTAACAATTGAAGTCATATCAGAATTTACAGCTTGTGTGCTGTTGTTCACTTGGGCAATGTCCAAAATGGCTTTAGCGTATCGAATTGCTGCTCTAGTTCCTGCCATGATATTAGTTTAATTTAGCGTCACCTAACATTTTCTCAACCAATTTAGTTTGAGCCTCTTTGTTAGATAATTCTCCTTTTAATAATGTCTCAGCAATTTCTAATGACAAAGAAGAAACTTGATTTTTCAATTCTGCCATAGCTGCATTTTTCTCACTTTCGATTGAAGCTTTTGCCGATTCAATCATTTTTTCGCCTTGAGCTTGCGCTTCAGATTTAGCATCAGCAATCATTTTTTCTTTGATTTCTCTTGCTTCTTTCATCATCAAGTCTCTTTCAGCTCTTGCTTCAGCTAATAATTTTTCATTATCAGACTTCAAGTTTAACATATCTTTTTTAGCGTTTTCAGCTGCTAATAAAGCGTTGTTAATAGAGTCTTCTCTTCCTTTAACTGCTCCTAAAATAGGTTTCCAAGCAAATTTTCTCATTAAAAGAAAAAATACAACGAAAATTAAGGTTGTCCAAAATACTAAGCTTTCTGGTGAAGTAAAGTTCATATATCTATATTGTTAATTTAGTTTCTTAATAAAAACTTCTTACAGCCAACCGCTGTAAGAAGTTTATCTTTAATTACTTTGCAATTAATGCAACTACAACAGCGAATAAAGCAACACCCTCGATAAGAGCAGCAGCAATAATCATTGCAGTTTGAATTTTACCAGCAACTTCTGGTTGTCTTGCCATAGCGTCCATAGCAGATCCACCAATTTTTCCAATACCGATTCCAGCTCCAATAACAGCTAATCCAGCACCGATTCCAGCTAATACCATAATAAAATATTTATATAGTTAATAATTAATAAAACTCAATTCTAGTGATGGTCGTGCTCTTCAACAGCCTGACCAATAAATAATGCTGATAACAAAGTAAATACATATGCTTGTAAAGCAGCAACTAACATTTCTAAAACACTCATGAACAATACGAAAGCACCTGAAACTGGAGCAATTGCAACTGTTTTGAATATATATATCAATGAAATTAAACTCAAAATAATAATGTGACCTGCAGTAATGTTAGCGAATAAACGAATCATTAATGCGAATGGTTTTGTAAACATACCAATAATTTCAACTGGCCACATAATTGGATATAATGCTTTTGGCACTGGTGGTGCAAAAATGTGTCCCCAATATGCTTTGTTTGCACTTAAAGTTGTAATCAAAAATGTAATAAATGCCATTACAAAAGTAAAGTAAATATTTCCAGTTAAGTTAGAACTAAATGGGAAGAAAGGAATTAAACCAATTAAGTTATTAATCCAAATGAAGAAAAAGATAGTTAATAAATACGGCATGTATTTTCCATATTTCTTTTCTCCAATATTAGGAATTGCAATATCATCTCTAACAAAAATTACTAATGGTTCTAAGAAACCAGCTAATCCTTTTGGAGCCATGCTGTTCTTTTTATAAGAACGCGCAACTGTTATAAATAAAATCAAAAGAATGATAACAGACATTAACATTGAAAAAACATTCTTCGTGATTGAAAAATCTAAAGGACGTGCCCCAAAATTAAAAGCACTTTTATCTTCTTCTTTTAATGTTTCAAATTTGTCAGCATAAAAAATTACTTCATTATATCTTACAAATTTTTCTTTAGCTACATGATGACCTGTGTTATCATGATGAAATTCTGAAGCAGAAAAAATCTCTAATCCATTATCTGTCCATAAAATAATAGGTAATGGCAACGAAATTGCGTGACCATTCCAATCAGCTATGTGAAACTCGTGAGCGTCTCCGATGTGCGAATTAATAAGCTCTGTAGCGCTAAACTCTTTATCAGCTGATTCTGAATGTCCTCCGCTTGCAGAAGCCATTAATGGTAAAATCAAAAATGATAATGAAAACAAAAATTGAATTGTGCGATTTGCTATTCTCATATACTTATACTAATAATAGTAAAATTTATTTCCTCTAAATTTTGTGCAAAGGTACATTATTAATTAAAAAATGAAAACATATTATTATAATTTTTAAAAAAAAGTAATCAAATAATATAGTTTACTGATTATCATTCAAATTTGAACTATTAAGTAATGTAACTGAAAAAATTGTTTCTAAAAACAGATAAATAAAAAAAGGTATAAAAAACGATAAAACATCTGGTACCTTATCTGCTAAATTCGACTGTATAACTGGCATAAGAAAATAAACCGAAAGTCCCATTTTAATAATACCAAATGCCAAAAAAGCATATCCTGTTTGAGGAAAAAAATATTTATTTACAATAACTAATAGAACATACGAAACTATAACCGTAAAAAAATGAAAAAAATAAATAGAAATTGTTGTTAATTTAAACTCCAAATGATTGAAAAAATTACTTAAAATAAATTCCTGACAAAAGTATAAAACAAAGGTCAAAGGAAGTAAAACCATCAAAAGTTTTGAGATTTTTTTTATCATTATTTATCTTTATTCAATTTATTAACTTGCTGAATTACATTATATAATGCTAAAAAAACAGCCAACAATGAAACTATTATCGTTAATGTAGAACCTTCAATTTTATATTTTTCATCTAACCATTGTCCCAACATAACTCCAAAAAAAATAATCAATCCCATTTGAAATGGGATATTGATTAGTGCCAACCACTTATTGGATTGTTTGTTATTAGAATTCATTATTTAGTTTGAGTCCTCATTTAACTCATTTTTTTATTTGATTCTTTGAATTCGAAATTAGGAATTTCTCATCTCGCAACTTGCTTCAAATTTTGCGCCTGGTTCTACGGCTAATTTTCCAACAATTACCTCACCTGTTATATGCGCTTTTGATTTTATATTTAGCATGCCTTCTGTAAGTAATTTTCCTGAAAATTTACCTTCAACATCAATACTCTTACACACAATATCTCCAACTACTTCGCCTGAAGGACCAATTACAATTTTTCCTTCCGATGAGAAATTTCCGGTTAGTTTTCCATCTAATCTAAAATCGGCTAAAGTTGTAATATTTCCTATAATGGAAGTTCCTTCTACAATTCTATTAGTTTTTCCTAATAAATGATCTTGGTTTTTCACTTTGTCAAACATATTAATAGGCTTTTTTGGGGTTTTTATTTATTTAACAAAATCCATTGTTCCAACTTTTTCTTCATCTGCACAATCTTATAATCTTCTGTTGAAATAATATAAACTTTATCTGTTATTTTATAATTTTTATGCAATTGCAAAACAGACAAAACGGATATTGCAGCATCTTTATCATCAAAACCATGAATTACAATAAAATTATTAGTTAAATCGTAAATATCTTCAGACGATTTTAAGGCAACTGCATTAGTATCTTTAATATATTTTGCTATTTTTTCTGTTACATTTTTTACTTCTTTTTCGTATGGATATTTTTTAGGAAAAATGATTTTATAGCCTGTAGTTGTTTCTAGCCCAAAATCTAAAGCTTCAATTAATGGAACTTCCATTTGAACCATTTTTTCAGCTTGTTTTCCTTCGTCTACATTTGGATATGTTAATGCAACAAAATTTAAAGCCTTTTTGTATTCTTCAACTCCTTTTAAACGAGCCACTATTTTTGCTTTTAACATTTCAAATTTTGGAAGTGATTCTTCTCCGGCAAATTTAAAAATTGCTTCATCAACTTCTACTAAAACCTCTCTGACTTGATTGCTTTCAAATTTTTTATACAAGGCGTTAAACACCAATTCCGGATTTTCATTATCGGTTATTTCAACTTCTGGATTATTTAAAATTTGAGCATAACGGCTATTTGGATATTGTGCCAAAATTCTTTGTTTCATTTCTTCAGCTTTTGAAGCCGAAATTTGCTGATAAATTTTATACAAATTATACATCGCTGGAAGCACTAAACGCTCTTCTGGATTGTTCTTTAAAAGTTGCTCTAAACGAGAAGCTGCCAATGAATATTCCTTAAATTTTTCCTTATAAATTAATCCTAATTGGTAGTAAGCAAAATTTCTGTCTTTAGCCAAACTATCTAAAAGTTTTTGGTCTGTTGGGATTTGAGATAAGTAAAATTCAGTATTGTATTTTGGATTCAGTTCATTTTTAATTTCCTCCTCTTTCTGATCTGAACCAATACTATCATTTTTTATGTTATTAGAATCGATTGTAACAACCGATGACATTCTCCAATTGTCTTTTAAAGCTCGTTTTCCCCATCTCGATTGAAATTCTTTTCTTCCAAATTCTACCGCAACTGGGTTGTAAAAGTAAAAATTACTTGAACCATTGTCTATACCCATTCCCGGAGGCAACATTGAAGCTCCACCCATATCAATAGCTTGCCCATCTTTTTTACCTGCCGGATTTAATTTTCCTGATGGACTATTATTCGAAACACTTGCCTGAATATTTGCTTCTTTTTTAGCCTTTTCTTCAGCTAATTTGGCTTTTTTCTCATCTTCAATCTTTAATTTAGAAATATAATTTTCATAATAGGTTACTCTTTCTAAATCATTCATAGCAACAACATTTAGAATACTATCATTTTGTTGTGCTATAGCTTCATATTTAATAACATCTTCTAGATTATCTCTTTTCTTTTTTATTTTTCGGTATTCTCTAGTTCTATCATCTAATTGCACCAAAGTACTATCGTAATATTGTCCTGCAGTTTTATAATCTGCTTCTTTAAAAAAGATTTCTCCTAAATTTCTATAATTTGAAGAAACCAAATATTTATCTCTAGAAAGTGCTTTAATCGATTTGTTATAATAGGTTTTTGCTTTGGTATTTAGATCTTGTTTATCATAAAAAATTCCCATTTGATGATTTAAAATATCTAAAAACGGTCGGTTTTCTCTGTCTTCTAAAAGTTTATTAAATTTTTCAACAAATACTAAAGTATCTCCATTTTTGTAATCAAATTGAAGCGCTTGTTTGGCATGAGATTGAATAACATATCTTCGAGGAGATTTTCTATTCATATCGATTACTTCTTCAAAAGCCGAATAGGCACTATCATTGTATTGAAGGGTTTCATACAATTGTCCTAAGATAAAAGTGTAACGTGCTTTTTCTTCGTTGTTATTAGTGGCTTCTTTTGCAACTTTTAGCGCTGCAATTGCAGTATCTTTAACCTGAATATTCATGTAAGCCTGAGCCAACATAGCATTTGCATCAGCTAAATCTTGTCCTTTTATTTTTTGGTCTTTAAGAAGTCTCTTTAGATTTTTAATAGCTACATCTTCATTATCAAGACGAATATTTACTTTTTCTCGCCATACTTTAGCATGATAAATTCGATCACTAAGTGGATATTTATAAAGAATGTAATTTAGAGCTTCAAGAGCAGGAATAAAACGATTTTCATAGTATCTCGCTTTTGCTAATAACAAATAAGCCTCGTCCATTTGAGGATTTTTTTCTGTTCCAGCGATATTCATTGAATGCTTTTGAATCGCTTTTACCGCTTTTTCTTCGGCACGTTCAAAATTTTGGTTTTTTGTTTGCCCAGGCAAAATGGCTTCCTCTTTATCAGAAGTTCTTTCAATAGGTAAAACTTCCCAAAAATTATCTTGATAAGTAATTTTTAAATCTTCTAAACCTTTGTCTAGTGCTAAATTACCATTATATAAAACATTATATTCTGTAGTAACTGCATGAAAATTACGGTTAATGAATTTATCTTTTTTGACAGAACATGCTATCAAAAAAAAGATAAAACCAATCGCAAAAGAGTATTTTATTATAGTGCTTTTCAATGTAAAAACGTATTTGTACTTAAACTACTAAAAACAATTTTTAGTATGTATAGAGTGGTAAAAATACGTTTCTTTTTTTGATGTGAAAAAAAATAGTTGCTTTTTTGTTAATCAAATACATTTTTTAGGTCTTTTATAACCTTAAATGCCACATCTATTTGATCATCACTTACTATAATTGTAAACTCATTTGTGGTTGAAATTACTTCATGAATAATAATTCCTTCCCAAGCTAACCTTTGAAAAATATAATAATAAACACCAGGAGTAGAAATATTTTCTTGTGGTAATTTTACAGTAATAGAAGAAAGATTTTCTATTTTATGCGTTAGTTTTTCGTTTTTAAAAACTGTTTCAATTAATTGCTCTACAGAAGCACTTATTACAATATTAGTTTCATTAACACCTCTTGAAGAAGTATAAAAAATATCTTGTTGTTTGTTAATTTCAGAAATTAATTTAGCCTGATTATCTAAAAGTGTATCAGAAATTATGTAAGTAAAATCGGTAAGTGAAGATCGAACTGTTATTTCTCCAATATTTTTTAAAACCTTTGAAATTTTATAATTGATTTTGAAGTCTAATTCTTCAGAAAGTCTTTTTAAAGACATCACTACAGCTCCTTGTTTCACATCTTTCCCTAAATGTGATTCTAATTCGGGCATCATTATTCTTGCTAAAGAAGTTAAATTGATAATACCTTGCGAAAGGGAACTTAATAAAAAAGGCTTAGATTTAATGTATTGTTCTACTACTGAAGAAATAGTTTTCATTTTTAATAGTTGTTTGTGTTGTTGTTGCAAAGGTAAAAAACAAAAAACAATTTGTTACAAATTTAATATTAAAAATAATAAAATGCTTCTTCAATATGTTCTATAACAAAATTTGAATTTTCTTTGTGAATGGCTACAATATCAAATCGAACTTCCAAGTCCAAATCATTTTGATTAACATATTCATTTATAGCTTTTACCAATAGTTGTATTTTTTTTGGCTTCACGAATTCCTGAGGCAAACCAAAATCTAAGCTTGAACGTGTTTTGACTTCTACTACAGCTAAAATAGTTTCTTTTTTGGCAATAATATCAATTTCTGCTTTGTCATAAGTCCAGTTGGTGTCTAAAATTTCGTAGCCGTTTTTTTCTAAGAAATCAACTGCTAATTCTTCTCCTAGTTTTCCTAAATCGTTGTGTTCAGCCATTTGCTCAATGTGTCAATTTTCAATGTGTCGATGTGCTAATTTTAATGGAATTGAAGTTTTACTTCTGTATCATTCACTTCAAAATCTACTTGTTTTCCTAGAATTAATGTTCGGTTGTCTTTTTGATGTCCCGCTGGGAATTCGAAAGCAATTGGAATGTTGTATTCTTTAGCGATTGCTGTAATTATTTGCACTTCATTTTGTCCGAACGGAATTTCGTTATCGTGCATATCGGCCATGCTCCCTACAATAATTCCTTTTACATTTTCAAAATATCCGTTGCGTTTTAAATTGTACATCATTCTGTCGATATGATACAAATATTCGTCCAAATCTTCAATAAACAGAATCTTTCCTTTCGTATCAATGGATGATTTTGAACCTAATAAACTATATAAAATCGAAATATTTCCACCTACTATTTCGCCCGAAGCTTTTCCTTTTACATCATACGATTTTGATGGAATGATATACGAAATTGCTTCTCCAAAAAGTGCTTTTCGCAATGTTTCTTTCACTTCTTCAGGTGCTTTTGGAACTGTAAATGGCATAATGGAATGCAATGTTGCCACACGTTCTACATTTAGTTGACTGTGTAAAACCGTAACATCAGAAAAACCCATAATCCATTTGGGATGCTTTTTGAATTTGGTAAAATCTAAAGCATCTATAATTCGAACTGTTCCATATCCGCCACGCGCGCACCAAATGGCTTTGACATTGTCGTCATCCATCATTTCTTGAAAATCGGCAATTCGTTCAGCATCAGTTCCTCCTAATTGGCAACTGTCTAAACCTATAGTTCGGCCTAATTTAGTTTTTAAACCCCAAGATTCTAGTAATTCAATAGCTGGTTTTGCATCTTCTGGAAAAAATTTACGAGCCGTACAAACAATAGCAACTGTGTCGCCTTTTTTAAGATAAGGTGGAATTTTCATTTTCTTTTGCGAATGAGAAATGTTTGAAATTAAAATAAGTACTAAAATAAATCTATACATAGTCAGATTTTATTAACTCAAAAGTAAACAAAATCCAATTAAAATTAGGGAATCAATATTGAAATGAATTATTTTTGTTTAAAATCCTATCAAATAAAAATATAAAAATATTTTGTTTTCTTAAGCACTTAACTCTATCACTACATTAGTAAGGAGTCTATTATAAAAATAGAAATATATAAAATTTCAACTATAAATGATTTTTTTTAAAACCAATTGGCTGTGTTTTTTTTCAACGATTATTTTATTTTGCTTTTTTAAAAGTAATGTAAAAGATGGAATTCCTTACGACTATGTTTCTGAATCTCTTATAGTTGGTAGATTAATGGAAAGTGAAAGGTCTGGCATATTATCTTATTCTGGATTGTCTGGATTGCTTAAATCTAGCTCAACTGATGAGGAATTTAAACAAAATTCAATAAATCAATTTAAGTTATTGAAAAACAAATCTGACAGAGATAACTACAAAGCATTTTACGCTTATAATTCACAAACTGGCGGTCAGGGAATGCTCTATTCTGTCTTTAACAAAATTTCACCTTTTGATTTAGTTACCAATATTGAAATTCTTAAAAATTTTACTTTATTGCTAAATGCTTTCATTTTTAGCATCTTTATAGGTTGGTGTAAAAGAAATTTTGGTTTTATTCCTGCATTAGTTGTACTTTTTTTTATTGCGTTTTCCAGCTGGATTTGGCTTTTTTCTTCCAGTTTATATTGGTGTCTTTGGGCTTTCTACATCCCTTTTTTAACTATATTGTTAGGGTTAGAGTTTTTAAAATCAAATCCAAATAAAATATTGGCATTAACATTTATAAGTGTTTTTTTAAAATGTTTTTTTAACGGATTTGAATATATCACAACAACCTTAATTGCTGTATATGTACCTGTTATTTACTACTACATAAAAGACAATAAAAAAATAAAAGATTTTATCATTTTTAGCTTTAAAATTGGAATTGTCGTTGTAATGGGAATACTCGTTAAAGTTTTTATTCTATTATGGCAATTAAAACAATTAAAAGGAAGCTTTTCAGAAGGGATTAATCATATCATATATTCTTATAACTTAAGAACTTCAAGTGTGATAATTGAAGGAAAAACGGCCGAAATTTCAAATAACATGTATGTTCAAATCTTGATTAAATACCTATCAGGAGATATTTTTTCATGGATAAAACCAAACGTTCCTTTTGTACTTCTTTTAATTTTAATTTTTTGTTCTTGTTTACTTTTATTAAAAATAGATTTTAAAAAATATAAAGCCATTGTTTTTTCAACTTGGTTTTCTATAATTGCTCCTATATCTTGGTTCATATTGTTTATTCAACACTCAAGCATCCACTATCATCTTAATTTTATTGTTTGGTATATACCATTTCTTCCTCTAGGTGTTTTATGTTTGGGTATTTTGGCAAACATTTTTATCGAAAGATTTACTAAAAGTATTCGCATTTAAGAATTAAGATAAAATTGTTCACTATTTTTGCATCAAATTTTATGATGATATGTTAGAAAATCCAACTCGAGGCAATGCCGAACTGAGCGAAGCTAAAAGATATACGATTACAGCGGCTTTACCTTATACAAATGGACCTATTCACATTGGGCATTTAGCAGGTGTTTATGTTCCTTCAGATATTTATGCGAGATATTTGCGTTTGCAAGGAAAAGATGTAGCATTTGTTTGTGGAAGTGATGAACATGGTGTTGCCATTTCAATGAAAGCAAAAAAAGAAGGCATCACACCGCAAGAAGTAATTGATAAATATGATGGAATTATCCGTCAATCGTTTTTAGATTTCGGAATTTCTTTTGATAACTATTCCAGAACTTCCTCGGAAATTCATCATAAAACAGCTTCGGAATTTTTCAAAAAACTATACGATAACGGTGATTTCATTGAAGAAACTACCGAACAATTATACGATGCAAAAGCGGATCAATTTTTAGCAGACCGTTTCGTAACAGGAACTTGTCCAAAGTGTGACAATCCTGAAGCATACGGCGATCAATGTGAAAAATGTGGTTCGACTTTAAATGCAACTGATTTAATTAATCCGAAATCAACCATTACTGGTGAAACTCCGATTCTAAAATCAACAAAACACTGGTTTTTACCTTTAAATCGTTACGAATCGTTCTTAAGGGAATGGATTTTAGAAGGTCATAAAAACGACTGGAAACCTAATGTTTACGGACAAGTAAAATCATGGGTAGATGGCGGTTTAGAGCCAAGAGCAGTAACACGTGATTTGGATTGGGGAATAGATGTTCCTGTGGAAGGTGCTGAAGGAAAAAAATTATACGTTTGGTTTGATGCGCCAATTGGCTACATTTCATCAACAAAAGAATGGGCAGCTCGCGAAGGAAAAGATTGGGAACCGTATTGGAAAGATGCCGACACAAAATTAGTTCACTTCATTGGGAAAGATAATATTGTTTTCCATTGCATCATTTTCCCAGCGATGCTAAAAGCAGAAGGAAGTTACATTTTACCTGATAATGTTCCAGCCAATGAATTCTTAAATTTAGAAGGAAACAAATTATCGACTTCTAAAAACTGGGCCGTTTGGTTGCATGAATATTTATTAGATTTTCCAGAAAAACAAGATTCGTTGCGTTATGCGTTAACGGCAAATGCTCCAGAAACTAAAGATAACGACTTTACTTGGAAAGATTTTCAAGCAAGAAATAATAATGAATTAGCGGCAATTTTTGGAAATTTCATCAATCGTGTCGTGGTGTTGACTAATAAATATTATAACGGAATTGTTCCTGCTCCAAACGAATTTTCTGAAGTTGACGAACAAACTTTAGCCGAATTAAAAGCATATCCAGCCGTAATTTCAAGTTCAATTGAACGTTACAGATTTAGAGAAGCGTTAGGTGAATTAATGAACGTGGCACGTTTAGGAAACAAATATTTAGCGGATGAAGAACCATGGAAAATGGTAAAAGAAAATCCGGCAAGAGTACAAACGCAAATGTATGTGGCATTGCAAATTGCTTCAGCATTAGCAGTTTTATCGGAGCCATTTTTACCGTTTACAGCTAAAAAATTATCGAATATTTTAAAAATCGATGCTTTAGGTTGGAACGATGTAACGACTAAAACTGATTTGTTAACAGCTGGACATCAAATTGGTCAAGCCGAAATCTTGTTTGCCCAAATTGAAGATGCCGAAATTCAAAAACAAATAGACAAATTGGAAGCAACTAAAACTGCTAATAAAGCTGAAAACGCAAAAGCTGAACCGCAAAAAGAAACGGCTTCGTTTGAAGATTTTGCCAAAATAGATTTACGAATTGGAACCATCATGGAAGCAGAAAAAATGCCAAAAGCCAACAAACTTTTAGTTTTAAAAGTGGACACCGGAATTGACGTGAGAACGATCGTTTCTGGAATTGCAGAGCATTTTACACCTGAAGAAGTTATTGGAAAACGCGTTACCGTTTTAGTAAATTTGGCTCCAAGAGCATTACGTGGAGTAGAAAGTGAAGGCATGTTATTATTAACCAACAACGCTGAAGGAAAATTGGTTTTTGTAAACCCAGATGCGGAAGGTGTGATTAATGGTGCGATGATATCGTAATAAAATAACCACAGATTCGCAGATTAAAAAAATTTGAAAAAATCTGTGAATCTGTGGTAAAAAAACAACAACTATGACCCCAAAAACAATTGCTTTCGACGCAGACGACACACTTTGGCACAACGAACCTTATTTTGATGAAGCACAAGAGCGTTTTTGTGCCTTGTTTCAAGATTATGCTTCGAGTCAGGAAATTTTGGGTTTAATATTAAATCATCAGGTTAAAAATTTGCCATTGTATGGTTTCGGAATAAAAGCCTTTACGTTGTCGATGATTGAAACTGCTTTGCAATTAACAAACCATACGATTTCTGGTAAAGGAATTGAACAAATTATTTCTATTGGGAAAGATTTACTTCAAAAACCTGTTGAGTTATTACCAAATGTTGAGGAGGTTTTAAAAGCACTTCAAGGAAAATATAAATTGGTTGTTGCTACAAAAGGTGATTTAAAAGACCAACATCGTAAATTACACGATTCAGGAATTGGTCATTATTTTCATCACATAGAAGTATTAAGCGACAAAACCGAATTGGATTACACCAAAATGTTAAGTCGATTAGAAATAAAAGCAGCCGATTTTTTAATGATTGGAAATTCATTAAAATCAGATGTTTTACCAATATTAAACATTGGTGGTTATGGCATACATGTTCCGTATCATACCACTTGGGAATATGAAAAAATAGATTTTGAAATTGAGCATAAAAATTTCTTAGCTCTTACAGATATTAAGGAAGTTTTAAACGTTTTATAAGTGAAGCAACAAATTGATATATTAAACTGGAATCGTAAAGAACACTTTGAATTTTTCTCAAATTTCGAAGAACCATTTTTTGGGATTACCACACCAATCGATATGACTATTGCTTATGAAAAGGCAAAAGCAATGCAAATTCCGTTTTTTGTTTACTATTTACACAAAACGATTGCTGCCGTAAATCAAGTGGAAAATTTCAGGTATCGAATTGAAGGAAATGATGTGATGCTTTATGACGAAATTGACGCTTCATCTACCATTATGAGAGAAGATAAAACATTTGGTTTTTCGTTTATGAAATTTCATTCCGATATTCACGAATTTGCTAAAATTGTGCAAACGGAAATCGAAAGAATTCAAATTACACCTGGACTATTTACAAGAGAATTTCCTGAAAATATTATTCATTTTTCTGCTATTCCTTGGGTTAATTTTACAGGTTTAACCCATTCAAGAAGTTATACTTTACCCGATAGTTGCCCAAAAATTTCGTTTGGAAAATTAATTACAGAAAACGGAAAAAAATCAATTTCTTTAGCTGTTTTGGCACATCATGGTTTGGTTGATGGGTATCATATGGGATTGTTTGTAGAAACGTTACAAAATTTAATGAATTCCTAATTCATATAGGTCCAGTTTACCCCATCACTAATTACTATAACTGTTCTTAAATTTCCTTCATACATATACAAATTTGAGCTTCCAACTGTAGAATTTTTTGGAAACAACAAACCTATAGGAGTTGTCAACTGTGCAGTAACCGAATTTTGGATGTTTCTAATGATATAAACTCTTCCAGGAAATAAAGTTGGGTTTGGTAATTGAAATTTGTCATCTGTGGCCAAAGGTCTAACAGATATATAAACGCCATCATCTATTAGTACTGCAGATCCGCCTCCGCCTGTGTTTGTGCCATCAAGAGTAACTGTTTTTACTGATAAATTTCCATTAATATCTAAAGTACTTAGTGGAGCTGTTGTATTAATTCCAACTTGAGCATTTACTATAGTAGATTGAATTATAAATATGAAAAAAATAATAATTTGATAATTTTTTATTCCCATGATTATTAATTTAATAATTTAAAATTAATTCATTATCAATAAATTAAAAAATACACTTTGTTACGAAAACGTTTTAGTGTTGATAAAAAACAAAAAAAGTGGCCATTTGACCACTTTTAATACTTTTGAATAGAATTTTATTTACCTAAAAGCAAAACTTCGTTTGCAATTACTTCCGTAACATAGCGCTTGTTTCCATCTTTGTCGTCGTAACTTCTGTGTGTTAATTTGCCTTCGATAGCAATTTCTTTGCCTTTGGTTACAAAACGCTCGATAATATCAGCCGTTTTGCCCCAAGCGGTTACTCGGTGCCATTGCGTTTGTTCTACTTTGTCACCGTTATCTCTGTAATACACTTCGTTTGTAGCGATGCTGATGTTTGCTAATTTTTTTCCTCCTTCAAGATTTTTGATTTCTGGTTCTTGACCAACGTGTCCGATTAATTGTACTGAATTTTTCATAAGGCTTATATATTTGTTTTTAACTGTTTTATGTAATTCGCATTTCTCTAAGTTTTAGCCTAAGGAAAATGCTCATTTCATGGCGTGTAAAAATTTAATGTTTGTGTTAATTGTAATGTCTCGCAAAGTCGCAGAGACGCAAAATTTGAAATTGACTTTTGAAATTGTAATTGAGTTTGAAATTGATTACTTGTTTAATAAAACCAATTCATTGGCAACTACTTCTGTGATGTAAAGTTTATTTCCGTCTTTGTCGTCGTAGCTTCTGTGGGTTAGTTTTCCTTCTATGGCAACATGACTTCCTTTGGTTAACAATTTTTCGATAATGTCTACTGTTTTTCCCCAAGCGGAAACTCTATGCCATTCGGTTTGTTCTACTTTTTCACCTTTGGCGTTTGTGTAATTTTCATTTGTAGCGATGGTAAAGTTTGCTACTCTTCCAGATTCTAAGTTTTTGATTTCTGGTTCTTGACCTACATGTCCGATTAATTGTACTCTGTTTTTCATGGCGTGTAAAATTTAAATGTTTATAATTATTAAATATTGATTCTTTTTGGAACACAGATTTAAGAAATTGAATTAATTAAAAAAATCTAATGTTTAAAAATTTGAAAATTGAACTTGCTCTTGTTTTTGAACTTGAACTCATTCATTCATTTCGACACTGCAAAGATGTGGCGAGAAAAAAACGTTATTCGGTATTTAGCTATTTAATATCGGTTGTAAATATTTGTAAGCGTTTGTAAATGGAAATTATTTTTGTATATTCGCTTTAACTATAAGACTTTACAGATGAAAAAATCAATCTTCCAAAAAAGTATTTATTTTTTACTTTTTATTTGTTCGTTTAGCGCATTTGCACAAAACACCATGAATTATAACGATGAAAAAGGTTCTCCAAAAGCTAATTTGCAAGATGTAAAATGGATTGTTGGGAATTGGACAGGCGAAGCTTTAGGTGGCATTTGTCAAGAAACTTGGAGTGAACCGATTGGAAATTCGATGATGTTTAGTTTTAAATTAGTTTTAGACGGAAAAGTCGCTTTTTATGAATTGGGACACATTATTGAAAAAGACAAAACTCTTTTATTACAACTCAAACACTTTGATGGCGAATTAAAAGGCTGGGAAAAAGCCGAAGTAAGCGAAAATTTTAGATTGGTAAAAGTCACCCCAACACATGTGTATTTTGACAAATTTACGTTTGAGAAAATTTCGGATAATGAAATTAATCTTTACGTTGTTTTTGAAGATAGCGGTAAAGAAATGAAGTTTAATTTTAAGAAGTAAACCATGAAAAAAGTCATCACAATAATAATTTTAATCCATTCAATATTTTCATATTGTCAAAACATTGTATCAAAAGATTCTATTTCAGAAAAATCACCTAAAATTAAAATTTTGGTACTTCAATGTTCAAATGGTTATGGATTGAATGATTTCAGAAATATAATTGAGAAAGAAATAGGTGAAAATAATCAATTTGAAATTATTCCATTTCCAAACAAAAACCTTTTGGGAATAACCTTTCAAGGTGTTTACGATAAAAAATATTGTAAACCAATAAGTGAAAAAATTGATGTAGATTATATTATCATGACCAGATATCTAGGAAATATTATTCAAGGAATTGAATTGACAGATGAAAAAACTACAATTTGGGGTTATGAAATAAAAATTTTAAACACTAAAAGTTGGAATCAAAAAGTATCAATTCGGAAAGATGATTTGAAAAAATATGAAGACATCTTGGTTCATATCGAACAAAATTCAGATGAATTAATAAATGATATTAAAGAATTAAAATAAAATCATGAGTAAAACCTGTTTAGAATGTGGCGATAAAATCATCGGTCGCGAAGACAAAAAGTTTTGTTCGGATGGCTGCCGCAATGCATACAACAACAAAATGAACAAAGATCAGAACAATCTGATGCGCAACATTAACAATAAATTGCGTAAAAATTACCGCATTTTATGTGAACTCAACCCAGAAGACAAAAGAAAAACTACAAAAACCAAATTATTAAGCAAAGATTTCGATTTTGAGTTTTTTACAAGCATGTTACAAACCAAAACCGGCAACACCTATTTCTTTTTGTATGACCAAGGCTATCGCGCTTTGGAAGACGATTTTTATATGTTGGTGAAGAAAGATAGTTAAGAGAATAGATGAAAGAAGAAAGAAAAAAGATTTCATTTAGAGAAGAAATAATTATTTCTAAATTTAGGTTTTGGGGTGGATTTATAGTAAGCATTTTACTTAGTTTCTCTTTGTACCAATTTTTTATCATTGGTAGAGATTTTCTTAGACTCTTGACTTTTAGTGATAATTTTAATTATTTAGATTTTTCTGAAAAAGAACTGTTTTTTTACAATATGTTCTTTGCTTTTTTAAGTTTAATTATTGGACAAAGTTACTTTTTAAAAATAATAATAGATACCAATAAAAAGTTTAGAGAAAAAAAGATTCAATTTAAGCGAAAAAAAATAACACATAACCAAAATATTTGGAGTTGGTTTTTTTTATCATGGTTTTTGAGATTCGCAACAATGTATGGTTTTTTAAACATGGTTGGTTTTGGACAAAAATTAAATTATGCTCCTGCCTTCTATGAAAATATTAATTTTTATGAAGAATATCCATATTTGTTTATATTGATTATTCTTGTTTTATTTCTTCAGTCATGGCAAATATTAAGTTTAACCATTCGCAATTATTTCAAATACTTAATAAGCTCATTTATATTAATTTCGGTTTTATCATTTGGTTTTACCAAAATCAAATTAATAGATTTTGAACGTTATTTTAATAAGCAAAATGCCGAAAATCCATATTTTAAAGAAAATATTGAGTTACCAAAAATTCATTTTACTGAAACACTTTCTTTTAGAAATAAAGAATTAGAAATTTTTGTTTCCAAAAAAGGGGAAATTTATTTTTCTGGAGAAAAAAGAAATTTAAGTGAAATTAAAAAAATATTGATTGAGGTTAATAGCGATGCTTATTATTATCATAATTTTAATTCATTTGTACAGCTAAATATTGATGAAAAAACTCCATTAAAACATATATATAAATTAAAAGAAATTATTACTAATTATACTGATTTTAAAATTGCATACTCTGCATATCCAGAAAATTTAATTCTTTCAAAAACTCGCTACCAAGATAAATCTGAAGGTATTTTTGAAGGTCGCAAAGTCGGATTATTTGAAAATGAAATTATTTTAGAACTAACGAATGAAAATGAATTGTTGGTAAACAATAGAGTTTATAATTGTCAAGAAATTGCTTCTACAATTAGCTTCCTTATTTTAAAAAACAAAAAATATAGGATTACTATTAAACTCAAAAAAAATGCATTGTTTTCAGACTATCTAAAATTACTTTCTTATGCAAGAGAAGGATATTTTAAATCTGTTACTTTATTAGCTAAAGAACAAGATATTGATCCTTATTTTATTTATTATGAATCTGAAAATATTTTAAATTTTAATACTGTAGATATAGACGATGCTGAAATTATAGATAAATTAAAAATCCAACTTTTAAATTTAGAAGATGAATAAAATCTCCATACTCGGCTGCGGTTGGCTCGGTTTACCTTTAGCCAAATCATTGCTTTCAAAAGGTTACGAAGTAAAAGGTTCTACGACTTCGGAAAGTAAATTAGACGTGTTGAAAAATGCTGGAATTTCGCCTTTTCAAATTCAATTGGAAGAACATCAAATCATTGGAAATATAGAAGAATTTCTGAAGGAAACGCATGTTTTAGTGATTGATATTCCACCTGGATTAAGAAGAGAAACTTCTACATCTAACGAAATGACATTCGTAAATAAAGTAAAAACGTTGATTCCGATTATTGAAAAATCAGGTGTTCAGAAAGTTGTTTTTGTGAGTTCGACTTCTGTTTATGGTGATTCAAAAAACTTCTCGACTGCGCTCGAAGTGACAGAGGAAACTACACCAAATCCAGATACCGAAAGTGGGAAACAATTAGTTATTTCCGAAACTCTTTTGCAATCAAACGCACATTTTAAAACTACTGTAATTCGTTTTGGTGGTTTGCTTGGTGATGATCGTCATCCTGTAAAATTTTTAGCAGGAAGAACCAATATAGAAAATCCAGAGGCGCCAGTGAATATGATTCAGAGAGAAGATTGTATTGGGATTATAGAAAAGGCTCTCGACTTCGCTCGAGATGACAATTGGGAATGGAATCAAACCTTCAACGCTGTTTCACCTCAGCATCCAACACGAAAAGCATATTATCACAAAAAAGCTGAAATTTTGAATTTGCCATTGCCTACCTTTGCGGAAAATTCAGAATCGAAAGGTAAAATTATTTCCAGTAAAAAAGTGGAAACGATTTTGGGTTATTCGTTTCAAAAAGAAATTTAGTAATGGCGTATTTTAGCGTATTTCACAATTACATCAAGCAAAAGAAAAATGCGATTGGGTTGCCCATTTTAGCATTAATTTGGATAAGTTTTTTCTGGGGAACTACTTGGATTGCTTCGAAAGAAGGTGTTAAACACATGCCACCGATGCAATTGGTAGCGCTGCGTCAACTCTTTGGCGGAATGTTATATTTGCTGTATTTCTTAATCAAAAAACATCCATGGCCAAATAAACGTCAATGGAGAAATATTCTCGTTTTGAGTGTGTTGAATTTCATGCTGAGTAACGGCTTGAGTACTTGGGGCGTGAAATATATTTCGAGTGGTTTGGGTGCAATAATTGGTTCTATTTTCCCACTTTGGATTGTAATTATTAGTTTGTTTCGAGGACAAAAAACATCTTGGAAAGCAGTTGTGGGTTTAATTGTTGCATTTGGTGGTATTTGTGTGATTTTCTTCGATTACCTGAACGATTTCTTACGACCAGAATTTAGATTTGGCATTTTACTTTCGGTAATTGCTACGTTTACTTGGGCATTATCTTCAATTTATATTAGAGAAAATAAGACGAATTTCAATCCGTATTTTAGCTTGGGATTACAAATGTTGATTTCGTGTGTTGTAATTTCGAGTGTGATTGGATTTAATGGGACTTCGGTTCCGTTGAGTGAAATTCCAGCGATTTCTTGGTGGTCAATTGGTTATTTGGTCGTTTTTGGCTCCGTTTTTACGTTTATTGCCTTTATTTATGCTTTGGAAAATTTACCTACCGAAATTAGCAGTTTGTATGCCTACATCAATCCAATGGTAGCACTATTCTTTGGTTATTTATTATTTAATGAACCTTTAACTACTGCTATTATTATTGGAGGAACGATAACGATTATTGGACTTTATATTGTGAACAGAGCGATTAAGAAGAAATAAATTTAGCCACAGATTAAAGGATTTTCGCGGATTGAAATCATTTTAATAATCCGTTGCGAGAACATTTATTAGTATTTCAGTAAACAAAAAAACTACTTAAAAGAAACTCTATTGTCATTTTGAACTCGTTTCAAAATCTCTATATCGAGAAGCTGAAATAAATTCAGCTTGACAGAACTTGCTTTTAAGTAGTCTAAAAAAAACAAATAGCCACAAATTAAAGGATTTTCACAGATTGTAATCCTTCTAATCTTTTAATCCGTGGCGATTATCTTTACTATTTTATCAAACAAAAAAATCCCACCTAAAAGATGAGATTTAATTCTATGTGGTTAAATAATATTACCAAATTTTTACACGTTTTTCAAAAGGTAAATACATACTGTTATGTGGT
Source organism: Flavobacterium sp. LMO6 (assembly GCF_009495795.1). Lineage (NCBI taxonomy): Bacteria > Pseudomonadati > Bacteroidota > Flavobacteriia > Flavobacteriales > Flavobacteriaceae > Flavobacterium > Flavobacterium sp. LMO6. Next base: position 310,987 of record NZ_WIBH01000001.1, on the reverse strand, counting down.
AAAATATTGAACGCTTTATAGAAAGCTTCTACATTTTGCAATGGCACATAAGCACGATACATTCCTGGTGAATGCGGATCTGTTTTTACTTGGTTTTTGATAGCTTCGTCACGCATTTTACTTCTCCAAATGGTTGCCCAAGAAATAAAGAAACGTTGCTCTGGCGTAAATCCGTCGATTAATCCTGGATTTCCGTTTGCTTTCAAATAGATTTGTAAACCATCAAACGCAGCGTTAACTCCACCTAAATCTCCGATATTTTCTCCTAAAGTAAATTTACCATCTACAAAAATTCCAGGTAATGGTTCTAGAGCTGAATATTGGTCAGCCAAAGCACTTCCTAATGTAGTAAATTGACTTAAATCTTCATCACTCCACCAGTTTATTAAATTTCCTTCTGCATTATATCTTGAACCTGAATCGTCAAATCCGTGAGAAATTTCATGCCCAATTACGGCTCCAATTCCTCCATAATTTACTGCTTCGTCTGCTTTGTAATCATAAAATGGTGGTTGAAGAATTGCAGCTGGAAAAACAATTTCGTTGTTAGTTGGACTAAAATACGCATTTACTGTTTGAGGCGACATACCCCATTCTTCTTTGTCTACTGGTTTTCCTAATTTTTCAATGTTTTTAATATGACTCCATTTTGCATACAATCTTGAATTTTCAAAATACGTTCCGCCTTGTTCTGGAGATTTCACAATTAAAGCAGAATAATCTTTCCATTTATCAGGATATCCAATTTTAACTCTAAATTTATTCAATTTGATTTTCGCATTTTCCTTAGTTGCTTTTGTCATCCAAGGTAAATTGCCGATTCTGTTATCAAAAGCTTGCATAACATTTGCAATCATAGCTTGTGCTTTTGCTTTTGCTTCTGGTGGAAACTTTTTAGCTACGTATAATTTTCCTAATGCTTCTCCTAATCTTCCGTTAACTGTTGCCAAAGCTCTTTCTTCTGCAGGACGTTGTTTTACGGCACCTGTTAAGGTTTTTCCATAAAATTCCCAGTTCGCATTTTCAATTTCAGTAGATAATAAGCCCGAAGTTCCTCTTAAAGCAGTCCAACGCATATACGCTTTCCAATCTTCTACTTGATTTTCATTTAAAATAGTTTCAACCGCTTGTATATATTTTGGTTGCGAAACCACTAAAGAATCTACTTTTCCTATTCCAACGTTTTGGAAATACATTTCCCATTTTACACTTGGCGCTAATTTTTGTAAATCGGAAAAACTCATAGGATTATAGGTTTTTCTTCTGTCTCTACGCTCTACTCTATCAAAAGTAGCGGTTGACATTTTAGTTTCTAAAGCCAAAATATTTTTTGCATTTGCATTTGCTGTTGCTTCAGATTCTCCAATGTATTGCAACATTCTTGTAATATGAGCCACGTATTTTTCGCGCTTTTCTTTGTTGTCTGGCGCATCTGAAACATAGTAATCTCTGTCAGGTAACCCTAAACTTCCTGTTCCTACATAAATTACGTTTCTATTACTATTTTTAGCATCTGCTCCTATATAACTACCAAAAAAACCTAGACCCATTTCTGGCTCCATTTCAGATAATAAAGCAATTAACTGATCGGCATTTTGAACATTATTAATTTTAGCTAAGTAAGGTTTTAAAGGATCAATTCCTGCTTTATTTCTACTAACGGTATCTAAAACCGTTTTGTATAAACTAATTGCTTTTGCTTGATCAGAATTTGGATCGATGGTTTTGTCGTTAATGGCTTCTTTAAGAATAGCCATTACATCGTCATCTGTGTTTTTTCGAAGTTCATCAAAACTTCCCCAACGCGTTCTATCGGATGGAATTTCTGTTTTATCTAACCAACTTCCATTAACATATCGATTAAAATCATCGGCAGGATTTACCGATTTATCCATGTAACTAACGTTAATACCTACTGTTTCCTTTTGCTTAGTTACCTCTTGAGTTGATTTACAAGAATATAACGCTACTGATAAGAGAAGGAAACCAAAGCTTCCTTTAATGATTGATTTATTCATAGTTATTCTTTAATGATTCTTTTTACTATTGATTGAGTATCTGCTGTAATTTTTACAAAATAAACTCCATTTGATACAGCAGATAAATTTAATTGTATTTCTGAATTTGAAACTTCAAAACCTTTCTTAGTCCATACTAACTTTCCAGATAAATCGTAAACTTCAATTTCAGAAATAGTATTTTCTCCTGTTACTAAATTAAAAATTCCGTTAGATGGGTTTGGATATAATACTATTTTTTGTAGTTCGAAATTTTGCCCAGATAACGTTCCGTCTATTAAAAAGTCATCTATATTAACTCCTAAACTATTTACCGATTGATCAGAATGAAAAACAATTCTAAAAATTACATTAACTTCTGAATTTAAAGCAGTTAATGGGTAAGTATAGGTTGTTAATGTTGTATTAACCCCAGTCCATTGAGCGCCAGGACAATTATTACAGTCTGTTCCTGAAGTTGCAGGTGTTCTGTCGCTATTGTACCAATTTGGCCCCATTTCTCCTAATATAGACCAAGAAGTACCAAAATTTGTTGAATATTCTACATAAACAATATCCCAGTTATTTTCTACATCATATTTCATTGCAAAACTAATCTGAGGATTAATTACATTAGATAGATTATAACATTGAGACACTAAGTATGTCTTTATATTGTCTGGATAATTTCCTGTTAAATTAGTTGCATAAACTGTATTTCCTGATGATGTTAGGCCTCCTGTTCTAGTTCCTCTTTGCCATTGTGCCCCATTGGTTCCTTCATTATAAACAATAAGTTCATCTGAAGCATTTGTAAAAGGATTTACAACACCAACAGTTCCTGCATCGTTAATGTAAAAAGAGGTTGTGCCTTGATTATTATCCGAATAAGTGTCATTTAAAATTAAAGTAGTTACATTTAAAATGTGTGCCCCTCTAGATAAAACAGCTGAAGGTAAATTAATTTCTGTAACGGCAGAAGAAGCCAAAGATCCATTCCAAACAAAAGTTGCAGGCGTACTATCAATAGTATAATTAATCGTGATTTCTGAAATAGTATTTAAACCATTATTTTTAACCTCAACTTTAGGAGTTACAGTGCTTCCACAATTGATATCTGCTGTTGGATTCTTAATGCTTAAAAATTTAATATCGTCCGTTGCTAATTGAACCGGAATATCTGTTTGCCAAATTCCTCTTCCATAAGTGGCAGCAATTAATTTTGCATCCTCTAAATTAATCTCTAAATCTGTTACCGACACGTTTGGCAAATTCATATCAAATGGAGCCCATGAAGTCATAGAATCATCTCTATAATAAACCCCTAAGCTTGTTCCAAGATATAAAGGATTATCGGTATTTCTTCCTTGATGAATAATGATATTTTTACCAATATTTGGAACTCCGTTTGAAATATCTATAAATGAAGTTCCTCCATCATTAGATTGTAACACTTCTCCTGTTGATCCATCAGTAGTTAAATAAATAATATTACTATCTGATGAATGTACTGCTATTGATTCGATATTGTTGGTTGTAAAATTAATCACAGAAAAATTCACACCACCATTTACACTTTTATATAAAACTGTTCCGTTTGCAACATATATAATATTGTTGTTAGATGGGTCAATGGTAATTAAGTCTATATTTCCACCTCCTAAAGCATCTGTGTTTTGTTGTACCCAAGCACCACCAGTTAATTTATATAAATTATCAAATCCAGAAAATATTTCTCCTATTGAATTAGAAGTTAATGGAGTAACCCAATTTCCGTTGATTCCGCCTGGTGAAGATACAGATGAACTTAATCCATTTCCTGCAGAATCGCTAATATACATACTGTTTCCAAATTGAATAAATCCATAATATAAATTTGGATTTGTAGGGTCTACTGCTGTATCCATACCATCGGCACCGTAATAATTTTTCCAAAGTCCGCCACTATATGCATGACCTCCATTATCTTGTAACCCACCCACCATATTAGCAGCTGATTGTTTAGAAACCGCTATTTTGTAAAACTGACTAATTTGAGCACCTGCTGTTAAGTCTGTAAAATTAATTCCGTTATTTTCAGAAACATATATACCACCATCTGTTCCCGCAAACAATTTAGTCCCATGAAAACCTAAATAATGGATATCTGCATGTGTATATGAAATTCCTGAAGGATTGCTCCAGCTATTTATTCTAGTTACGTTTGTTCCGCCATTAGTAGATTTCCACACATTTAAACATCCCGTATAAATTTCTTCTGCATTTGTGGAAGATACCGATAATGCTAAATCATACCAAGCTTGAGAAGGAGAACCTGAGTTTTCAAAAATATTCGTTGTTGTATTTCTTGCTGTAAAAATTGTACCTCCATCAGTTGACCTATAAATTCCTTGAAAATTGTAACTTTCTGAGCCTATTTTAGAACTCAATATATATATATAATCAGAATTAGCAGGTGTAACATCCATTACTAATCTACCTGAAGAGGCTGGTAATCCTGTTGAAACTTGAGTAAATGTTGTTCCCGAATTTGTTGACCTAAAAAAACTTGTATCTGAAACAGCATAAACGGTTGTGGGATCTCCTGGTTTTAACCTAATATTTCCCTGAGAAAAATCTCCAGTTCTAACTCTTGACCAAGATGTTCCTCCATTTGTAGTTCTGAAAATTCCAGAGCTTGTAGCACACCACAACATTAAACTGTTTGTAGGGTGAATCAAAATATCTCCAGCTCTAGAAGGATTTGAAACTCCAATTGATCCGGTAGGATTCCAAGTCAATCCACCATCTGTAGATTTATAAACCCCAACAGAATACGAATCTCCTGCATCTTTATCTCCTGTAGTAATATAAATTACATTAGAATCTGCATAATCAACCGCAATACCAGAAACACCAATTTGAGGCAATTCATCAGTTAATGGAGCCCAAGTTGAACCGTTATTTGTTGATTTCCAAATTCCACCAGCAGGTGCACCTAAATAAATTGTATTAGCATTTGAAGGATCAACATGTACAATATTTACACGCCCTTGCCCTGATGACCAAGAACCAGTATTTGTGTGAGTAAAAGGCCCTACCGGCTCCCAATTACTAACTGGCAATGACATTGTTGTGTTTCTATTTGTTTTTGATTGATTTTTTTGACGCCAAGCGTCCCAGAATGCTTCTGATGACATTATATATCCTTGTTCTGTAGTATAGTTTTTCCAATGATATTCCCAACGCATAAATGGTTTGTAACCAGATCCTTTTACATTTTTGTCTCTAGTAGACCAATAGGCATTAAAAGCCGCTACCATTTCGTTTATCGTAACTTCACCTTTATTTGTAGTGTTTAATTCACTCATCCAAGGAGCAGATGGGTTAAATTGTGAAAATCCTAAAAAGGAGCACAATAAACTAATAATCAAGTAATTTTTAACCATTTATTCAGTAGTTTTGGGTATATAATCACAAATATAATGAACAAAATCAACAAATTAGAATTTTAACAATTGTAAGCCAACTATTTTAACAAATCTCTTTTAAATTATGATTATTTTTGTAAAAAATTTATATGCTTAATTTTCTAGCCCCTTATAAAAAGTTTTTAATCATTTTTTCAATACTTTCCCTTATTATATATATTGGGATTTATACTTTACTTTCACCAGAAAAAATGCTTCCAATCTACTCTCCTAGAGATATTAATCCAGAATTAGTAGATTCTACGGTGCAACATATTGGTAACGATCATAAAATTTCCGATTTTTCTTTTACCAATCAAAATGGGAAAGTAATCACCCAAAAAGACTATGAAAATACAATTTACGTAGCCGATTTCTTTTTTACCACTTGTCCAACTATATGTCCAAAAATGACCGATAATATGGTTTGGTTGCAAAATCAATTAAAAAATTATTCAGAAGTTAAATTACTTTCTTTCTCCGTTACGCCTGATATTGATACACCTGAAGTATTAAAAGAATATGCCCTTGAAAAAGGAGTAGATGACGCGCGATGGAACTTAGTAACAGGAGATAAATCAGCCATTTATTATTTGGCCCGAAAATCATATTTAGCAGTAAAAACCGGTAAACCAGAAGAATTATATGATATGGTGCATACCGAAAATTTCATTTTGGTAGATAAAAACAAACGTATTAGAGGTTTTTATGATGGCACCAATTTAGACCAACCAACAAACGATCCGAAAACCAAAAACATGAAACAACTTTTAGAAGACATTATTTGGTTAAATGAAAACCAAAAATAAATTCTATTTCATTTTATTTTATTAATTCTGAGAATTATCAGGTTTTCTACAATTATAATTTTTACTTTTGTATTTTAATTCAATCTAAATAAGGAAATGGATTTTTTTGCATCATCATTAGAAATAGGCGAAGAAGCCACCATTATAGATGTAAATCTAGACGAAATCCCTCTAAAACTTTTAGAAATGGGATGTTTGCCTGGAAATAAAATTACGCTTTTACAAATTGCGCCATTTGGCGACCCTTTATATTTCAATGTTAACGATTCTCATGTAGCTATTCGATTAGAAACAGCAAGAGAAATTAGCATTACAAAAGATATTTAATAATGAGTTTAAATCCTATAAAAGTTGCTTTAATTGGAAATCCAAATGTGGGTAAAACTTCAGTTTTTAATGAGCTTACAGGGTTAAACCAACAAGTAGGGAATTACCCCGGAATTACTGTTGAAAAAAAACAAGGTATTGCAAAATTATCAGATGCTGTTAAAGCAAAAATTATAGATTTACCAGGAACGTATAGCTTAAATGCAAGTTCTATTGATGAAAATGTTGTAATTGAATTATTATTAAATAAAAACGATGAAGATTTTCCGGATGTAGCCGTTGTGGTTACTGAAGTTGAAAATTTAAAACGAAATTTACTCCTTTTTACACAAATTAAAGATTTAGAAATTCCAACCATTCTTGTTATTAATATGGCAGATAGAATGCAATTAAAAGGAATTGAACTTGATATTTCGATATTAGAAAAAGAACTAAAAACAAAAATTGCTTTAATAAGTTCTAGAAAAAAAACTGGGATAACGGAACTTAAGAATTTAATTCTTAACTATACTGAATTATCAACTGAACCTTGTTTAAATGCTTCAAGTATAGACCCAGACTACTTTGATAAATTAAGAAAAGCATTCCCAAACCAACTTTTATATAAACTTTGGTTAGTAATTACGCAAGATGTAAATTTTTTAAATCTAGAACGAAACGAAATTAAAAGTACGTTTACAAAATCGCATGCCGATTTAAAACGCTTACAACAAAAAGAAACTATTAAACGCTATCAATTTATAAATGACACTTTAAAAATGGGTCAAAAAATAGATAGTTCAAAAGCTTCTGATATTAGAGCAAAAATAGACCGCGTACTTACACACAAAATTTTTGGTTACTTAATTTTCTTCGGTATTTTAATGCTAATTTTTCAGTTTTTATTTGATTGGAGTAGTATACCGATGGAATTTATTGACGAAACATTTGCTAATTTTAGCTCCGTTGCCAAACAAAATCTTCCTGCAGGTGAATTTACAAACTTAATTAGCGAAGGTATAATCCCTGGTATTGGAGGGATTGTAATTTTTATTCCACAAATTGCATTTTTATTCTTATTTATTTCTGTTTTAGAGGAAAGCGGCTATATGAGTCGTGTGGTTTTTTTGATGGATAAAATCATGCGAAAATTTGGACTTTCGGGTAAAAGTATTGTGCCTTTAATTTCAGGAACTGCTTGTGCTATTCCGGCAATTATGGGAGCTAGAAATATTGAGAACTGGAAAGAACGTTTAATTACTATTTTAGTAACTCCTTTTACAACTTGTTCTGCAAGGCTACCTGTTTATGCAATTTTAATCTCGTTAATTATTCCAGAAAAAAGATTGTTTGGGTTTTTAAGCTTACAAGGATTAACACTAATGGGTTTGTATTTATTAGGATTTGGAGCTGCTATTTTTTCTGCTTATTTACTAAATAAAATTTTAAAACTTAACTGCAAATCTTACTTTGTTGTAGAAATGCCAAGTTATAAAATTCCAATGATTAAAAATGTTGGAATAAATGTATTAGAAAAAACAAGAGCCTTTGTTTCTGGTGCCGGAAAAATTATTTTAGCCTTATCGGTTATTTTATGGTATTTAGGTTCGCACGGATTAAGTGATGATTTTAATAACGCTGAAGCTATTATTACACAACAAAATCAAAACAAAACCATTACTTCAGAATCATTTGAAGATCAAGTTAATTCCTTCAAGTTAGAAAATTCATATATTGGTTACATGGGAAAAGCCATAGAACCTGCTATTCGTCCTTTAGGTTATGATTGGAAAATAGGAATTGCTGTGGTAAGTTCGTTTGCTGCTCGTGAAGTTTTTGTAGGAACTTTGGCAACCATATACAGTGTTGGTAGTCATAGTGATGAAGAAACCACCATTAAAAATAAAATGGCAGCCGAAGTGCATCCGGAAACAGGTGAAAAAATATTCAATTTTGCTACTGGAATTTCATTATTGCTGTTTTATGCTTTCGCGATGCAATGTATATCTACTCTTGCAATTGTAAAAAAAGAATCCAATTCTTGGAAATGGCCAATAATTCAATTGGTGTTCATGAGTGGATTTGCTTATTTAACAGCATTAATTGCGTATCAAGTTTTGAAATAAAACTCTTCAAAATAATATCTTCTTCTATTTAAAGCATTGTTTTTTTTTAAATTATCATTAAATTAAAAACTATTTAAGTAAATTATTTTGACTTTTTTTTATTTAATAATTAAAAAAAATCAAATTAATTATTAAAAAATATTGTTTTATACAATTCGTAAAGTAATTCAAAAATAACTTATTTATAATTTGTCTAAATAAAAACTAGTGGTTATTTTTGCTCCGTAGAATTAATCTAAATAAAGATGAAATATATAATTACCCCAATCGTCCTATTATTTTCAGGTTTGGTATTTTCTCAAGAAAAAGAAAACAACACACAAAAAGATTCTGTTAAAAACTTAAAAGAAGTTGTTATTTCAGCTAATCAAATCATTGGAAGTAAATTTGAAGCAGCTAATAAAACTGGTTCGGCTTCTTACATTTCAGCGGCAGATTTACAAAAATTCAACTATACTGATATTAATCGTGTACTTAGAACCGTTACTGGTGTTAATGTTTACGAAGAAGATGGATTTGGGTTAAGACCAAATATTAGTTTAAGAGGAACTTCACCAGATAGAAGTGCAAAAATCACTTTAATGGAAGACAATGTTTTAATTGCGCCAGCTCCATATTCAGCTCCAGCGGCTTATTATTTCCCATCTGTTGCTCGTATGAGTGCTGTTGAAATCTTAAAAGGAAGTAGCCAAATTCAGTACGGCCCTTTTACTACTGGAGGAACCATTAACTTTGTTTCGGCTCCAATTCCAACAAAATTTAGCGCAGGATTTTTAACAGATTACGGAAGTTTTAATACGAGTCGTACTTTAGCAAATGTTGGAATTGCAAATGAAACTGTAGGGGCAGTTGTTCAATTTTTAAATTACAATTCGGATGGTTTTAAAAATTTGCCAAGTGGTGCCAACACCGGTTTTGACAAAAAAGATGTAATGGCAAAATTTAGAGTACAATCAAAACCAACCAGTAAAATTTATAATGCATTCGATTTTAAAATGGTATATGCAGAAGAAGATGCAAATGAAACCTATTTAGGATTAACAGAAGAAGATTTTAATAATTCTCCTTTCATGCGTTATGCCGGTTCTGAAAAAGACAACATTACTACAAAAAACAATCAGTTTTCAGTAACACATACTTTAAAAACAAGCAACTATTTTAGTATAACTACAACTGCATATCGTAATAAATTTGCAAGAAACTGGTACAAATTAAACGATGTTAGATTTGGAGGAACTACTTATGCTATCGATGCAATTTTAGAAGACCCAACAACAAATGCATTAGCTTTTGATTATGTAACTGGTGCACAAAACTCACCAAATAATGCTTTACGAGTTCGTGCAAACAATAGAGGCTATTTAGCACAAGGTGTACAAACTAAGTTAGATTTTCATTTCTTAACAGGAGATGTTTATCATGATTTAGAAGTTGGTGTACGTTATCACAAAGACAGCGAAGATAGATTCCAATGGAATGATAGCTATGCAATGATTGATGGTTCGATGGTATTAACTACTGCAGGAAATCCAGGAACACAAGATAACCGAGTTGCTTATGCTTCAGCTTTGGCCGCTCACGCTTTATACAAAATAAAATACAACGACTTAACCGTTACACCAGGTATTCGTTTTGAAACTATCGACTTATTAAACAAAAACTATGGTACAAATGATGTAACAAGAACGGGAGTTAACCTAGTTGAAAACGACAATCATGTAAAAGTTTGGTTACCAGGAGTTGGAGCTAATTATAGATTCAATAATTATGTGGCATTATTTGGAGGTGTTCATAAAGGATTTGCACCACCGACAAACACACCAGGAACTGATGCAGAAAACAGTACGAATTATGAAATTGGAACACGTTATAATTATAAAAAATTCAGTGGCGAGTTTGTAGTGTACTTTAATGATTACAAAAATCTTTTAGGAAGTGATTTGGCTGCTAGTGGTGGTTCTGGAACATTAGACCAATTCAATGCTGGTGAAGCGCATGTAAAAGGAATTGAATTCTTAATCAATTATCAAGTACTAAAAGAAGAGAGTAAATTCAAATTGCCAATTACTTTTGGATATACCTTAACCGATACAGAGTTTGTAAACGAATTTGCAAGTTCAGACGGAGCTTGGGGAACCATTGAAAAAGGCGATGAAATTCCATACATTTCAAAACACCAATTTAATGCTTCTATTGCCTTAGAACATGCTAAATTTGAATTAATTTTAGGAGCAAGATATAGTGGCGAATTTAGAACAGTTGCTGGTCAAGGTTCAATACCAAATAAAAACTCAGTCCCAAGTAACACTGTTGTTGATTTTGGTTCAAAATACAAATTCAACAAACATTTTAGTGTAACTGGAAACATCAATAACCTTTTCGATACTACGTATTTGGTTTCAAGAGTTCCAGCAGGATTAAGACCAGGAATGCCGTTTAGTGCTTCTATCGGAATTGCTGCTCAATTTTAATAATTTTCAGTTAGTTTTAGTTAATAAAAAAGCAATCTCATTATTATTGAGATTGCTTTTCTTATTTTTGCATTATGGATATACAACAAATCTTAGTTTACCTTTCTTTAGCCATAGCCGTAGGATTTTTGGTGAAGAAATTTTTTTGGAAAAAACGCCCAAAGAAATCAAAGCCTTGTGGCGACGATTGTGCTTGTCATTAACCTAAAGCCACATCCAAAACCATCATTACAATAAACCCACCTATTAAACCTAATGTTGCAATATCGGTGTTTTTATCTTGTTGTGTTTCAGGAATTACCTCTTCTACAACAACAAATATCATCGCTCCAGCCGCAAAAGCTAGTGCATAAGGTAATATTGGAGTAAAAAAAGTAACCGCAACCGCTCCAATAACTCCAAAGAGAGGTTCTACCAATGCAGAAGATTGCCCATACATAAAGCTTCTCATTCTACTCATTCCCATTCGTCGTAATGGCATAGAAACGGCAATGCCTTCTGGAAAATTTTGAATTCCAATTCCAATAGCCAAAGTAACAGCTCCAGCAATCGAAGCTTCTGGAATTCCAGCTGCAACACCACCAAACAAAACCCCAACCGCTAATCCTTCTGGAATATTGTGCAACGTGATAGCTAAAACCAAAAGTGTCGTGCGTTGCCAAGGCGATTTAATTCCCTCTGTTTCTTTGAAATTAATGTGCATGTGTGGTAACACTTTATCCAATCCGAAAATAAATAAAGCACCTAAAGCAAAACCTACAGCTGCCGGAATTACTTTTATAAAACCATCGCCACCACTCATTTCAATAGCTGGCGCTAGTAAACTCCAAAAACTTGCAGCTATCATAACACCGCCTGTAAACCCAAGCATTCCATCTAAAACTACCCGATTCATATTCTTAAAAAAGAACACGAAAGAAGCCCCAAAAGCTGTTAAACCCCAAGTAAATGTAGTAGCTAAAAAAGCCGCCAAAATAGGGTCGATACTCTCAAAAAAATGAATAATTGAATCAAACATAATTATTGTACGTATAAATTATTAGCAATTTTATTTGAAATAGTTAAGCGTTTTCCATCGATTTCCACGGTTAACGTATCATCAAAATCTTCTTTGTCTATTACTTTTACAACCGAACCCAATGCTATTTTTTGCTTGTCTAAATATTTTAAAAAATCGGTAGATGAATCTTTTACACCAACACAATGAAATGATGCATTAATTTCCACTTCTGATAAGAGCTGTTTCTCAATTTTTTTAATCACACCTTTTGCATCTGGAATGGGATCTCCGTGTGGATCAGCTGCTGGAAAACCTAAAAAAGCATCCAATTTATTAATCAATTGTTCGGATTTGATGTGTTCTAATTCTTCTGCAATTTCATGCACTTCATCCCAAGAAAAACCTAATTTATCTACTAAAAAAACTTCCCACAAGCGGTGCTTCCTCACAATCATTTTTGCCGAATGAAAACCTTTATCCGTTAAAGTAACACCTTGATATTTCTGGTAACTTACCAAATCTTTATCCGAAAGTTTTTTCATCATATCAGTTACAGATGACGCTTTGGTGTCTAACATTCCAGCAATAGCATTGGTATTAACGCCTTTTGGAGACACTAAAGACAAATGATAAATAACTTTAATATAATTTTCTTCAGAAATGGTCATAAACAATTTATTTTGACAAATATATAAAGTTTTTTTAGTTTTGTAAATGTTTTATTTTTAGTTTTGTCTAAATTTAATTTTATAATGTTTAAAATATTTATTTATACAACTCTATTTTTTTCGCTTTTTACTTTTTCACAAAATACTATAAAGGGGAAAGTGACCACTAATAATGAAGTTTTAGCTTATGCTAATATTTATATTAAAGAACTAAATAAAGGAGCTGAAACAAATGAAAATGGCATCTATGAATTTACAAATATTCCTAACGGTTCCTATACAATTATTGCTTCCTATGTTGGGTTTAAACTTGAAAGAAAAAAAGTAAATATTTCAAACGAACCAAATTATATCTTAAATTTGAACCTAATTGAAGATTCAAACACACTAGATGATGTAGTGATTTCTGGAACTTTAAAACCCGTTTCAAGAATGGAAACTCCTGTTCCTGTTGAAGTGTATACGACAGCTTTTTTAAAGAAAAACCCAACATCTAATATTTTTGAAGCTTTACAAAACGTAAATGGCGTTCGACCACAACTCAATTGCAACATTTGCAATACTGGAGACATTCATATCAACGGGTTAGAAGGTCCATACACCATGGTTACGATTGACGGAATGCCAATTGTAAGCGCACTTTCAACCGTTTATGGTTTGTCTGGAATTCCAAATTCGTTGATTGATAGAGTTGAAGTAGTAAAAGGACCAGCTTCAAGTTTATATGGTAGTGAAGCTGTTGGTGGTTTAATCAACATCATTACCAAAAAACCAACAACTGCTCCATTGTTTTCAGTCGATATTTTTTCGACTTCTTGGTTAGAAAACAATGTGGATTTAGGATTTAAAAGTAAGATTGGTAAAAAAGCAACAACCTTAGTCGGCATCAATTATTATAACTACAATGAACCGATTGACAATAACAACGATCATTTTACTGATGTAACGTTACAAGAACGTATTTCCATCTTCAACAAATGGAACTTTGAGCGAAAAAACAATAAAGAATTCACCATCGCAGGAAGACTATTTTACGAAGACCGTTGGGGAGGCGAAATGCAATGGAACAAATCGTATCGTGGTGGTTCAGAAGTTTATGGAGAAAGTATTTATACGAAACGTGTGGAGCTTTTGAGTAAATATCAATTACCCACAACCGAAAACATGTATTTGTCGTTTTCAGTTACTGCTCACGACCAAAATTCGGTTTATGGAAATACGATTTACTTGGCGAATCAAAAAATTGCATTTGGCCAATATACTTGGGATAAAAAGTTAGAAATCCATAATTTGCTTTTGGGAGCTGCTTTTCGTTATCAATATTATAATGACAATACGACTGCGACTATTTCGGCGGAAAAAACAAAAATCTACAGCATTTTTCTTCAAGATGAAATAAAATTGGCTTCAAAACATCATATTTTATTAGGTGCTCGATACGATTACAACAATAATCACGGCAATATTTTTACACCCAGAATTGCCTACAAATGGAATCCAACCGAAAATGATGTATTCCGAATTAATGCAGGAACTGGATTTCGAATCGTAAATTTATTTACCGAAGACCACGCTGCTTTAACCGGCTCAAGAGATGTTATAATTACCGAAGATTTAAAACCCGAAACATCCTACAACGTCAATTTGAATTATTTGAAGAAAATCAGATTTGAAAACGGCACTTTTTTAGGGTTTGAAACTTCAGCTTGGTATACGTATTTTAACAACCAAATTATTCCAGATTATGACACAAATCCCGACCAAATTATTTATTCGAACTTAAACGGCTATGCACAAACCTTAGGAATTAGTGGCAATATCGATTTAGTTACGCCTTTTGGAGTAAAAGCAATTCTTGGTTTCACGATTATGGAACCGAAAAATGTGCAAAACGGAGTGAGTTCAACACCTGTTTTAACGGAAAAATACAGCGCCAATTGGGCAATAACATATGACATTCCAAAATGGTTTTTATCTATCGATTACACTGGGAACTTATATGGACCTATGCGATTACCAATTTTAGGTGATTTAGATCCAAGACCCGAGTACTCTCCTATTTGGAGTTTGCAAAACATTCAATTTACTTATAAAAAATTTCGTAGTTTTGAACTTTATGGTGGTGTGAAAAATATGCTGAATTGGACGCCAAATAAAGGAACTCCATATTTAATAGCTGGAGCAGAAGATCCTTTTGGCGAAAATTTTGACGCAACTTATGTGTATGCACCCAACCAAGGAATTAGAGGCTTTTTAGGAATTCGATATACCATTTATTAATGCAACATTATCATTACATTTTCACGGGTTCAGGATTATCGGCTTTAATGACCGTTTATGAAATGCTTTTATCTGGAAAGTTTGAGGATAAATCGATTTTGTTAATTGATGAAAATGCTAAAAAAGTAAACGATAGAACTTGGTGTTTTTGGGATGAAGATAATTTGTTTGAAGACATCGTTTCAAAAAAATGGAATCAAGCTGTTTTTGCGAATGAGAAATTTAATAGGGTTTTAGAATTAACACCTTATCAATACAAAAAAATCAATGGTTTAGATTTTTATGAATTGGTTTTCAAGAAAATTTCCGAACATAAAAACATTCATTTTCTAAATCAAAAAGTAGTTGATTTTAAAGAATTAGACAATCATTGTGTTGTAAAAACAGAAAGTGAAACCATCACTTGTAACAAAATTTTTAATTCGATTTACACCCAAGACCAAAGGTCGAACTGTATGGAGCATAGCGGAATAAATCCAGAAGTTGTTACTACTCAAAATAAATTCCCTTTAATTCAACAACACTTTGTAGGTTGGTTTATCAAAAGTAAAGAAGCAGTTTTTACTCCAAATTGTGCCACTTTCATGGATTTTTCGGTGGAACAAAAAGGCAATACGCGTTTTATGTACGTTTTACCAACATCTTCAACTGAAGCGTTGTTAGAATATACCTTGTTTTCAAAAGACTTACTTTTAAAAGAGGAATACGAAACTGAAATTCAGAAATACATTAAAAATTTAGGAATAACCGAATACGAAATCCTAGAAAAAGAACAAGGCAATATTCCAATGACGTGTTATCCTTTTTGGAAACACAATACTAAGAACATCATCAATATTGGTTCGGCTGGCGGTTGGACAAAAGCTAGCACAGGTTATACTTTTAAAAACGCTACCAAAAAATCGAAAGCTTTAGTTCAATTTCTAAAATCAGAATCCGACTTCACTAAATTTTATAAAAAAGATAAATTTTGGTTCTATGATTTGTTGTTGTTGGATATTTTAAGTTCAAAAAATGATTTAGGTTCCAAGATATTTTCTTCGATGTTTAAAAGTGGAAATTCAACTGTGATTTTTAAATTTTTAGATGAAGAAACTTCAATCTGGGAAGATTTACAAGTTATTTGGAAATGTCCGAAAATGTTATTTGTGAAGGCTTTGTTTGGGAGAATTTTCTAATTTAAAATACTTGATGATTTTAGAAATAATCGCAACCAAAAATAAAAATGTTATTAAAACTAAATCACGAAAAGCTTCAGTAATTTCAACAAGAGTATCATTATTTCTTTGCAAATGATAAAGTAATTTTTTCTTGTTTTCTAGTTCTGAAACATCATTTGGAAATCCTGGAAAAATATGAGAAATGTTTAACGACAGAAGTAAAATTGCAATTCCATATGAATACAATACATACTGCAAAGTCAATTTCAAGTTGTTTTTTTTCTGAATAATTAAATAACCAATAACAAAGATAATTAAAAATCCAATTTTAATATAAAACTCATCAGGTTCCGCTAAAAAATTCATATAATATATTTTAAAAATGTAAACATAACAAATCTTTATGAATTGGTTTTCTGTAACAAGCAAAAAACTTTGTAACTTTGCCACTCGTTAACTTATAATAAGACAAATTATGTATCCAGAAGAAATGGTAAAACCTATGCGCGCTGAATTAACAGAGGCTGGTTTTCAAGAATTATATAACGCAGAAGCAGTAGAAAATGCTTTAAAAAACGAAGGAACAACTTTAGTAGTTATTAACTCAGTTTGTGGTTGTGCTGCCAGAAATGCACGTCCGGGAGCAAAAATGAGTTTAGATGGCGCAAAAAAACCTTCTCAATTAGTAACTGTTTTTGCTGGTGTTGATAAAGATGCTGTTGATGCAGCACGCCAACACATGTTTCCTTTTCCTCCATCATCGCCATGTATGGCTTTGTTTAAAAATGGTGAATTGGTTCACATGTTAGAACGTCATCACATTGAAGGTCGTCCGGCTGAATTAATTGCTGAAAATTTAAAAGACGCATATAACGAATTTTGCTAATTACTATGCTAGCATATAATAAAAACCACCAAAGTATTGGTGGTTTTTTATTTTATAGCTTACTTTTGTCAAAATTGGTTTTTTATATGGAAAAAATTCTTTCATATCCGCTTACTATTATTTATTACACATTTTTTTTACTTTGGTTGGTGCTATTTCATCCTATCCAATGGATATGCTTTAATCTTTTTGGATACAATGCACATCGTTTAAGTGTTGCTTATTTGAACTGGTTTTTAGTTAGAACTGCTCATCTTGTTGGCACTACATATCACATTGAAGGAATGGAAAATATTCCTGAAAACAAGCCATTAATTATTGTTGCCAATCACCAAAGTTTACACGACATCACCACTATTATATGGTTTTTACGAAAAGTACATCCAAAATTCATCAGTAAAATAGAATTAGGAAAAGGAATTCCAAGTGTTTCTTATAATTTACGTCACGGAGGTTCTGCATTAATCAATAGAAAAGATCCAAAACAAGCCTTGCCCGAAATTAAAAAAGTAGCCGAATTGGTAAACAATAACAATTATTCGGTAGTGATTTTCCCAGAAGGCACTAGAAGTAAAACCGGAGAACCAAAGCCTTTTGCTGTAAATGGTTTAAAAATGTTATACAAGTTTGCTCCAGACGCTTACTTCTTACCAATTACGATTAACAATTCATGGAAAATGACTAAATTTGGGCAATTCCCACTTGGTTTAGGCACGAGTTTACATTTTACAATTCATGAAGCTATGAAAATTTCAGATTATAAATTTGAAGAGATTTTCGAAAAAACCGAAAAAATTATTACACAAAATATTAAAATATAAACACATGTCTATACAAAATGTCCGTTTAGAAGTGATGCAATTTTTAGAAAAAAAAGTAGATCATTTCATGGAAGAATTCTTAATTCCAGTTGAAAAAATTTGGCAACCAACTGATTTACTTCCAGATTCAACTAAAGACAACTTCATAGAAGAAGTTAAAGAACTTCGCGAAATTGCAAAAGATTTACCTTATGATTTCTGGGTTACTTTGGTTGGTGATACCATTACGGAAGAAGCATTACCAACTTACGAAACTTGGTTAATGGATGTTGAAGGTGTTGCCCAAAAAGGGGAAAACGGTGATAATGGTTGGGCAAAATGGTTACGCCAATGGACGGGAGAAGAAAACCGCCATGGTGATGCATTAAACAAATACTTATACCTTTCAGGAAGAGTGAATATGCGCGAAGTTGAAATCACAACACATCATTTAATTAACGATGGTTTTGATCCAGGAACTGGAAGAGATCCATACAAAAACTTTGTATTTACTAGTTTTCAAGAATTAGCAACTTATGTTTCGCACAATCGTGTGGCATTACTTGCGAAAAAATATGGCGATAAAAAACTACACAAAATGTGTAATTTAATTGCAGGAGACGAAATGCGTCATCACTTAGCGTATAGCGAATTTGTGAAACGAATTTTTGAAGTAGATCCAAGCGAAATGATGTTGTCATTTCAATACATGATGAAGAAAAAAAT
Source organism: Flavobacterium sp. LMO6 (assembly GCF_009495795.1). Lineage (NCBI taxonomy): Bacteria > Pseudomonadati > Bacteroidota > Flavobacteriia > Flavobacteriales > Flavobacteriaceae > Flavobacterium > Flavobacterium sp. LMO6. The sequence continues at coordinate 292,309 of NZ_WIBH01000001.1, read as the reverse complement.
TACGATGCCAGCTCATTTAATTAGAGAGTCAGGTGAAAGTATTGGAACTGCATTTGAAAAATTCTCAGAATCGGCACAACGATTAGGCGTTTATACTGCCATGGATTATGTGGATATTCTTCAAAAACTAAATGAGAAGTGGGAAATAGATAAAATTTGTAATCTTACAGATGAGGCAGAAAAAGCACGCGATTATCTAATGAAATTACCAGCTCGTATGGCTAGAATTTCGGAAAGAATGATTGTTCCTGCTGAAGGCCAACTTTTTAAATGGGTAGAACCTGCGCTTGTTAGATAATTATTAATCTTATGCAACTAATAAACAACACGATTCTTTTTGTAAAAAAACAATTAGAAGATGCTGAAGGTGGTCATGACTGGTTTCACATTGAACGTGTTTATAAAAATGCTTTATTAATTGCAGAAGAAGAAGATTGCGATTTAATTGTTGTCAAATTAGCGGCATTGCTTCACGATATTGCCGATTCTAAATTTCATGATGGCGATGAATTAATTGGACCTAAAACAGCCAGAACTTTTTTGGAATCTCAAAATGTTTCTGAAAGTAGTATTGACCATGTAGTTGCTATTATTGAAAATATTTCGTTTAAAGGAGGTAATTTTGAAAAGAAATTTCATTCTAAAGAATTAGAAATCGTTCAAGATGCTGACCGACTAGATGCAATAGGTGCAATAGGAATTGCAAGAACCTTCAATTATGGTGGTTTTAAAAACAGAGCTATTTATGATCCGAATATTCAGCCAAATTTAGGCATGAGTAAAGAAGAATATAAAAATAGTACAGCACCAACCTTAAATCATTTTTACGAAAAATTATTGCTTTTAAAAGACAAAATGAATACCAAATCAGGTAAAAAAATAGCTCAAAAACGCCATGATTTCATGGTTACTTTTCTAGCTCATTTTTATGCGGAATGGGATGGAGAAGAATAAAAAAAGCGGTTCTCTTAAAGAAAACCGCTTTAATTTTTAATCTTAATTTTTATACTACTCCTTGAGCTAACATAGCATCTGCTACTTTAACAAAACCAGCAATATTAGCTCCTTTTACATAATCAACATATCCATCAGCATTTGTTCCATATTTTATACAAGATTCATGAATATCACTCATAATTTTGAATAATTTTTGATCTACTTCTTCTGTAGTCCAACTCAAACGTAATGAATTTTGAGACATTTCTAAACCAGATGTTGCAACTCCACCAGCATTAGATGCTTTTCCTGGAGCAAATAAAATTTTTGCATTGTGAAATTCAGTAATTGCCTCTGGTGTAGATGGCATATTAGCTCCTTCAGCAACACAAATACATCCGTTATTTACTAAGATTTTTGCTTCTTCACCATTTAATTCGTTCTGAGTTGCACAAGGTAAAGCAATATCACCTTTTACTTCCCAAGGACGTTTACCTGCAATAAATTTAGCACTTGGATATTTTACCACATAATCAGAAATTCTTCCGTAATTTACATTCTTAATTTCCATGATATAAGCTAATTTTTCGGAATCAATTCCATCAGCATCATAAATATATCCTGAAGAATCTGAAGCAGTAACTACTTTTCCTCCTAATTGAGTTGCTTTTTCTATTGCATATTGTGCCACGTTTCCTGAACCAGAAACTAAAACTGTTTTACCTTGAAATGAAGATCCTTTTGTAGCTAACATGCTTTGTGCAAAATAAACGGTTCCGTAACCTGTAGCTTCAGGACGAATTAACGAGCCTCCAAAAGAAATTCCTTTTCCTGTTAGCACACCAGTAAATTCATTACGTAACTTTTTGTATTTTCCAAACATATAACCTACTTCTCTACCTCCAACACCAATATCTCCAGCAGGAACATCGGTATCAGGACCAATATGTCTAAATAATTCATCCATAAAAGCTTGGCAAAAACGCATGATTTCTGTATCTGATTTTCCTTTTGGATCAAAATCAGAACCTCCTTTTCCTCCACCCATTGGCAAAGTAGTTAAACTGTTTTTAAATACTTGTTCAAAAGCTAAAAACTTTAAAATACTTAAATTCACTGAAGGGTGAAAACGCAATCCTCCTTTATAAGGACCAATTGCAGAATTCATTTGGATACGATATCCTTTGTTTATTTTTGTTTTCCCAGCATCATCAATCCATGCAATTCGAAACATAACCACGCGTTCTGGCTCAACCATTCTTTCCAAAAGCATTTTATCGTGATACTTTTTGTTGTTTTCAATAAAAGGAATAACCGTTTCGGCTACTTCATGAACCGCTTGAAGAAATTCTGGCTCGTTTGGGTTTTTTTTCGCTACTTCTGCTACGAAGTCATTAATTTTTAGGGTCATAATTGTGTGTTGTTTTTGATGAATTATCAATAAAGTTAAAATTCTGTTCAAAATTAAACAATTTAACAATTAAAAATTACGAAATCAATAAAAAAATTTATAAATAGAAATAAAAAAAATACCCCAAATAGTATCTGACTATTTGAGGCATGTTTAATATTGGGTTTCTATTTATTTACCAGGAAATATTGCTTTTCTTTTTTCTAAAAATGCTGTTGTTCCTTCTTTAAAATCTTCAGTTCCAAAACTAGCACCAAAATTCTCAATTTCAACTTCGTAACCATTTACACCATCAATATAATTTGCATTTATAGCTTGAATTGCTTTTGCAATAGCAACACTAGAATTTTTAGTGATTTTAGCAGCAATTCCTTTTGTAAAATCTAGTAATTCTGCTTGTGATACAACATGATTTACTAACCCGTAATTTTTAGCGGTTTCTGCATCTATCATGCCAGCTGTCATAATCATTTCCATGGCACGACCTTTTCCTACTAATTGCGCTAAACGCTGAGTTCCTCCATAACCTGGAATAACTCCTAACGTTACTTCTGGCAATCCCATTTTTGCATTATCAGAAGCTACTCTAAAATGACAAGACATAGCCAATTCTAATCCGCCACCTAAAGCAAAACCATTAACTGCTGCAATAACTGGTGTTTGTAAATTTTGAACAAAATCAAACAATAACGCCTGACCTTCAGCGGCTAATTTTCCTCCTTCTTCTACTGAAAAATCAGCAAATTCAGAAATATCAGCACCTGCAACAAATGCTTTTTCTCCACTTCCTGTAATAATTATTGCTTTTACAGCAGCATCTTCATTTAAAGTTTTAAATCCATCATGTAACTCCTGAATTGTAGCTTTGTTTAAAGCGTTCAATTTTGTAGGTCTATTAATGGTTATAACCGCAATTGCGTCTTGTTTTTCAATAAGAATATTTTCCATTTTTTAATTATTTATTATCATTTATTGGAAAAGAAACCAAAAACTCAGTTCCTTCATTAGATTGTGTATCAAAGGTAATTGTTCCGTTATAATTTTCTATTATATTTTTAATAATTGCCAAACCAAGTCCCATTCCGCTTGATTTTGTGGTGAATTTTGGTTCAAAAACACGCTCAATATTTTCTTCAGAAATTCCTTTACCATTATCTTTTACGGCTATTTTAACTTCGTTATCTTGTCTAAAAACAGTAACAAAAACCATTTTGTTTTCTTGCTCTTCCGGAATGGCTTGAACTGCATTTTTTACTAAATTAGTAATAACACGAATCAATTGAGTGCGATCTAATTTGGCAATAATTTCGTCTTCTAAAGCTGAAAATTGTATAAAATCTTCGTTAAAAATTTCCAATGCCATCTTAACAATATACACTACATTTAAAGTTTCGTTTTGTTGGGCTGGCATAGTAGCAAAATTAGAAAAAGCATTTGCTACTGAACTCATGGTGTCAATTTGTTGTAAAATTGTTTTAGTGTAATCGTCTAATTTTTTTGAAATATTAACGTCGGTTGAATCAAATTTACGTTGAAAACTTTGCACTGTTAATCGCATTGGAGTAAGCGGATTTTTAATTTCGTGTGCTACTTGTTTTGCCATTTCTCTCCAGGCTTGCTCTCTTTCGCTTTGTGCTAAAATAGTGGCACTTTCTTCAAGTTTATCCACCATATTATTGTAAGATTTGATTAACAAATTAATTTCTTTACTACCGTCTTCAATTACAATTTTTTCATTGCGCTGATTTAATTGTGTTTCTTGCATTTTATCACTAATGATTTTTAATGATTTTGTGATATAACTAGACAAAAAGTATGAAAGAACTATTGAAATTAAAAACATGAACACATAAACTTGTCCAAATCGAATTAAGAAATTTTGAACTTCATTATCATAAAACTCAGTATTTTCTTCATATGGCAAATTTAAAATTCCCATAGGTTTAAACTTGGTATCTTTTAAATAAGTATAGGAAGAACGAAAAGATTGTCCTTCAATTTTTGAAAATTCAATATATCTTTTATCTAATGAAGATTGAATAATTCTTAATGTTGATGGGTTAATTTTAGGCTTGTCTTTATCTAGTTTAAAAATAGCTTTTGATGAAATTAAAAGTTTCCCTTTTAAATCAAAAAAATTAATTTCCATGCTGTGAATATCGGCTAATTCGAAAATCTTTTCCTTAAATATAAGCGGAATATTTTCGGTACTTAACGGATAAGTAGTGGTTTGAAGCACGTAATTTATATGTTCTGCAATGGCAGTTTCTTTTCGTTCTAATCTGTCTTGATGATACTCTCGGGCTTCTTTTCTAAATTGATAAATAGAAACCGTTGCAATAAGTATAGAAGCTATCAATGTTAAGAATATCATGGATAGAAAGATTCTTACACGTAAAGAAAGATTTTTAAAATTAAATATTCTGTCCATTTTATTTAGCAACAATTAACTGTTGTTTTTTTCTCTAATTTTTTTATAAAATTTATATCCTATCATTAAAAGTAGCGAAAAAGCAACAATTCCCAGAACTCCAAAAATCCAGTTGATAGCATTCTTTAAAATTACTAAAAATACTACTGCAAAAAGAATTAGGGTAGCACCCTCGTTCCAAAGTCTAAAAAATCCAGAAGAATGTTTAACTTCATCCTTTTGCAATTGCTTAAAAATTTGATGACATTTTAAATGATAAATGTATAACAACAAAACAAATGCCAACTTTACATGCATCCATGGCATTTGCAACCAAGATTGTCCTAATGGTGTAAAAAACAACATCCAAAAAGCGAAAACACTAGCTAAAACAGCACTTGGCCAAGTAATAATATACCACAAACGGTATTGCATTAATTGATATTGTTTAATTAAAATATCTTGTTCGGGTTGTGGTTTTTGTTTGGCTTCTGCATGATACACAAACAAACGAACAATATAAAACAACCCCGCAAACCAAGTGATTACAAAAATTAAATGAAGTGATTTTATGTAGTTGTAAAGTTCCATTTAGAAGTCTTTTTCTTTGTTCTTTTATCTTTATTATTTTTGGAAATCTTTGATCAAGTTTGCCACCACACCACACCATTCATCGTCGTCGTTTAAACATGGAATTGCCATAAATTCTTCGCCTCCATGATGTAAAAATTGTTCATTAGCTTCCATTGCAATTTCTTCTAAAGTTTCTAAACAATCGGAAACGAAAGCCGGAGTTACAACTGCTAATTTCTTAATTCCTTGCTCAGGCATTTTGTTAATTTCAACATCCGTGTAAGGCGTTAACCATTTATCTCCTGCTAAACGCGATTGAAAGGTTTGACTATATTTTCCTTCTGGAATTCCTAATAATTTTACAACTTGTTTTGTGGTTTCGTAACATTGATGACGGTAGCAAAACTCATGTGCTGGTGAAGGTGTGTTACAACAAGATCCATCTATTTTACAATGTGATTTAGTGACATCTGTTTTACGAATATGACGTTTTGGAATTCCGTGATACGAAAACAATAAATGATCATATTCAAATCCATCTAAGTGTTTTTTAATAGAATTTGCTAATGCCTGAATAAAATCGGGTTTGTTATAAAATGCTGGAACATTAGTAAACGTCATTTCTGGAAAATGCTTCAAGCGCAATTCTTCTGCCAAAACCAAAATAGTAGTGGTTGAAGCCATAGCATGTTGCGGATATAAAGGCATCAACATTACTTCGGTAACACCTTTATCTTTTAATTCTTGCAAACCTTTTTGAATAGTTATTGTTCCATATCGCATTGCCAAAGCAACTGGAACATCAACCAATTTTTGAACCTTTTGGTGCATTTTTTTTGAAATCACAATTAAAGGCGAACCTTCATCTGTCCAAATTCTTGCATAGGCTTCGGCAGATTTTTTAGGACGCGTTTGCAAAATAATTCCTCTAACTAATAAAGCACGTAATAAAAACGGAACGTCTATTACGTATTTATCCATTAAAAATTCATCTAAATAAGGCTTAACATCTTTTGCTGTTGGGCTTTCTGGCGATCCTAAATTTACTAATAATACTCCTTTCATTTGGCGGTTTTTTTTTATAAAAGTAATTAATTTGATTATTTTACTTTTTAAATTATCATTTTTTTATTAATTGTTTGATATTCGAAATTGATATCAAGTGGTTTTATACATTCGTGTTCAAATTCATTAGATATTTTTTTGGTGTAGTACCAAATTTCTTTTTAAAGGCGGCAATAAAATGACTTCCTGTGCTGTATCCTATTTTTAAACCTACTTCGTTTACATTATACGAACCACTATCAAGCAATTGTCGGGCATAATCCATTTTATATTCGAATAAAAAGCCATAAACAGTATCGCCGTAAATTTGTTTGAAACCCATTTTTAATTTTTTCAAGCTTAGCCCCACTTGATCTGATAGCTCTTCTAACCCTGGTGGTTCTGCCATGCTTGAAATCATTATTTCTTTAGCCTTTTTAATTTTTAACACATTTTCTTCATCAATTAAAAACGGGCATTGCTCTGCATTTGGGTCTTCGGAACGGTTAAAATACAAACTCAATAATTCGTACCCTTTTCCTTTGTAATACAAGTTTTTAATAAACGAATTTAAATTGTAATGGAATAATTGACTCAATACAATAGCCATTGATGGGCTAATATCGTTTTCTTTATAATACTTTTTATCTTTATTATCTTCACTCAAAAACGGAATATGTTCTGCTTGTGATGAAAACAAACCGTGAAATTTCTTGATAGAAATAATAACCGAAACCACCCAAGTATGTGGAGCTAATTCTAGATTTAAGGGCAATTCTTTTTGCGGATTATAAAACAAAAGGGACTTTTCTTCTTTTAAATCCAAAGCATAACTTCCTTGATTAAAGATAAATTTTCCTTTTCCTTTTAACCCAAAATGAAACTGAATAAAACCTTGATTTACAGGTTTTTGAATTCGATACATTTCGTCTCCATCATTTTGAAAAAGATATAAAATAAAATCATTTTCAATTTTAATTTCTTCTTGAGAACCCATAGCGATATTTTTTCGGATATAGTTACATACAAAAATCAAATTGTTATTTAGAATTATTCTACATAGTTAAATTCGAAACACTTGATTTTGCTACAAATTTAATAGAAATAACGCTAAAAAGATGAATAAGATGTAAAATATCTTTTATCGACACAAAAAGTACTTTGAGCGTTACTTTTATAAATGATAGTCTAATAATTTTGCTAAACTTTTAGGAAAGAGTAAAAACTATGGAAAACAACACATTTGCGAAACATCCTACATTCTATGCAATTGGTTTGAGTTATAAAAAAGCCGATGCTGAAATGAGAGGTAAATTCAGCTTAGATGATAACGCTAAGCTAAATTTATTACTTCAGGCAAAAGAAGAAGGATTGGAAAGTTTAGTGGTTACATCAACATGTAATCGAACTGAAATTTATGGTTTTGCTCAACATCCATTTCAATTAATCAAATTACTTTGCGAAAACAGTCAAGGAACAGTTGAAGATTTTCAAAAAGTAGCTTTTGTATATAAAAATAACGAAGCTATTGCACACATGTTTCGTGTAGGAACTGGTTTAGATAGTCAAATTCTTGGTGACTTTGAAATTATAAGTCAATTAAAAAATGCATTTGTACAAAGTAAAGAACTTAATCTTGCTAACAACTTTTTAGAACGATTAGTTAATGCGGTAATTCAGGCCAGTAAAAAAATAAAAACCGATACTGAAATTTCATCAGGAGCAACATCTGTTTCCTTTGCATCTGTGCAATATATTTTTAAAAATGTTGAAGATATTTCAAACAAAAATATATTACTTTTTGGAACCGGAAAAATTGGAAGAAATACGTGTGAAAACTTAGTAAAACATACTAAGCACGAACACATTACCTTAATTAATAGAACCAAAGACAAAGCTGAAAAAATTGCCAATAAACTAAACGTAATTGTAAAAGATTACGCCGATTTACAATTGGAAATTCAAAAAGCAGATGTTTTAGTTGTAGCAACTGGAGCCTTAAATCCTACCGTAGATAAAGCCATTTTAAATCTGAAAAAACCTTTATTAATTTTAGATTTATCGATACCTAAAAACGTGAATGAAAACGTTAAAGAATTAGATGCTGTTACACTAGTTCATATGGATCAATTGGCAGAAATGACAGATGAAACATTAGAAAACAGAAAAAAACATATTCCTGCTGCCGAAGCAATTATTGAAGAAATTAAAGATGAATTTTTAGCTTGGACAAAACAACGCAAATTTGCGCCAACAATTCATGCTTTAAAAGCAAAATTGAATTCTATTAAAGATGGTGAATTGAATTTTCAACGTAAGAAAATTTCAAACTTTGATGAGGAACAAGCCGAATTAATCAGTGCAAGAATAATTCAAAAAATTACAAACCATTTTGCAAATCATTTAAAAGATGACGAAACTATGGTAGACGAAAGTATTGAATGGATTGAAAAGATTTTTCAAATAGAAACGGCTGTAAAGTAATGAGTAAAATTATTAGAATTGGCACAAGAGACAGTGAATTAGCACTTTGGCAAGCACATACTGTTCAAAAAAAATTAAACGATTTAGGTTATAAAACTGAAATTATTGCCGTAAAATCTCAAGGAGATATTATATTAGACAAGCCTTTATACGAATTAGGAATTACCGGAATTTTTACTAAAACTTTAGATATTGCCATGTTAAATGGTCAAGTAGATATTGCCGTTCATTCTATGAAAGATGTTCCTACCGCTTTACCAATTGGGATTGTGCAAGCGGCTGTTTTAGAACGTGCCAACACCCTAGATATTTTAGTTCACAAAGGCAATTTAGATTTTTTAACTTCATCAGGAACTATTGCTACAGGAAGTTTGCGCAGACAAGCACAATGGTTAAATAAATATCCAAATCATAAGGTGGTTGATTTACGTGGGAATGTAAATACGCGCATGCAAAAATTAAATGAAAGTGAATGGAATGGTGCAGTGTTTGCTGCTGCTGGCTTAGAGCGAATTAACATTAAACCCGAAAATTATATCGATTTAGACTGGATGACTCCTGCTCCTGCTCAAGGCGCAATGGTTGTGGTTGCAATGGAAAAAGATACTTATTGCACTGAAGCTTTAGCAAAATTAAATGATAGAGAAACCGAAATTTGTACTTTTATAGAAAGACAATTTTTAAAAACATTAGAAGGTGGCTGTACTGCTCCTATTGGTGCATTGGCTAAATTTACTACAGAAAATATTGAATTTGAGGGTGTTTTGTTTTCTTTAAACGGAAAAGAAAAACACATAATCAAAAAAAGTTGTAATTTTGATTCTTATAAGAACTTTGGCGCTGATTGTGCTAAAGAAATTTTAAACAATGGCGGTGCTGCTTTAATGGAAAGTATTCGTCTTGATTTAAAAAAATAACACATTCTAAATGGAGAAAGAATCATTACTTAATTATTTATATCGGTTTTTTGATATTATTGTATTGCTCTTTATAGTTTTTGATTTTGGATACGATTTTGAAGAAAACTATAATTCTCCTCATGTAATTGGCTTACTAATTTTAAGTCTTGGTTTACTTGCTTTTAATGCCTTTAAATTTTTTACTTATAAATATAAAAGCAATAAAAAAGTTGCTTTGGCTAATTTCATATTATTATCGGGAATCTTATCTTTTTCTGGTATTATTGCTATTTTAAATATCGAATTTCCAATACAATATGTTTTACAAAAAATTAAACCCATTTTAGAAGGCGGACTTATCTTTTATTTCTTAATTCGATTGTTGGTTTTAGTTCGTCACATATATGATATTTACTTTAATCCGGCAATTGTATTTGTTGGGAGTTTTGTGATTTTAGCTTTAACAGGAGCTTTTTTATTAATGTTGCCAAGTGCAACCACAAACGGAATATCGTTTACTAATGCGATTTTTACTTCCACAAGTGCTGTATGTGTTACAGGTTTAGCTGTTGTAGATACGGCAAACGATTTTACATTTGTTGGTCAATCTATAATTTTGGTTTTAATTCAACTTGGCGGAATTGGTATTTTAACTTTCACTTCATTTTTTGCCTTTTTCTTTAGAGGAAGTTCGTCATTTAAAGAAGGTTTAAACACGAAAGACTTTATCGCTCAAGAAGGTTTAAAAGATGTTTTTAGAGCCGCTCTTAATGTTGTTATTTTTACTGTTTCGGTAGAAATAATAGGGTCCATTTTTATTTACACCACCATATTAGACAATAATACTATTTCTAATAAATTCTTCTTTTCATTATTTCATTCTATATCGGCATTTTGTAATGCTGGTTTTTCTATTTTTTCTAGCGGATTATATGATGAAAGTATTCGTTTTCATTATGGCTTTCAATGGATAATAATGATTTTAATTATTTTTGGAGGATTGGGTCATAACATTATATTTAACTTCTATCAATATATCAAAACACATGTTTTAGAATTTTTTGATAAAAAAAGAATTCACAAACAAGTCCGAATTATTACTCTAAACACAAGAATAGTAATTTATACAACAATTATTTTGTTACTTGTGGGTTGGATTTTCCTATTTATTTCTGAATACAACAATACGTTATTAGTTCATAAAACACTATTTGGGAAAATTACCAATGCAGCATTTAATGCTGTTACACCTAGAACAGCCGGATTTAATGTTATCGATTTTACAGAAATGACTGTACCCTCTTTATTATTTATAATCTTTTTAATGTGGATTGGAGCATCGCCTGCTTCAACAGGTGGTGGTATTAAAACCAGTACATTTGCATTAGCAACTTTAAATATTTTTGCTGTAGCAAGAGGTAAAAGTAGAATCCAATTTTTAGGAAGAAGAATTACAAGTGAATCAACTTCTCGAGCTTTTGCAATTCTATGTATTTCGTTAATAGTAATAGGAATTGCTATTATGGCTTTATTAATTTTTGAACCAAAAGACACACCGCTTTTAACGGTTGTTTTTGAATGTTTTTCGGCATATAGTACTGTTGGTTTGAGTTTAAACTTTACCCCAACATTATCAGAACCTAGCAAATATGTTATCATTATTGTCATGTTTGTTGGAAGAATAGGAATGCTCAATTTAATGATTGGTTTATTACGTCAGTTAAATCATCAATTTTATGAGTATCCAAAAGAAAATATTTTAATTAACTAATATTATTTTTATGAAAATAATAGTTTTTGGCCTTGGAAACTTCGGAATGTCGTTAGCATTATCACTAACAGAAACTGGAAACGAAGTAATAGGAATAGACAAACAAATGGACAAAGTAAATCTTGTAAAAGATAAAATTTCTCATGCCATTTGTATGGATTCTACTAATGAATTAGCTTATGAAGCAGTTCCTTTAAAAGATGCTGATAAAGTTGTTGTTGCCATTGGAGAAAATGAAGGTGCTGCCATTATTACAACTGCCATTATTAAAAAATTAAGTGACGTGAAAATTATTAGTAGAGCTTTATCTCCTATTCACGACACCGTATTAGAAGCAATGGGAATTCACAGCATTATTCATCCTGAGCAAGAATCTGCAGACAGATTAACCAAGCAAATTAATTTTAAATCTACTTTAGAAAACTATCAATTAGATGATAATTATACGATTTCAGAAGTTAAAGCCAAACCAGAATTTTACGGAAAAACTTTAGGTGAATTAGATTCTATAGATACGTATCATTTAACTCTTATTACTATTATTCGCAAAAGAGAAAAACGTAATTTAATTGGAAAAAAAACAATTGTAAAAGAATCAATTGGTCGTCCAAATCCTGAAACAGTTGTTTTAGAATGTGATATTTTAGTAGTTTATGGATATAATAAAGATATTGAAACCTATTGTCAGGATCAGGAAGAACATCAAATTAGAAGTTAATAATGGTTACGATTCTCGCTACAAAAAAACTACCAAAAGCATTAAAAAAGAAATTTGCTGATGCTAAAATTGTACTTGTAGAGAAAAATTTTATTCAAACTAAATCCATTTCATTTGAAACACCTCAACCAAAGGATTACTTCATTTTTACGAGTAAACAAGCAGTAAAAAGTGTTTTAAAATCGGATGTAAAAAACGTTCATTCCATTTCTTGTTTGTGTGTAGGAAGTAAGACCAAAAGGTTTCTCGAAAAGAAAGGTTTCTCCGTTATTGAAAGTGCTGATTATGCCGAAGATTTGATTCAAATAATCGATTCAAAATACAAAAGCAATTCGTTTATCTTCTTCTGTGGAAATATTAGAAAAAATACAATTCCAAATTATTTTCTACAAAATAAGATTGCATACAACGAAGTTATCGTTTATGAAACCAAACCGAAACCACATCAAGTAAAAGAAAAATTTGATGGCGTTTTGTTTTTCAGTCCATCAGGTGTAAATAGCTTTTTAGAAAACAATACATTAGAAAATAAAACGTGTTTTTGTATCGGCACAACCACCGCAAAAGCATTAGAAAATATCCCCGAAATTTTGGGTCATAAAAATATAATAATTGCATCGCAACCAACAGTTGAAAATGTGATTAATGAAGTCATAAAATATTACAAATAAACAAGACCAGATAGTTTTTAAAACCTGTCTAGTCGGAAAAACAAAAATCATGTTAAAGAACGATTTATTTTTAAGAGCATTAAAAGGAGAAACTGTTGAACGTCCACCAGTTTGGATGATGCGTCAAGCAGGAAGATATTTGCCAGAATTTAGAGCATTACGCGATAAATATGATTTTTTTACACGTTGCGAAACTCCAGAATTGGCGGCTGAAATCACAGTACAACCGATTCGAATTGTAAAACCAGATGCTGCCATTTTATTTTCTGATATTTTGGTGGTACCAAGAGCTATGGGAATTCATGTAGAATTAAAAGATAATTTAGGTCCGATAATTCCAAATCCAATTCGAACAGCCGAACAAGTAAATCAGGTTTTTGTGCCGAATATTCACGAAACTTTAGGTTACGTGATGGATGCAGTAAAATTAACTAAAGAAATGCTGAACGACGAAGTACCATTAATTGGTTTTGCTGGTTCGCCATGGACAATTTTTTGTTATGCAGTAGAAGGAAAAGGTTCTAAAAGTTTTGATACAGCCAAAGGATTTTGTTTTTCAAACCCGGTAGCGGCACATTTATTATTGCAAAAAATTACCGATACGACGATTTTATATTTAAAAGAAAAAGTAAAAGCAGGTTGTAATGCGATTCAGATTTTTGACTCTTGGGGCGGAATGTTGTCTCCAGTAGATTATCAAGAATTTTCATGGCAATACATTAATCAAATTGTAGAAGCTTTAGCTGAAGAAACGGAAGTAATTGTTTTTGGGAAAGGATGTTGGTTTGCCTTGAACGACATGGCAAAATCAAAAGCATCAGCACTTGGAGTAGATTGGACGTGTTCACCAAGAAATGCGCGTTATTTAACGGGTGGTGATATCACTTTACAAGGAAATTTTGACCCAAGTCGACTACTTTCTCCAATACCAACCATCAAAAAAATGGTTCACGAAATGATTGACGAATTCGGAAAAGACAAATACATCGTCAACTTAGGTCACGGAATTTTACCAAATATCCCTGTGGATCATGCTAAGGCGTTTGTTGAGGCGGTTAAAGAGTACAAGAAGTAATTTTTTATAACTAATGATAGAAACCGATTCATTTTATATAATCACTTTACAAGCAGATGACGCAAAAAGTTTATCTGAAATGATGGTTTTGAATTTTGATAACTTTAAACGGTACTTTCCAATTACGTTGTCAAAAAATCAATCCTTTGCTGATAGTTTAAGTTATATTGAAGAAAAAAGAAAAGAAATCACTTTAAAATCTGAATTTACTTTTGGAATTAAAGATATTTCAAATTCAAAAATAGCAGGTTTGATTATCATCAAAGAAATAAATTGGGATACCAAACAAGGTGAATTTGCTTATTGTATAAGTACAGAATACGAAAACAAAGGTTGGATGTCAAAAGCTATTGCGCTAACCTCAAAATATGGATTTGAAGTTTTAGGATTCAATAAATTTCAAATTATTGCTCATAAAACAAATATTGGAAGTTGTAAAGTTGCAGAAAAATGTGGTTTCGAATGGAAAACAACACTTTTAAATGAATACACACCTCCAAATGAAACTCCATTGGATATGGAATTATATGAATTAGAACATGAAAAATAAATTCTACACCTACATACAAACCTTACAAAATCAAATCTGTGAAGGATTAGAAACTATTGATGGTAGCGCCAAATTCAGAGAAGATGTTTGGGAGCGACCAGAAGGTGGTGGTGGACGAACACGTGTAATTGAAAACGGGAATGTTTTTGAAAAGGGTGGTGTAAATATTTCCGCCGTTCATGGCAAATTACCCGATACTATGCAAAAGATGTTCGGTGTAGGAGAAGCGGACTTTTTCGCTTGCGGATTGAGTTTGGTGATTCATCCTAAAAATCCAATGGTGCCAACGGTTCATGCCAATTGGCGCTATTTTGAAATGTATGACGAAAACGGCAACATCATCAACCAATGGTTTGGTGGCGGACAAGATTTAACACCCTATTATTTGTTTGAAGAAGACGCCAAACATTTTCATCAAACCTGTAAAAATGCTTGCGACAAACATAATCCTGAATTTTACCCTAATTATAAAAAGAAGTGCGACGAATACTTTTGGAACGCACATCGATTTGAAGCCAGAGGAATTGGCGGGTTGTTTTTCGATTATTTAAAAGCAACCGAGCAAATGTCGATGGAAGATTGGTTCAATTTCGTATCTGAAGTTGGGAATTCTTTCTTACAAGCGTATGTTCCAATTGTGGAAAAAAGAAAAGATTTACCTTATACGGATGCACAACGCACTTGGCAAGAAATTCGTCGTGGTCGTTATGTGGAATTCAATTTGGTTCATGATAAAGGCACTCTTTTCGGACTAAAAACAAACGGAAGAATTGAAAGTATTTTGATGAGTTTACCACCACATGTGCAATGGGTATATGACCATCATCCGGAACCAGGAAGCGAGGAAGAAAAATTACTAAAAGTATTAGCAAAACCTGTTGAATGGGTATAAAATTAAGCTCCCTGTTTTTTTTTATAGGCACTTTTTTTGGAGTGGCTCAGAACGACTCGTTGTCATCTCCTTTTTTTAAATCATATGACGAAAAAGTAACCAGTAGTTTATATTTTATAGATACTTCTAACAGTTTTGAATTTCTGTTTGATGCTGGTGGACAAGACAAACATTTAAATTTAATTCCAAATCGAAGAGCACAAATTGGCGCAAATCTTAGCTATAAATTTATTGATGTGAGTTATGGATTTTCGCCTCAATTTTTTGATGAAAACAAAGACAATTCAGATTCCAAATTATTTACCATCAGCACCCGTTTTTATCATAAAAAATGGATGCAGTCCATCACGTTTATTAATCAGAAAGGATTTTATATAGAAGATGATGTAACCCTGTTTTTACCTAGATTAAGAACTACAAAAATTGGCGGTACAACTTCTTATGTTTTTAATGATAAATTTTCGTTTAAAACCATTGCCAATCAAAAAGAATGGCAAACCAAAAGCGCAGGAAGTTTTATTCCAAATTTAAGTTTTTATTATACCAATTTTGATCTCAACGATGGAAGTGGCGGCGAACATAGTGATGTTTATTTAGCAACACTTTCGGCTTCCTATTTTTACAATTTAGTCATAAAAGAAAAGTTTTTAGTTTCTGCTGGACTTTCTCCTGGCTTTGGATTTAATGATGTAGACGGAGACGTTTCTCCATTATACGAAGTAACGGGAAGTTTTAAAATTGGGTATAATGTGGATTCATTTTTTAGTTTTATCAATTTAAATTTTACTGATTTTGTTCAAGATACTAATGCAAAAATCAGATTAAATGATAATTTCTCTACCTTTAAATTTACAATTGGCTATCGATTTAATCCACCAAAAAAAGTAAAAGAAGTTTATGAAAAAATTAAGTTGATAAATAAACAATGATTTTTTTTAAATTTATTTAATTCCAAATTACAGCTTTTTTGGTGGTTTCTTTAAAACTGTTACTAATATGAAACATTCGTGCTTTCAACAATAATTTTCGACCTTCCAGAAATCTTGTGTATATAATTTTTGAATTTCCAACATGTCTTTGCCAATGTTCTTCGAAAACTATAATATTAGCTTTCTTATCGCCGAAAATATCAGGTACTGAATAATAATTTTCAATCTCAAAATTTTTCCTAAACCAATTGGTCTTAACAATCAAATATCTTGGGTTTTGAATGGGCTGAATAATTTGTTCTATTGCATTTATAAATAAAGCACTTTCAAATTCTGAAACCCCTTTTATTGAAATAATAGCATCTCCATTCGGATTTAAATAAGATTGTAATGTTATTTGATTTTTTGAAGTTGCAAAAAAGTTGTTTTCAATCATAGCATCAACAAGAGCTTGTCCAATTTTTTCTAAATCTTTATGCAAATAACCAAACTGAATATATGCCTTTATTGCTTTGTATGACCTAACACCAAAAGTAATTCCCAATCCTGTTATTAACGCATAAATAAAGGCTAACATTCCTTTAGTTAATAAAACATTCAAATTTTTGATTAAAAACTGTGGTAAAAATAATGATAAACCAATAGTGATTTCTGCAAATGAAGTTTTAACTACATCTTTAAATTTTTGTTGTTTTTCAACCTGATATTCATTTTCACCTTGGTAATATTGTTTGATTTCTCTTGTTAATAATGCTCCTTTAGTAACTGCTTTGCTCCAAGCTTTAATTAAAAAACCTCTATTTTCAGATGCTTTTAAAGTTTCTTCATTAAAAGTTTCAAATTGGAAATTATCAAAGTACGTTGGTAAATTTAATCGATCTATTCCACTTTCAATAATGATGGGTTCTTTACTTGAAATACCTACATAAGAATCAAATCTTCTTTTTAAAGTAGCAATATCACTTCCTCCATATTTATCAGACGAATCTAAACAGACTAAATGCCAAATGTTACCTGTTTTATTTTTATTTCCTTTTAATGAACGTATTGCTCTACCTCGCATCTGATTTGAAGATACAAACGAACCAACAAATGAAGCTAAAATTAAAGTGTTTATGGATGGTGCATCCCAACCTTCTCCTAAAAGAGATTTGGTTCCTATAACCACATTAATTTTACCTTGCTCAAATAAATTGGTAATCGTTTTAACTATTTGATTGGAAGAACCATTAATTTTAATAACATAAAATTCACTATCAACTTCTAAAGATTCAAAAGAACATTCAATCTGCTCTAATATTTCATTTTTTAAATCGTTATGAACAATTACAATAGAACCTGTTAAGACAGCTATTTCATTTTTAGGTAAAATCTTTCTTAATCTATGAAAAATCGGAAGAACTCCTAACCTATCAATTTCTTCATCATTGGAAACGGTTAAAAATTCCTTTTTTATATAATCTGTTAATATTACAGCTCTTAAGTTCTCAACTAAATTTCTTCTTTCATTTTCGATAATCGAAACAATACTCGAAAGTTTACTACTACTGTTAGATAGTGAACGATATAATTTTTTTGTTCCAACAAAATCAACAAATCCTTCTTCAATAGCATGAATTTTTCTAACATTATTTTCAAGCTTTTCAAGAAAAACTTCTTCATCAATTAAATTTTTTCTGTCGCTAAATAGTAAATTTTGAAGCAATACTTGAGCCCATTGCAAATCAAAATTTGGAATTTCAATCTTATCTTTCTTATCAAATCCTAAGATATAAAAATTTTCAATTGCTATCTCTTTTTTACAATGATTTAGATAAATTAATAATGCCGAAAAATATTCTGGGTTGTTATATATTTCAGAGGTAAATAAAGGTGCTTTTTTAACAAATCTATGATTTTCAATAACACTAATTAATTCAGAATTAAACTCAAGCGAATCAAAAAATGAAGCCACCTTTAATCTAAAATCAGTTATAAAATTTATTTCTATATCTGTTGGTTTAGAAAAATAAACATAGTCTTGATGCGGACATAAATCGCCTTCTTTAATTAAATCAGGAATTGCAATTTCATCATCTATATCACCACAAAGTTTGAAATATTTAGTTACTTCTAATGCATCACTATCGTATGGAGGAGTTGCCGTTAGAGCTACAACCGTTTGTTTTTGATGTTCTTTTAATTCATACAAACATTTCCACCATTCATTTTTAAGATGGTGCGCTTCATCTAAAATTAAAACTTCGATTTTGTTTTTCTCGAAATATTCAAAATAATCTTCTTTGGATTTACATTTTTTAAAAAAAGAATGCAAAGATTGATAGGTCGAAAAAATTACATCTTTAGGTTCGTTGATATCAAAAGAGTAATTCTCAAAATTAGAATTATTTGAAAAAAAACTTTGAAGTCTTTCATTCCATTGATTTCTGATGGTCAAAGTTGGACTCAAAATTAAAGTTTTCTTGTTCATTCGGCGCATTATTTCCAAGCCTAAAATGGTTTTTCCAGAACCCGGAGGTGCAATCACATGAAGATGATTATCATGAATATGAGACTCAAATTGAGAAAGAAATTTTTCTTGATAAGTTCTCCAATTATAACAAAACTTTAATTCTTTAAAAGGCATATAACCTATATATTTTTTAACTTTGCTTCAAATATAATAAATTATGTTCCCATTACACAGAGGTCGTCGTTTAAGAGTAAACGAATCTATAAGAAGTTTAGTACGCGAAACAACATTGAGTCCTAGTGATTTTATGTTTCCAATGTTTATTGCAGAAGGTGAAAAAGTAAAAGTTGAAATTCCATCCATGCCCGGCATTTTTCGTCGCTCGATTGATTTAACTGTAGAAGAAGTTAAAGAACTTTTTACTTTAGGAATTCGAGCGGTGAACATTTATGTAAAAGTTAGTGATGATTTAAAAGACAATACTGGAAAAGAAGCTTGGAACGATAATGGTTTGATGCAAAGAGCCATTCGAGCTATTAAAACGGCTTGTCCTGAAATGATTGTAATGCCCGATGTAGCTTTAGACCCTTATTCGATTTATGGTCACGATGGAATTATTGAAAAAGGCGATGTTGCAAATGATGCTACCAATGATGCTTTGGTAAAAATGGCAGTTTCTCATGCAAAAGCTGGCGCCGATTTTGTAGCGCCAAGCGATATGATGGATGGTCGTGTTTTACGTTTACGCCAAGGTTTAGATGCAGCTGGATTTCATAATGTGGGGATTATGAGTTATTCGGCTAAATATGCTTCTGCTTTTTATGGTCCGTTTCGTGATGCTTTAGATTCGGCTCCAAAAGAGGCCGATGTAGATGCTGAGCCTATAGAAGTACCGAAAGACAAAAAAACCTATCAAATGGATTATGCCAATCGAATTGAAGCGGTTAAAGAAGCATTGTGGGATGTGGAAGAAGGAGCCGATATGGTTATGGTAAAACCCGGAATTGCCTATTTAGATATCGTTCGTGAAGTAAAAAATGCTGTTGATGTTCCAGTAACGGTTTTTCATGTTTCTGGAGAATATGCCATGATAAAAGCGGCTGCTGAAAGAGGTTGGTTAGACCATGATAAAATTATGATGGAACAATTAATGTGTATTAAAAGAGCTGGTGCTAGTTTGATATCAACCTATTTTGCTAAAGAAGCGGCCATTTTATTAAATAAATAATTTTAAAATGAAACTTATATTAAAATCGTTTGTCTTTTTTATAATAGTCTTTTCCATAACGAGTTGTGGCGAAAAAAAAGAAACGGATGCTTACGGAAATCCTGTTGAAGAAAAAACTGAGACATCCGCTAAAACTTCGGTTGATCCATTATTAGCAAAAGGGCAAGAACTTTTTGAAGGAAAAGGAACTTGTATTGCTTGCCATAAAACTGATGTTAAGGTAATTGGACCATCTATAAAAGAGATTGCTAAAATTTACAAAGAAAAAAATGCGAGTATAGCCTCTTTTATTAATGAGGAAACAGGACCAATTGTTGACCCAATACAATATGAAACAATGAAAACCAACTTTGCTATTACGAAAGCCATGACGGCCGAAGAACGCAAAGCATTAGAAATGTATATGATGAGTTTCGAGTAATTATAATTTACTCAACTACCAATTTAAAGCCCACGCGCGGAATGTTTTCAATTCTCACGTGGGTTTCTTCTTTTATGATTTTTCGTAATCGGGAAATAAAAACATCTAAACTTCTACCAAGAAAATAATCATCATTACCCCATAATTCCATCAATATTTTTTCACGTTTTAAAACCGTGTTTGGATTGTCTAAAAACAATTTAAGTAATGATGCTTCTCTTTCAGTTAACGTGATTTTTTGGCTGTCATTTTTCAACAAATAATTCTCGGGTTCAAAATGAAAACTCCCAAAATTATATTCTTTTTGAGTAGTTTTATTATCGGCAGACTTTTGACTTCGGTTTAAGAAAATTTCTATTTTTAAAATTAATTCTTCTATAGAATAGGGTTTTACCAAATAATCATCGGCTCCTAATTTTAAGCCTTTAATTCGGTCTTCTTTCATGGTTTTTGCCGAAAGAAAAATAATTGGAATTTCCTGATTTCGTTTTCTAATTTCGGTAGCTATTTGAAAGCCATCCATATCAGGCAACATAATATCTAAAACACACAAATCAAAAGTTTCGTTACAAAATAACTGAAAAGCTTCTTTTCCGTTATTGCAATGCGTTACATCAAAGTGTTGTTCTAAATTATCGGCAGTTAAAAACGCTAAAGTTTCATCGTCTTCTACATACAAAATTCGCTTCTTACTCATAATCGTTTTTATTTAATTGAACTGTTACTGTAATCCCTTTATCTTCATTATTTGTAACAAAAACTTTCCACTTATGCCATTCACAAACGCGCTTTACATACGAAAGTCCAATTCCAAATCCTTCAATATCTTTACTATCTTCTCGTGCTACTCTAAAAAATTTATCAAACACAAAAGGTAAATCATTTTCAGGAATTCCAACACCATTATCTTTAAATTTTAATAGCAACCCTTTTGGATTTTCTTTAATTAAAACATCAATCACAGCATCAGACTTAGAATATTTTACAGCATTATCTAAAATATTATAAACCATATTGTAAAAATGAAACTCATCAGCCAAAATTTGAAATTTGTTTTCCGATTCAAAATTTATTTGGATATTATTATGATACTTTAAAAGGATATTATCTTTAACTAATTCAAAAGCAGAAATTACATCTATTATCTTTTTTTGAATTAAAATTTGTTTCGTTTCTGTTTTTGCTACGGTTAATATCTTTTCGATATGTTGATTTAATTTGTTACTCTGACTTATAATGATTTGAATATATTTTGCCAATTTTGGGTTTTCTTTTATTTCATTTTGAGCACTTGCATAATTAGATGCAATTAAAATAGAAGCCAAAGGAGTTTTAAATTCGTGTGTCATATTATTAATGAAATCTTTTTGCAAATCTGTATATCTTTTTTGTTGTAACATTAAAAAAACAGAATACACATAAATAATTAATACTAAAAACAAAACGCCTGTAAAGATCCAATATTGAGATATGCTTTTAAAATAAGTTTGCTTTAAATTAGGGAATCGAACAGCAAAATAATAGGTTAAATTACTATTCTTTGAAAAACAATCTGCACAAAAATTTTCCGATTTCCCGTCTATAGAAATATAATTACCATAAACCATTTCATCAGAACCACAATCATAAATGGCATATTCGAAGTCCAATTCTAATTTTACTTTTTCAAACTCAAGTTTTAAATATTGCTCTAAAATTCGGTTTTCAAAAACATCATTTACGTTTACAATAAAGTAATTTTCAGAAACTTTTTTTACTGGATTTGTAATTGGTAATTCAGACTTATTATCAAAGTAGATTTTTTCCACAACATCTTGTAAAGCGAAATGGATTTTATCTTCCATATCCTTTTTCTCAAAAATATAGGCCTGATTAAGCAAAAACAATTGCATAATAATTACACCTACAATGGCTAAGAATCCTATAAATATTACAGTATTAAATCTATTAAATTTCATAATGAGTTCGATATTACAAAAAAAGCGGTTTTAAAAATTACTATTAACATGTCGTTAACAATCATTAAAATTTAATTAACAAGACCAATATAAAAGTTTTTTAGTTTTGTATAACAAATTTAAAATAACTAAAAAAATTATACCTTATGAAATCAATTAAATTATCAATTGCAGCATTATTTATCGTTAGTGCTTCATTTGCTCAGGTAAAAGACGCAAAAATTGCTCCTTTAAAAGAAGTTAAAACAGAAACAGCTAAAGCTATGCAAGTAGCTCCTGCTGATGTTAAAGCTCCAGTTACTCCTGCTCAATCTGTAATTAAATGGGATCAAGAAATGCATGACTTTGGTGATCTTGAAAAAGGAAAACCTGCAACTTATGAGTTTTCTTTTACTAACAATACAAAAGAAACTATTTTAATTACTAATGTTAGACCAGCTTGTGGTTGTACTGCTGCAAATTATACAAAAACTCCAATTAAACCAGGAGAAAAAGGAATGGTAGCGGCTACTTTTAATGCTGCAAATGTTGGTGTTTTCCAAAAATCAGTAACGATTACAACTAATGAAAACGGAACTGAGGCTGTTAAAACTTTATCTTTTAAAGGAAAAGTTCTAGAACCAGCAACTGTTAAAAAAGAAGAGATTAAATCTTAAAAATATTATTAATTCAGCTTTTACATCTTATTTAACCACCTATTTATTTAGGTGGTTTTTTTATTTTTTATTATGAAAACAATTGTGATTAAAACACCTTTAGGAAATGCCATAATTACTGGTGATGCAAATGGAATTTCAAAAGTTCAAATTCTAGATGATGTAATTGAAGTATCTAAAGATATTCCGAAAGAATTTCAACTCGCAGTTGAAGAACTAAATGGCTATTTTAAAGGTACAATAAAAGAGTTTTCGTTTTCTATTAATCCAAAGGGAACAGATTTTCAGAAAAAAGTTTGGGAAGAATTATTACATATACCTTATGGAAAAACTTATTCTTATTTAGAATTATCGAAAAAATTAGGAGATGTTAAAGCGATTCGAGCAGTTGCTTCTGCAAATGGAAAAAACCCTCTATGGATTATAATTCCTTGCCATCGCGTAATTGGAAAAGATGGATCTCTAACTGGTTATGCTGGTGGGTTATGGCGTAAAAAATGGTTGCTTGAGCACGAAAATCCATCAAAACAAGAAAGTTTATTTTAGATTTTTATAAAATCAAATCGCTTTTTGCTACTTTTATAACACAATTTTATAAAAATAGCTCATGAAATTTCTTCTAAAATTCTTTAAATGGTTTGCTATAGTTTTGGCAAGTATTGTTCTATTAATGTACATTTTTAATGTTGATTATCTTTTACGAGCAGTAAAAACAATATATTTTAAAGGATATACTACCGCATTTTTAGAAGATTATAAAGAATTTCCAAATAGAAAAATCAAAAAGGGAATAGCACAACCTTGGGCAATAGCTCGTGATTACAATACTGTTCCAGCAACAGAAACACTTCAAAAAACACATAAAGAACTACAAACTATTGCATTTCTTATTATTAAAAACGATAGTATATGGCATGAAAGTTATTTTGATGGATTTAATAAAAACTCAAAAACCAATTCCTTTTCTATGGCAAAAAGTGTTGTTACTATGGCAATGGGAAAAGCCATTATGGAAGGGAAAATCAAAAGTTTAGATCAAAAAGTAACCGATTTTTTTCCAGAATTAAAAAGTAATTATGCAAAAGACGTAACCTTAGGTGATTTATCTTCTATGGCATCTGGATTGAGTTGGGATGAAAAATATTACAGTCCGTTTTCAATTGTAACTCGTGCTTATTTTGATGATAATTTAAAAAATGTGATTTTAGGTTTAGAAATAAATGAAAAACCCGGACAATCTTTTAAGTATTTAAGTGGGGCTACTCAATTACTTGCAATGTGTATTGAAAAAGCAACCGGAGAATTTTTATCTGATTATGTTTCAAAACACTTTTGGAAACCTATGGGTGCTGAAAACGAAGCACTTTGGCAACTTGATGAAGCTCCAAACGGAATCGAAAAAGCATACTGCTGCATAGGAAGTAATGCTAGAGATTTTGCTCGTTTTGGAAAATTATATTTAAATAATGGAAAATGGAACGGAACACAATTACTAGATAGTACTTTTGTTAAAAAATGTGTAACACCTCGATTTGAAAATAGCCCTGAATATGGCTATGGATGGTGGATGCATAACTTTTTAGGAAAAGATTTATATTATATGCGTGGCCATTTAGGTCAATTTGTAATTGTAATTCCCGAAGACGAGTTAATTATTGTTAGATTAGGCCATTTAAAAGGTGTTCAAACTTCATACGATCCACATAGCGAGGATTTATATTTATATATTGAAGAAACGTACGAAATGTTGAAAATGAAAAAATAAAAAAGATGAGTGGCCATTTTTTTGCTTTTAAGAATAGAGAAAAAATTAGTAAATCAAAAAAGATTGCTTTAAGAGAATCCATAAGCAATAAAAAATCTAGTTTAATTGGAGATAATTTATCGCAAAATGATAAGAATCTCGAGCATTCTGAAATATCTAAAACTGAACTAAAAAAATTAAAAAAAGATATAAGACAAACTATTAGGAATAGAAAAAGAAAACAAGACTTACTTTTTGGAATAAGTTTTTTATTACTTACAATACTTTTACTCTTCTTAAGTAAGAAATATAATGTATTTTAAAATTAACTATTTACCATATAAAAATGATTGAAAAAATTAACTTAAACAACATTCTATTTTTAGATATCGAGACTGTTCCAGAACATCAAAACTATGGAATTTTAGATGAAGAAACTCGATATTTATGGGAACACAAAACACAATACCAACGAAAAGATGAAGTATCTGCTGAAGATTTTTATGAAAGAGCTGGTATTTGGGCAGAATTTGGAAAAATCATTACCATTTCTGTCGGTTACTTTGTAAATAAAGCAGATATTAGAAACTTTCGTGTTACCAGTTTTTGGGGAGAAGAAAAGAAAATATTACAAGATTTTTCTAACTTACTAAACACCCATTTCAACGGAGCTCAACATGTTTTATGCGGTCATAATGCTAAAGAGTTTGACATTCCATTTATTGCACGACGCATGATTATTAATGGAATTGCTTTGCCAAATAAACTAAATTTATTTGGTAAAAAGCCATGGGAAGTAGCACATCTAGACACTTTAGAGTTATGGAAATTTGGTGATTACAAGCACTTTACTTCGTTAAAATTACTTACAAAAGTTTTAGGAATTCCATCTCCAAAAGACGATATTGATGGAAGTGAGGTTGCACGTGTTTTTTATATAGAAAATGACATTGATAGAATTATTACTTACTGTGAAAAAGACGTAATTGCAGTAGCGCAAATTTTCCTAAGATTAAGAAGAGAAGATTTATTGGTAGAAGATGAAATTATTCATGTATAAAAACAAATGAAAAAAATAAAAATTTTTATATTTCTTCTAATAGGATTTATTACTACAGCTCAAAATAATGAGTTAGAGCTTTTAGCCATAAAAAATGATAGCTCACATTATGAGTTTGAGTTTGATCTTAAAATTAAAAATAATAGTAAAAAACCAATTACTCTTTTAAAAGCTAGAGACTTCAATTTTGTAATCGATGTATTTAATCCAACTGTTAAATTTGTTGCAGAAGCATTCGAAGACGGAAAATGGAGAAAACTAAATAATCATAAAGGAAGATTGCGTTGTGGAAATATTAATACAGAAGATGCTAATATTGAAATTAAACCAAATCAAGAAATTTTAATTGGACATTATGTTAATAATTACAGCATAGAAGATAATTTCGATCTTTTAGATGAAAGTACACTTAGAGTTTATTTTGTTTATAAAATTGATAAAAATAAAGCCGAAA
Source organism: Flavobacterium sp. LMO6 (assembly GCF_009495795.1). NCBI lineage: Bacteria > Pseudomonadati > Bacteroidota > Flavobacteriia > Flavobacteriales > Flavobacteriaceae > Flavobacterium > Flavobacterium sp. LMO6. The sequence goes on along the minus strand of NZ_WIBH01000001.1, from coordinate 265,973 downwards.
ATCAAGAAAATGGTGAAATTGATTTTGTTAAAAAGGGAATATCAGAAGTTAATTTGGAATCAAATAAAATAGAATTTGAGTATAAAAATAAACTTCCTAAAAAAGAATATTTAGCTAGAAAATATAATTTAATGGTTACAAAAACACGCAATTTTATTAAAGAAAATTATTCTATCGAAGATCTATCAAAATATTTAATAAAAAAGGAAAATGTAAAAACTTTTGATGATGAAGTACTGTTGCAAGAATATTTAAAAACTGATAAATTTTTAATATTAGAATCGTTCACAGGAATTACTAAAGATGAAAAAACATATAAAGGAATTTTATTTAAACAAAATGATGAAATTAAATTATTTATATTAAACAGTACTTATTTTTCAAATAGAGAAAAGTATAATAAAAAAACCCCAGATTTAGAATTTGGAATACTAGAGCTAGATAAAGAAATTTTTAAATATCTAAATTATGAAGATGAAATTAAAAAATAATTTTTTATTTACTTTTTACCTCATTTCAATTATTGCCTTTTCGCAAAAAAATGAACAAAAGAAGATAAAAGAAGAATATATTGAAAAAACAAGTAATACTAACCATAAAACTAGATGGTTTAATACATTTAATTCAAATGGTGAAATAATAAGTGATGGTGACTGGGAATACTCAAAAGATTCTACAACCTTTATAAAGACTTACACAAGTAAAGTTTTAACTGAAGAAGAAAAAAAGTTAGATTATAAATATAACACAAACAAAAAAATAATTACTAAAACCGAGTTTTTTAAAGCAAAAGATAGTGTTGGCCAATTTTTAGGATTTATTAAAAATTATGAATGCTTTATGTATGATAATGAAAGTAGGTTAGTTAAAACTATTTATTATAAATCAACTATTGACACCACAGATTTTGGTCTAGAAGAAATGAATGAAGATTATCCAGCCTATAAAAATGGTACAAAACTTATTAACATTAACCATATAAAATATAACTTCAGACCTGTCATCTCTAAAATATTTAATAAGAAAGGTCAGCTTGAAAGAGAGGTTTATTTATTAGAATTAGAAGGTTACGATTATTTTTATGACGAAGAAGGAAATTTAAATAGTTACTCAAAATTCCAAAACAGAGGTGAAATTAAAATATGGGATTTAACATATTTTGATTTTGAAAGTGAAATTTTTAAAAAAAATAATTTAGAAGGAGAATATAGTATTAAATTCATATACGACCAATTTGGAAATTGGGTTGAAAAAACAACTTTTAAAGAAGGATATTTTTATTCAAAAGCAACAAGAAAAATTATATATTTAGATATATAAAAAAAGGGAGCTATTAGCTCCCTTTTAATTATATACTAAACATGATTAATTATTAATAACCACCTTTTTAGTTGTTTTAGCACTTCCATTTTGAATGCTTAACATATAAATTCCGTCAGATAAATTTTCAACGTTTAATGTTTCAAAATTATTTGAAGAAACTTTAGTAACCACTTTTCTTCCTTGAACATCAAATAATTCATAAGTAGTATCTCCCGTAACAGCTCCTGCTAAATCAATATTAACAGTTCCTTTTGCTGGGTTAGGGAAAACACTTAACGAATTAAATACATTATCATTTGAACTTAATGATGCAGTTACAGCACATATTTCAATTGTGAAATTAGAAATAGTTCCACCATCACCATTAAATGGATCATCTACCAATAGTGTCCATACACCATCTGCATTTAAACCATTTAAATTAGTAAAAGGATCTACTGGAGCAATATCACCAGAAATTGCAGGAACTCCTGTACAAGCCGGTGTAGTACCTGAGTCAACAAATCGACAACTAATATCATCATTATCTCCACATGGTTGTTGTAATAAAATTACAACTGGACTTCCAATTGAAGCCGGACCTTGTAAAGTTATTGTCATATCTTGAACATAAGTATGTGTCATATCAAATGAAACTCTCATTTCACCAATTGTTAAACCACCTGTAACAGTTACAGGAACACTTGCTGATGAATTAGCAACATCTGCCAATACAGCATCTGAAAAATCAGTAGCAGAAAAAGTATTTCCACAAGATAATATTCCTGTTCTAAATGAATTTACAACTGCAGAATTTTCATTTTCAGCACCACATCTATTAGAAGGCACAATTCTCCAATAATACATTGTATCTTGATTTAAACCAGAAACTATATAATTTGTATTTGGCGTAGACTGATTTACAACAAAAGTTGAAAATGTTGGACTAGTAGATAATTGTACTAATTGATTTTCAACATTAGAATTTGCTTGCCAACGAAGATTAACTGTAGTTGCCGCACCATTAAATCCATTAGTAGGAGATGTTATCACAACTGGTTGAAAAGTTGAACTATAAATTTTTAAAACTTTAGTTCTTGTTTCTGATTCAATTCCATTATTACCAACAATTCCAACATTATATTCTCCAGGAATAACAGCTGGTAAGTTTGATACTGTTAGTGTTACCGTTCCATTTGTATTTAAACTAGTTGGTGAAATAGTTGCATTTGCTCCAGCAGGAATACCTACAGTAGAAAAATTAGTAGTTGCTCCACCTGTTTGATTGTAACTAAAAGTATAAGTTGCTGTTTGGTTACTACATAATTCAGCATTTTCTGATGTAGGAACAAGAGCAAAATTTGAAGCAATTCCTGTAACTACTAATGAGTAATTTTGACTACCAGATACTAAATTTCCTTTGTGAGTAATTGTAATAACATAGTTACCTGCAGCAGGAGCATCTATTTTTATTACCTCAACATTATCCACATCATTATCTCCATTTCTTAATGCTGGAGAAGTAGGAGCATTTACATCTAATCTCCATGGGTAATAAGTAGTACCGTCTTTTGTGATTCTAATATCTAAATCATTAACTAATGATTTAAATGGATCATTTGGCGTTAATCTTTGACCATTATTAGCTTCACCAGGAACATCCGTCCAGGTTATTGATGCAATTAATGGATTGTTTACTCCACCATTTGAAGAAACACTCATTGTAAAAGTTTGACCTTGATTTAATTTTTCTTCAGAAACCCAAGAAGAAAGACCGTTATTTGAAATAGTTTCGGCAGCTTTTTTAGCATTTAATAATCCCCAACCAAATCTAGGATCAGGACCAACTGCACCAGCATCATCCGCAGTATGACAAGCCAAACCTTTTAAAGTTGCAGCAGTCATAAAACTATTCGTTAAATTTTTATAATGTTGTTGTAATAACAAAAGGGTTCCTGTAACATTAGGAGCAGCCATTGAAGTTCCTGTCATTTGACCCGTTGCGGTATCTGAAGTTTCAACAACAGAGTTTACTGAAGTACCATTCCCCGTAATATCTGGTTTAATTCTTCTATCATCAGTAGGGCCTTGACTACTTGAAGAATTAATTGCTACACTTGAAAGAGAACCATCAGCATTAATAACAGCATCTTGAGCATTAGCAACAGTTAATACATTTTTAGCCACTTTATTTCCAACTAATTTATCAAAACCTGCGGCTATAGGATCTGCATTGTTATTATTTGTTCCATCATTCCCTGCAGAATAAATAGGAAGATAATATGGTGCATAATATGCAATCTCATCCCATGCTCTTGAATCCTCCACATATGAACCAATGTACCATGATGGAAGCGTTGTTCCTGTAGAACCGGTAACAGGCACTCCATATGAATGGTTAGAAACCAACATACCTAATGCTACTTCAGACAAAGCTTCTGTTTCATCATCGGTCCAGTTAAAAGTTCTAGCGGTAGCTTGTGTTGCCATCCCTTTAATACTATTAGACCCCACACTCCATCTATTGGCAATAATTGTTCCTGAAACGTGTGTAGCATGATCTGCATATGTTGTTCCTGATGGATCATCTACCGTTGTAAGTCTACCCGTCTCAAATCCTCTGTGTGTTCTTCTAACAGTTCCACCGTCCCAAACCCTAGCAACCATGTTTTGTCCATCCAAAGTAAGTCCTAAACCACCTCCTGTGTTCAAATAATTAGTTCGAGTTGATCTTGCAGCATTAACATTATTGGTAGAATAATAAACTGGATAACCGTCTGGGGTTAATTTCATTAATTCCTGAAAGGTCCCGTCTTCTTTTTTAATTGTAATAGGCCATCCATTAATTCTTGCAGCTTCATAAGCTGCCTTTTTCTCAGCTTCCTCTTTCTTTTTATAAGAAACTTCTAATTCTTTAATTTTTTCTAAATCATAATTTTTGGTTATTTTTTCAGCATCTTCTTTAGTTTGTGAAAAAATGAATCCAGAAAAAATCATAGAAAAAACAAGTAGTAATGTTCTGATTTTCATGTTAATTAGTAGGTTTGGTTAATGATTAATTTACAAATATAAAATTATTTATCTAAATTTCTAAATATTTAATTTTATTTAATATTTGTTCATTTAATATTACATTTACGAAAAATATTGATTTATGGTTTTAAGTAGATTTTGGTTAGTAATATTTATTAGTTCCATTTTATTTGTTGTCATTAGCTTGTTTTCGGGTAGTAATTACACTATAGACTATGTGTTAAATGGCGAAAAAGGCGATCCTATTTTAATTTCTGAAAAGTATATTGATCAAGTTCCTGCTTTCATTAGAGACAGTATCGAATTGAAAGAAGATAAAACAATGATTGTCAATCGTGATTTATCTAATAACGATACAACGTATGTTTACAAAAATAAAGCGGTTCAAATTTATAGCGGTGTTCAAAAATCTGATGGTTTATTAGCAACATGCAAAAGTAGTTTGGTTGATATTATTATTCCGCTTATTGCCTATTTAGCCTTCTTTTGCGGATTGATGGAATTATTAATTATTTCTGGAGTTTCTGGAAAATTAGCAAAAGTATTGAGTCCTGTTTTTGTAAAAGTATTTCCAAGTATTCCCGAAAATCATCCTTCCATTTCCTATATGACGCTAAATTTTGCGGCAAACTTTTTAGGGTTAGACTCGGCAGCAACTCCTTTTGGTTTGAAAGCCATGCAAAGTTTACAAGAAATAAATCCGGATAAAGACAAGGCAAGCGATGCCCAAATTATGTTTATGTGTTTGCATGCATCTGGATTAACATTAATTGCAACTTCTATTATTGGTTACCGCGCAGCAGCTGGTTCTAGTAATCCTGCAGACGTAATGCTGCCATGTATAATTACATCGTTTATTGGCACAATCGCTGCTTTTATTATTGTTGGTATTAAACAAAAAATCAATTTTAAAAGTGCTTCTTTAGCAATTGGCTTAATGACATTGATTGGGGCAATCATTGGGTTATTGATGTATGTAAATCATTTGGATTTAATTGGAAAAAACTATTTTACTTCTAACCTTTCAGGATTAATATTATTAGCCATTATTGGTTTTACTTTAATTTATGCCTTTCGAAAAGAGAAATTATTTGCCGAAGCGAAAACTACTGTTTTTGAAGCCTTTGTTGAAGGAGCAAATAATGGTATAAAAACCGGAGTTACTATTTTTCCATATGTTTTAGCAATGTTAGCAGCAATTTCATTATTTAGAAATAGTGGTTTGTTTGATATTATAAGCAATGGTTTAGCCTTTGTGTTTTCTAATTTTGGAATAAATAAACAAATTGTTGATGCTATACCTGTTGCTTTATTACGACCTTTCAGTTCTGCTGGGTCAAGAGGATTTTTAATTGATTCGATGAATACTTTTGGAGCCGATTCTTTAACAGGAAGATTAAGTAGTATTTTTCAGTGTAGTGCCGAAAGTACTTTTTATGTAATTGCAGTTTACTTTGGCTCTGTAAACATTAAAAATACACGTTACGCACTTACAACTATGCTATTAGTAGATTTAATTTGTGTAATTACGGCGATTTTTGTGGCACTTTGGTTTTTTTAAGGCATGAAAAATATATTCTTTTTACTAATTTTTATTTTCTTTTTTTCTTGTGAAGAAAAAGAGGAAAACCTCTTAATAGGTAACTGGTGTTTTGATGAACAATTAAAAAATGAAGGTTATGATTCCTTCGATGAAGAAATTTTTGGCTTAAATGTTTTAAACGATAGTATTCTTGAATATAAGTTTGGGTTCTATGAAGATGTACCAACTTTAATGAAAGTAATACATTTTGATCGTAAAAACCTAAATATGAAAATTAATGCCAAACGTTTTTTAGGAACAAAAACAAAATATAAAGTAAAAGACTCTACATTACTTTTTTGGGATAAATCGGGTTCTTTTTGGGTAGAATATAAAATTAAAAAGGTAAATCAAAAGAATTTAATTCTTGAAGACCAAAATCAAACAGAATATAATTTAGTTAAAAAAGAAAATAATTATAACAATTCTACGCTATATGACGCCATAGTTGTTGATAGAGAAGGTGGATTTGGATGTTGCGGAATAAATACAACATATATCAATAGAAAAGGAGAAATGTATTTCAAAGGATTGGGTTATAATACAAATGAAAATGATTTTAAAACTCAATTAGATTTAAAAACAGTTACTCAAATATTTGATAATTTTGATAAAATTGATATCCTTAAAATGGATGACTCATACAACAGATCTGTTACTGATGCTCAGAGCAATACAATATCATTCATTAAAAACGGAAAAATTGTAAAGTCTATTCAAGATTATGCAAATAAAGCTCCATTAGATTTTTTTGCTGCTTATAATGAAATAAGTTATTTATATCAAGAAGTTAAAAAGAAAAATGATACTGTTTTTCTTTTTGATAATCGTATACATTTTCCTTCTTTTGAAAATAAAAAAGTCCAAAATAAAATATATAATTCAGAATTATTTTTGCTTGAATTAGAATTAATAAAAGGTAAAGTATGTGATATAAGTTTTAAGCCAAAATACAGATTAAACTTCTCTTATTTGAATCAGGGTTTTCTTTTTAATAAAATAGAAACAGATGGAAGGTATTATAAATTCATTTATAAAAATAACTCTTCCAAAACAATCGATATTGGTTACAATTTTATTGAAGTAAACTCAATAATAAAATCAAGACAATAATTTATTTAAGAAACTAGAATTTCACAAATACTACAAAAATCCGTAACTTTACCTTTCAAAACATACACACAATGGACTTTTTATATCAAGACCCGTATCCTATTTTAAAAGACGATACACACTACAAAAAATTAACTTCAGATTACGTAAAAGTAGAGCAACTTGGCGATAGAGAAATCTTAGTGGTTGACCCAAAAGGTTTAGAATTATTAGCACAAGAAGCTATGGACGATGTTTCGTTTATGCTGCGTTCGGCACATTTACAAAAACTGCGACACATTATCGAAGACCCAGAAGCAACAGATAACGACCGTTTTGTGGCTTATAATTTGTTGCAAAATGCATCAATTGCTGTAGAAGGGCAATTGCCTTCTTGCCAAGATACTGGAACTGCAATTGTAGTTGCCAAAAAAGGTGAAAACGTATACACAGGCGTAGAAGATGGCGAATGGTTGTCAAAAGGAATTTACAACACGTACCAAAATAAAAATCTTCGTTACTCGCAAATTGTTCCAATTTCGATGTTTGAAGAAAAAAACTCAGGTTCCAATCTTCCGGCACAAATTGATATTTATGCTAAAAAAGGAAATTCGTATGAATTCTTATTTTTAACAAAAGGTGGTGGTTCGGCAAACAAAACCTTCTTATATCAAAAAACAAAATCGTTATTGAACGACAAATCAATGGAAGAATTTGTTCGCGAACGTATTTTAGATTTAGGAACAGCGGCTTGTCCGCCTTATCACTTAGCATTAGTAATTGGTGGAACTTCGGCAGAAGCTAATTTAGCAGCAGTTAAAAAAGCATCGGCAGGATATTATGATAATTTACCTACTTCTGGAAACATGGCTGGTCAGGCTTTTCGTGACTTAGAATGGGAAAAAAGAGTACAAATCATTTGTCAAGAAAGTCAAATTGGAGCTCAATTTGGCGGAAAATATTTAACACATGATGTTCGCGTCATTCGTTTACCGCGACATGCTGCCTCTTGCCCAGTGGGAATGGGAGTTTCGTGTTCTGCAGATAGAAATATTAAAGGGAAAATCACGAAAGATGGTATTTTCTTAGAGCAATTAGAAACCAATCCGGCACAATTTTTACCAGCTACAGCTCCTCATTTAGCACCAGCAATTGATGTGGATTTGAACCGACCAATGGCTGAAATCTTAGCCGATTTATCTAAATACCCTATTAAAACACGTTTAAAATTAAACGGAACATTAATTGTGGCTCGTGATATAGCACATGCAAAAATTAAAGAATTATTAGACGCTGGAAAACCAATGCCAGAGTATTTCAAAAATCACCCTGTATATTACGCTGGTCCGGCTAAAACACCAGACGGAATGCCTTCAGGAAGTTTTGGACCTACAACTGCAGGAAGAATGGACGTTTATGTAAACGAGTTTCAGGCAGCAGGTGGAAGTATGATTATGTTAGCAAAAGGAAATAGAACACAAGCGGTTACTGATGCTTGTGCTACTTATGGTGGTTTCTATTTAGGCTCAATTGGTGGACCTGCAGCAATCTTAGCAAAAGAAAACATCTTAAGTGTTGAAGTGGTTGATTTCCCAGAATTAGGAATGGAAGCTGTGCGTAAAATTGAAGTAAAAGATTTCCCTGCGTTTATTATTACAGATGATAAAGGAAATGATTTTTTTATGAATCTTTAAAGTATTAAGATAGAAGAATTAAGTATTAAGATAGCCTGTGAGTTGAAAGACTTGCAGGTTTTTTTAATAACCATTTACAACAACATCAAAACATTCTTTTGTAGTTAAATTAATTTTTAATCTAAAAAAACAATGTCCTCCATCATAAACAGCCCCTATGAAATATTTGAATGACTCTTTAGCTATTCCTGAGCATGCGCAATTAATCCAAACTTCTATTTCATCATTCCTGTTTTTTGTTGCAACACATTGTTTTGAATAGTTGTCTGTTTTCTTCACTCCTTTGAAATAACTTGTTTTATTCATGCAAATTGGTAAAATGGAATCTATTTTAATTAAATCATTTTCTGTTAATTCATAAGGAATAGCAGTTTCGTTAAAACGATTATATTTTTTTGATTTACCAAATGCAAAAGTTGTATAAGTTGGAAATTTTTTAAAATCGATTTTTATATTCGACTTAATTTTTGAATTTATGATTTCATATTTTTCATACTCTTGGTTAGATTCAATAAAGTTATTCTTTATAAGACCATTAAAATTAAAATCGCCATAACAAATAAGAGTATCATTTAGCAACTTAAAGTTTCCTTCAAAGGTTTCATTTTTAATTGAATCAAATTCATAAATTCTTTTAAAAATGTATGTGCTATCAGAATAAAGTCTAAAATCTATTTTCATATTAAATGACTTCATTTCAGCTTGTACTAATTCTGATTTCTGTTTACAACTAAACAAAAAAAGAGTAAAAAGTAAGATGCTGAAAAATCTAATCATAAAGTAAAAACATTTAAAATTAATCTGCGAGATTCCTTCTGAATGACAAACTATGCGCTAAATACTGAACACTTCAAACTGAACACTGAACACTTTAAACTACTCCACAAACAACACTAACCCCTTTAAATAATGCCCTTCTGGATGGTAAATATTCGTTGGGTGATCGGGTCCTTGTTCTAATTTGTGTAAAACTCTGATGTTTCTTCCGGTTTCTATAGCTGCTGCGGCAACCGTGTTGTAAAATAAAACATCGTCAATTACTTGCGAGCATGAGAATGTGAATAAAATTCCGTTAGGTGCTAAGGCTTTTAATCCTGCAATATTTAAGCGTTTGTAGGCTTGCGTTGCGGTGTGCTTGCTTTTGATGCTTTTCGCGAAAGCGGGTGGATCCAAAACAATAATATCATATTGTTGCGTGTGCGCTTTCATGAAGTTGAATACATCGTCAGCTACAGCTTTGTGATTAGCATTTGGAAAATTCAATTCCATATTACTCGCTGCCAAATCTACTGCTTTTTGAGAAATATCCACCGAGGTAACCAATTCTGCTCCTGAGCTCATCGCGTAAATGGAAAATCCGCCTGTGTAACAAAACGTATTTAGTACTTTTTTGCCTTTTGAGAATTCGCCTAGCAATTTTCGGTTTTCGCGTTGGTCTAAGAAGAAACCTGTTTTTTGTCCTTCTACCCAATTTACTGAAAACAAAATGTTGTTCTCTTTTGCAACTGCTTCTGCTCTATTACCAAATAAGAAATAATCGGTTCCTGTATTAGGTAATGTTCCTGAACTTTTACAATAAATGGTTTCGCAATAAGTTGAAAAATTGGATTTTATGGCTTCAGCTATTTGCTCCATTTGAAGAAAAACTCCCGTTGAATGGGCTTGAATAACCCAATTTTTATCGTAATAATCGATGATTAAACCTGGAATTCCATCGCCTTCACCATGAATAACACGAAACGCATTGGTAACTTCCAAATCCAATAATTTCCAACGTAATTCCCAAGCCGATTGTAGTTTGGCTGCCCAAAAGTTCTCAGAGAAAGTTTCATTGGCAAACGTTAAAATTCGAACTACAATACTTCCTTTATCACTGAAATATCCTGTTCCTAAATGATTGTTTTTCGAATCGACTACATCTACCATTTCGCCATCGTTTATTTCACGACTCACGCCATAAACCGCACCACTGAAAATCCATGGATGACGACGTTGAATAGATTTTTCTTTACCTGATTTTAGAATTACTTTTGGGAACATATTAATGTGTCAATTAGTCGATTAGTCAATGTGCCAATTAAATTAGTCAATTTGAAAATGAGCCAATTCCTTTATTGACTAATTGACATATTGGCTAATTGACTCATTAGCCTTTTTTAGTGGTTGAAATGATTTTGTTTGTGATTTTCAATATATCAAAAACTTCGGATAATAATTCTTCTGTATTTGGATAATTTTCCAACTCATTACAAAGGAATAACCAAAATTCGGTTTCATCAGCTTCTTTCATTGCAATTTTCATTTTATGAATAAAATCTGCTTTGCTTTCAGAATTTTGAGCTTCTTTGATATTAGCTCCGATTGAAGTTCCTGATTTTAATAGTTGATTGGCGATTACATACTTTCTGTCTTCTTCTAATTTTTCTGTGTATTGAACCACTTTTTTTGCAAATTCAAATGATTTTAAAAGAATTAAATTGTTTTTGTACTTTTCTTGAAATGTTATCATGGCTTATATATTTAATGTGTCAATTTTAAAATGTGTCAATGTGTCAATCTAATTAGTCAATTTGAAAATGTGTCAATGTGCCAATTCTTATCATTGATTCATTGACTAATTGACACATTCTCTCATTGTCACATTGGCTTATTGCCTCATTGGCTAATAAATACTCATTTCAGGAATATCTCCTTCAATAATTAAATCGGCTTCGGTTGCTTTAATGATATCTTCAACAGAAACACCCGGTGCGCGTTCTAATAATTTGAATCCTTTTGGAGTTACTTCTAAAACTGCTAATTCAGTAACTACTTTTTTAACACATCCTACACCGGTTAATGGAAGTGAACATTTTTTAAGAATTTTAGATTCCCCAGCTTTATTTACATGCATCATAGCTACAATGATATTTTCTGCCGATGCAACTAAATCCATCGCGCCACCCATTCCTTTTACCATTTTTCCTGGAATTTTCCAGTTGGCAATGTCTCCATTTTCAGAAACTTCCATTGCACCTAAAATAGTTAAATCTACTTTTTGCGCACGAATCATTCCAAAACTAAATGCCGAATCAAAGAAACTTGCTCCTGGTAAAGTTGTAATCGTTTGTTTTCCTGCGTTGATGATATCGGCATCTTCTTCTCCTTCAAAAGGGAAAGGTCCCATTCCTAATACACCATTTTCAGACTGAAATTCTACTGAAATATCGGTGCGAACATAATTGGCAACTAAAGTTGGGATTCCGATTCCTAAATTCACATAGTAACCATCTTTAACTTCTTGTGCTATTCTTTTTGCTATATCTTCTTTTGTTAACATATAATTTTTGTTATTAATAAGCGGTTTTCATCTTTACTTTTTATAAATATAATTTATTTTTTTCTTCCTAACTTTAAAATAAAACTATTCTAAAATTTTAATTTCATTATCTGTATTTAAAACAAATTGTATGTGTTTTTTATTTAAAATAACAGAGTTTAATACGTTTGTAAATTGATAGCTACATTGTTCAACGCTTTTACTATTAGAATAATCGATACTATTGTTTTTTATTTGATAAAGCTTATGTTTTTCTACTTTAACATATATGACTGATGGAATGTTTAACTTACCAGAAACAGGATTTGTGTAAGAACCATTAGAAGCATAAATTTCAATAACATTTGCTTCTCCATACATTGGTTTTAAATTAATTAATTTCGAAATCTGATAAATAAATACTGCAATAAAAATAGATATTGGTATAAGAAAAACAAATGCTTTTTCATTATAAAAACTCCAAATAATAGGTGTTAACATAATAATAAAAATTAGAACAATGTAAAGAATAATAGCTTTTTTATTGTTTTGCTTTATCTTTATAATGCTATTTTCAATTTTTTGTGGCAGCGTTTGTTCTACAAATTGTTCTCTATCCTTGTTTTGTTTTAATTTTTTAATTTTTATCTGTTCATCAGATTTTAAAGTAATGATATATTCATCAGAATGAAAATAGTTTACTGCTTGAATTATTTCTTCAATTAATTCATTTGAAAAATTATTGCTGTATAGATTATCTATAACTATACTGTTGTTTTCTATTACTTTTTCTAAATTTTCTTCAATACTTATGTTGTCATAATGTCGATCTGTTCCTTTATTAAAGGAAATCGTTAAATTCGAAGTGTTAATAAAAACAACACAATCGTCTGTTATTTTCCAATATGAATTAGGTTGTTTCACTTTGATGCTGATAAGTTGAATTAATATAATCCCATTCAGAAATTAATTCCTCTAAAAGTTTAATTTTTAAAGAAATATCTTTAATGTGCATTTGATTAACAATATTTCTCCAATTTCTATTAAAGGTTGAAATAGAATTTTCATTTATTTCAGATGACTTAAATTTACCTTTTCCAATTTCAAAATTAAAATCAATATATCCTTTAATATTTGTAAAGTTATCAATTAATATTTGTTGAACTTTAATGTCATTAAAAAATAAGTGTGAGCTACTATTAGATTCAATATATATACCAAAAAGATCATTAAATTTAGTATTGTTAGATATAAAAGGAATTAAATTTTCCATACTGTTTTCAATTTCTAAATTATGAGAAGTTGATATAAAAAATCTATGAGGATACTTTTCATTGATTTGAAAAGTAAATCTTTTATAATAGCCATAATAATGAAATCTTGGGTCAGCATTACTATTCAATTTCATTACTGGATAATCACAAGAACTTAACAAATTAAAATTGTATATCCCATTTAATTTTCCACGATAAAAGATTTTAAATAAATCTAATCTATTATGTTTTAGATTTTCATCAATACCAACAACCTCCAATTTTGTTTGTTTGGCAATTTCTTGAGCGTCTTTGATTTTAAGTTTTATTAAATTAGTATTTAAATATGTTATATCTCTAACAATTAAAAAAAGAAAAGGGGTGAAAAGAAATGCAATGGCAAGAAAATTGGTTTCATCTACAAAAGCTACCCTACCATTATTATTAAAAATTGGAAGATATTGATATAAAATAGAACCTCCAATTATAACTAATAAAAAAATTAAACCCCATTTAGATAGTAATGATTTGGTGTATTTGATTACAAAATAGGTATAGATACACGAAAAAAGAATTCCACCAATCCCATATCCTAAACTTAATAAAATAAAAATATCATCTTTATTCATATAACGGTTATTTTCATCTTTTTAGTAAAAACTAATACGTTTGCTATTGCTTTTTTAAGTTATATTAAAAAACTGACTTCTTGTATTAACTTTTTACATTCTCTTCTTTTACTAATCACAAAACTGAACACTGATTACTTTTTACGAACTGTTCTTTGCTCAATTCTTTTCTCAAATTTCTCTCCTTGAAAAATACGATTTACCATAATTCCTGGGATGTGAATTTCGTTTGGATTTAAAGTTCCAGCTGGGACTAATTCTTCTACCTCAGCAATTGTGATTTTTGCAGCACCTGCCATACAAGCGTTAAAATTACGAGCTGTTCCTTTGAAAATAAGATTTCCTGCTTCGTCGCCTTTCCATGCTTTTACAATAGAAAAATCAGCTTTATACGCCAATTCCATTACGTGCATTTTTCCGTTGAATTCACGAGTTTCTTTTCCTTCAGCTACTTCTGTTCCGTAACCTGCTGGTGTAAAAAACGCGGGAATTCCTGCTTGAGCAGCTCGACATTTTTCAGCTAAAGTTCCTTGTGGAGTTAGTTCTACATCTAATTCACCTGAAAGCATTTGACGTTCAAATTCTGCATTTTCTCCTACATAAGAAGAAATCATTTTTGTAATTTGACGTTTTTGTAATAGTAATCCCAATCCGAAATCATCTACACCTGCATTGTTTGAAATACAAGTTAAATTGGTTACGTTTTTATTTACTAATTCAGCAATACTATTTTCTGGAATTCCACATAATCCAAACCCACCTAACATAATGGTTTGTCCGTCTTGAATTCCTTCCAACGCTTCTTTAACGTTATTAACTTTTCTAGAAATCATATTTTAGTTTGTTGTTGTTTATAATCCGAATTCGTCTAGGTTAGGCTCATCAGTAGGAATCTCTGTTGAATCTACCACTTTTTTTGGTGTCCAACAATCTACTTTAATAGATAAATTTTCAGGTCTTTCAAAAGGTTCTTTTGACACATCTAAATCGCTATCGCCGTAACATTTTTTCATAAAAATTCCCCAAATAGGTAATGCCATGGTTGCTCCTTGACCTCTTCTAGTGTCTCTAAAGTGAGCTGATCGGTCTTCATTTCCTACCCAAATTCCTGTTGCTAAGTTAGGCACCATTCCAATAAACCATCCGTCTGAATTGTTTTGCGAAGTTCCTGTTTTACCAGCAATAGGATTACCAAAACTATAATCGTAATTTTTAAATCCTGCTCCTCCCCATTTTAATCGAGAACCTGTTCCTGATTGTGTAACACCTTCCATTAATTTAATAACAGCATACGCCACATCTTTATTTACAACATCTTTTTGATAAGAAACAGTTTGGTCTAGTACTACACCATTTTTATTTTCGATTTTAATAATAAATGTTGGCTTAACATAAACTCCTTGATTTGCAAAGGTACTGATGGCGCCAACCATTTGCTCTACTGTAATATCTACAGCTCCTAATGCAATTGATGGTTGAACCGGAATGTTTGATGTTACTCCTAGTTCTTTTACCATATCAACAACAGCTTGTGGACCCACTCTATCTATTAACTTAGCAGAAACTGTATTTACAGAATTGGCCAACGCTTTTTGCAAAGTAATGGTGCCTCTATAATTTCCATCTGAATTTTTTGGAGACCAATCGGCATCAATACCCCATTTGCCTTTTGGCATAGTAAAATAACTATCTATAATAGAATCACATGGAGACATTCCTAATTGTTCTATAGCCGTTGCGTAAAGAAATGGCTTGAAAGTAGAACCTACTTGTCTTGCTCCTTGACCAACGTGATCGTATTGAAAATATTTGTAATTAACCCCACCAACCCATGCTTTGATATGACCATTTCTTGGCTCCATAGCCATCATACCCGTTTGCAACATGTGTTTGTAATAAATAATAGAATCTTTAGGTTTCATGATGGTGTCTTTCTCCCCTTCATAAGTAAAGATTTTCATTTTTGCAGGCACTTCAAAAGATTTTAAAATTTCATCTTTAGTTTTTCCATTCAAATCCATTTTTCTCCAACGTTCTGAATTTCTCATGGCCTGCATCATGATTTTTTCTGTTTGCTCTGGAGTAATATCTACAAAAGGAGCATTCTTTTTATCCTTTGCAGCACTAAAAAATTCCTTTTGAAGATTTTTAAGATGTTCAGAAACCGCTTCCTCAGCATATTGCTGCATTTTGGAATCAATAGTAGTATAAATTTTTAAACCATCACGATACAAATCATACTCAGTTCCATCGGGTTTTAAATGGTTTTTGACCCATTTTTTCATATAATCTCTTAGGTACTCTCTGAAATAAGTTGCTCTTCCTTCCGAGTGACTCTCGGGTTTGAAATCTAACTTGATAGGTAATTTACTTAATTCTTCTTTTTGTGATATTGAAATTACACCGTTTTTTAACATTTGGCCAAAAACCGTATTTCTTCTATCCAAAACTAATTTGGCTCTCTTTTTACGATTTGGATTATAAAACGATGGGTTTTTTAACATCCCAACAAACAAAGCCGATTCTTCAATAGTTAAATCTTTGGGTTCTTTGTTCATGTAAATTTTTGCTGCCGAACGAATCCCAACTGCTCCGTTTACAAAATCTACTTGGTTTAAATATAATGCGATGATTTCTTGTTTTGTATATTGACGTTCCAAACGAATAGCAATAATCCACTCTTTAACTTTTTGAATTACCCTGAATAAAATGAATTTAGAACCGTCACTTCCGTGGAATAAATTTTTTGCTAACTGTTGGGTAATCGTACTGGCTCCACCATCTTGAGCTAATTTTACTACTGCTCTCAATGTTCCTCTTGCATCTATACCTGAATGTTCATAAAAACGTTCATCTTCAGTTGAAACTAGAGCTTCAACTAAATGTTTTGGCAAATCTTCGTATTTAACGGGTGTTCTGTTTTCTTTATAAAATTTACCAATAACAACTCCGTCAGAGGAAATTATTTCGGTTGCTACATTTGAATCTGGATTTTCTAAATCGTCAAACGAAGGCATTTTTCCAAAAAATCCCCACGAGGCAAAAAGGAATAAAAAAATAATTCCTAAAAATCCGTAGGCAAATAATTGCCAAAATTTTCTTTTATACTCTGAAAAATCGTTTGTATTTGCTTTTTTGGTAGCCATACTATTTTATTTTTTCTATTCGTAACCCTAATTCTGTAACCCCTTTTAAATCTGCTACTCCATCAACTTTACCAGTTTCTCGAACAGCTTGAACAATCTCTACATTATATTTTCCAACTCTATTGAATTTGTAGTTTTCTAAATACCACAATTTACTTTCTTTAATATCTGAAAAACCTTCTCCCATAAGTGTTCCGTCAGGATTTGCCATTTGGTACTCTAAAGTATCTACTTTTATAGTAGGTTTTATTCCTGGCTCTTTTAAAGAAACAATTAGGTACATATTATTAAACGGATAATCGTTATTGTTTCTAACATTCAAAAATAAATGATACGGATTAATTGTATCGTTTTGTTCAAATGTAAAACGCAGGGTATCTGACTTTTTCCAAGTACCATCTAATTCTTTATACTCGCTAAAAAATTGTTTTTTATCACAAGAGATAAAAAGCAACGCAATTAGCATTAACCCAATAAAATTAGTCTTTTTTAGGTGCATTTTTATAATTTGTAGGTTTCTTTTTTTTGTTTCTATTATTTGATTTTTTCTTAGGTTGATCAAAACGAGTTAAACTATCCTGACCTACTACATTTTCAAATTTTTTCTCTACTTCCTGAACTGTTTCAACTACATAATCTTCTAAAGCAGCTACACGTTCTTTTTTCTTATTTATTGCTAAAATTTCTTTCACTTTTGCAACAGGTAAAACCATCCATTGCGCTGGTGCATTAGCATAAGAAAACCACATGATTTCTTTAAAAATATCGATTTTCTGACAGTACGCATCTCCTTTTTCTGTGTAAAGTTTTGTTTCCATGTCAGGCATATCTTTCAATGCATCTAAATAAGTATCTAATTCATAATTTAAACAACACTTCAATTTTCCACATTGACCCGCTAGTTTTTGAGGGTTTAAAGACAACTGTTGGTATCGTGCAGCAGAAGTATTAACGCTTCTAAAATCGGTTAACCATGTAGAACAACAAAGTTCTCTTCCGCAAGAACCAATTCCTCCTAAACGAGAGGCTTCTTGACGAAAACCAACTTGTTTCATTTCGATTCTTACTTTAAACTCCTGAGCAAATTCTTTAATTAATTGACGAAAATCGACTCTATCATTTGCAGTATAATAAAAAGTGGATTTAGAGCCATCACCTTGAAATTCAACATCAGAAATTTTCATTTCTAATTTTAAATTAATAGCTATTTCTCTAGCTTTCATTCGAACTGCTTCTTCTTTATTTCGGGCTTCTGTCCAAATATCAATATCTCTTTGAGAAGCTTTTCTGTATACTTTTGCTAAGTCTTTATCCGGATTTTCATTCTTCTTCTTCATTTGAACTTTAACTAATTCTCCTGTTAAAGTTACAATTCCAATATCATGCCCAGGCGACGCTTCGGTTGCCACGATATCCCCTATAGACAAGGTTAATTTTTCGGTATTCCTAAAAAATTCTTTTCTTCCGTTTTTAAATCTAATTTCAACCGCATCAAAAGGAGCTTGTCCTCCAGGTAATGTCATATTTGATAACCAATCGAAAACCGAAAGTTTGTTGCAGCTATCGGTGCCGCAAGTCCCATTATTTTTACACCCCTTTGGCGCTCCGCCATCAGAAGTTGAACAGTTTGTACATGCCATAATTTAAATATATATAGTGATTGTCCTTAAAGGACTACGTTTCAAAACGCTTTTGTGTGTAAAGATATTGATTTTTTGTTGAAACTTTCAAACTTCATTTTATTGAAACATACTAAAAATAAAAAACCTATTCCGTATTAAAACGAAATAGGCAAGTTTATAGTATTGTAAAACAGAAAATTATGTTTCTTTTATCGTAATTATATGAACTGGGCAAGCTTTTTCTGCTAACTCACAATTTTCAACAATAGTATGATCTGCCGATTTTAAAGTATAAAAACCTTTAGAATTTACCGATTTTATTAAAACTGATTTACCGTCTTTTTTAGACATTTGAAATTGTGCTGGTGCCATTTCTACACAGTAATTGCAACCAATACATTTATCTCTTTGTAATGTAACAACAACCATTAGTTCTCTACGATTTTATACATTTTATCTGATAAACGAATTCTAAATGGCACTTTTAATGTACAACTATCTCCTTTAGTTGCTTTTTCAGAAGTTGCATCGTTAACAAAAAAATCTTCTAAAATTAATTCTTGAGCTCCAGTTGACGGACCTGTAATTAAAATTTTATCGCCTTTCTTAATGTCATAGGCTTCAATTTTAAATTCAGCTATACTTGATTTTGGAAAATAATGCATTCCTTTCCCAACATATACTTTCTTTTGAGTGGCACTTGAACCTGGGTTATCTGACCATTCTCCTAATTTTTGTCCAAGGTAATAACCACTCCAAAATCCGCGATTGTAAACGGTTGCCAAAGCTTCCATCCAAGTATTTATTTTTTCTTTAGTAAAAGTTCCTTCGTAATGCGAGTCGATAGCTTCACGATACGTTTTGATAACCGTTGCCACATAATCGGCAGCACGTCCGCGTCCTTCAATTTTTAAAACTTTAATTCCAGAATTTATAACTTGGTCTAGAAAATCTAATGTACATAAATCTTTTGGCGACATTAAATATTCGTTATCCACTTCTATTTCGAAACCACTTTCTTGGTCGATTACGGTATATTTTTTACGGCAATTTTGTTTGCAGGCTCCACGATTAGCAGACGAATTATGTGAATGTAAACTCAAATAACATTTTCCCGAAACCGCCATGCATAAAGCGCCGTGACCAAAAATTTCAATTTCAACTAAATTGCCACTTGGACCTTTAACTTGTTCTTTTTCGATATCATCAGTAATCTTTTTCACTTGACGTAAACTCAACTCGCGAGACAATACAATGGTATCGGCAAACATAGCATAGAATTTTATTGTTTCGATATTAGTCACATTCAATTGGGTTGAAATATGCACTTCCATTCCTATCGTTCTGGCCGTCATAATAACCGCTTGGTCAGATGCAATTACAGCCGTAATTCCTGCTTCTTTGGCTTTGGTTAAAAGAGTTTTTACAATTGATAAATCATGATCGTAAATAATGGTATTTAAAGTTAGATACGTTCTAACATTTTTTTCGTTGCAACGACGAGCAATTTCTGGCAAATCGTCTAAAACGAAATTCACTGTTGCTCGAGCACGCATGTTTAATTGTTCAACGCCAAAATAAATGGAATCGCAACCATTATCTAGGGCCGCTTGCATGGATTCGAAATTTCCTGCAGGCGCCATCAATTCTATTTTTCCTGAAGCAGTCATTAGCCAATAATTTTAAATAATTTATCGGATAATCTTACTCTAAAAGGCACTTCAAAAGTTACTTTATCGCCAACTTTAGCTGATGAATTTTCTGTTCCGTTTACCAACATTTTTTCTAAAACCAATTCTTGATTTCCAGTTGTTGGACCCGAAATTAAGATTTTATCTCCTACATTTAAGTCATTGTTTTCAATCATAAAAAGTCCAACTTGTGCTTTTACATAATAATGTTCCGCTTTGCCAAGCAATACTTTTTTTACTTTTATTTTTTGGCGAATGTCATTGGTTGTATTGGCAACTGCTAATGGTTTATCCGAAAGTTCACCTGAATGTTTGAATTTCAAATTTTCTGATTTTCCTTTTCGGAAGACTTTATTTCCAACTTGTTTTCCTCTACGAAGCTTAACTTGTTCGGCTAATGGTAAATGGGTAATTTCTAAACATTCGGTAGAACAACAATTTTCCATTGCGGCTTTACAATCATCACATTGAATGAATAATAAATGACAACCATCGTTTAAACAATTCGTATGATTATCGCATGGTTTTCCACATTGATGACATTGCGAAACAATATCATTAGTAATTCGTTCTCCTAATCTATGGTCAAAAACGAAGTTCTTTCCAATGAATTTACTTTCTAAACCTTCCTCTTTAAGTTGCTTGGCATAATTGATAATTCCGCCTTCTAATTGGAATACATTTTTAAAACCTTGATGTTTAAAATAGGCTGACGCTTTTTCGCAACGAATTCCTCCGGTGCAATACATCACTAGGTTTTTATCTTCTTTAAAGTCTTTTAATTGTTCGTTGATAATTGGTAAACTTTCTCTAAAAGTTTCCACATCTGGAGTAATAGCACCTTTAAAATGACCGATTTCGCTTTCGTAATGATTTCTAAAATCTACTACAATCGTGTTTGGATCTTCTAATATTTGATTGAATGCTGCCGCTTTTAAATGCACACCGATGTTGGTTACATCAAATGTTTCATCGTTTAAACCGTCAGCTACAATTTTGTCACGAACTTTTACGGTTAGTTTTAAAAAGGAATGATCGTCGTGTTCTACAGCTACATTCAAACGAATGCCACGCATAAAATCATACGCTTCTAATGTTTCGCGAAAAGCTTCAAAGTTTTCTGCTGGAACACTCATTTGAGCATTAATTCCTTCTTTGGCTACATAGGTACGACCTAGAGCATCGAGTTGGTTCCATTGGATAAATAAATCGTCGCGAAATTTTTTGGGATCTTCAATTTTGGCATACGCATAGAAAGATAATGTAAGACGTTGTTTTCCGGCTTCATCAATTAATTGAGCTCTTTCTTCTGCGCTTAAGGTGTTATACAGTTGCATGCTATAAACGTTTTAAGATTAAAGACGCGATTAATGGCGTCTGTACAGAATATGTTATGAGTTCTAAATGGAAGAACTCGGCGTCAAAGGTAATAAAATTGATTAAAAATCAAACTATTGATGCTGAATGAAAACATATTAACAATTTTTGGAACAAATAAAAAAAGCTGTATTTTTACGAAAAATATCATATTATGAGTGCAGATAAAGAAGCCAAATTAAAAGCCTTACAATTAACATTAGACAAACTTGACAAAACGTACGGAAAAGGAACCGTAATGAAACTAGGCGATAGCGCTGTTGAAGAAATAGAAGCTATACCTTCGGGTTCATTAGGAATTGACTTAGCGCTTGGAGTAAATGGTTACCCAAGAGGAAGAGTTATTGAGATTTACGGACCAGAATCGTCAGGTAAAACTACGTTAACATTACATGCCATTGCTGAAGCACAAAAAGCAGGAGGAATTGCTGCGTTTATTGATGCAGAACACGCATTTGACCGTTTTTATGCGGAAAAATTAGGAATTGACATCGACAATTTAATTATTTCTCAACCTGATAATGGTGAACAAGCCTTAGAAATTGCAGAAAGTTTAATCCGTTCGGGTGCGGTTGATATTGTAGTCATTGACTCGGTTGCTGCTTTAACACCAAAAAGTGAAATTGAAGGCGATATGGGTGATTCTAAAATGGGATTACACGCACGTTTGATGTCGCAAGCATTAAGAAAATTAACAGGAACTATTCATAAAACAAATTGTACTGTTTTCTTCATTAACCAATTACGTGATAAAATTGGGGTTATGTTTGGAAGTCCAGAAACAACTACCGGTGGTAATGCATTAAAATTTTATGCTTCGGTTCGTATTGATATTCGTAAATCGACTCAGATTAAAGATGGTGATAACGTATTAGGAAACAGAACTAAAGTTAAAATCGTTAAAAACAAAGTGGCACCACCATTCAGAACTGCAGAATTTGACATTATGTATGGCGAAGGAATTTCAAAAGTAGGTGAAGTTTTAGACTTAGCTGTAGAATTTGAAGTAATTAAGAAAAGTGGTTCTTGGTTTAGTTATGGAGAAACTAAATTAGGACAAGGTAGAGATGCTGTAAAAGCTTTAATTAAAGATAACCCAGAATTAATGGACGAATTAGAGCAAAAAATTAAAGATCTAATTAAAGAAAATAACGCTTAGAAATTAAATCACGCCTTGAGCGTGATTTTTTTTGTAAATTGACGCAACCTTTTTAAAAAAATTTAATCTAATAAGTATAATAACCATACAAATGAAAAAATTAGTTTTATTAGTAAGTCTTTTGTTTTTATTCAATTCTTGTCAGTTAGATGAGAATAATTTTACTGTTGAAATTTTACCAGTTCATACTGTTGAAATACCATCAGAATTTGTACTTGGTGAAGTATATCAAATTACTATGGAATATTACAGACCATCAAACTGTCATTCTCCATATGGAGTATACTATGAAAAAGATTTAAACACAAGAACTTGTGCAGTACAAAATTTAGTTGAAGAAAGAGGCAATTGTGCTCCTGTAGAAAATATATTGGTTCAAGAAACATTTAATTTTCATGTTACCAATACCGGAAATTATATTTTTAAATTTTGGACAGGAACTGACGATCAAGGAAATGATACCTTTATAATTCATGATATTCCTGTTAATTAACAAATATCAAATTGGTCATAGAGCAACTTATATATGAGTGTGGTAAAAACAATACAAAAGCACAAGAACATGTTTATCGCTTATTAGCGCCTAAATTATTTTCTGTGTGTTTAAAGTATTCGCGAAACTATGAAGAGGCTCAAGATAATTTGCAAGAAAGTTTTTTAATCATTTTTGAAAAAATAAACCAATATAAAAATTCGGGTTCTTTTGAAGGCTGGGCAAAACGAATCGTTATAAATTATGTTTTACAACAATATAGAAAGCAAACTGTTTTTGAAATTGTTTCAGAAAAAATTCCGGCAGAAGAGGAACTAGAAATTGATGATGATGCCATTAGTCTTGAGTTTTTAACTAAAATAATACAAGAGTTACCAGATAGATATCGATTGGTATTTAATTTATATGTTTTAGACGGATATTCTCATAAAGAAATTTCAGAAATGCTTGAAATTAATATTGGAACATCTAAATCAAATTTAGCTAGAGCAAAAGCTATTTTAAAAACTAAAATAGAATTGAACAACAGTTTTGATGTAAAAAAAAGTAAATGAAAGAAAATAAAAATATAGAACGATTATTTCAAGAAAAATTCAAAAATTTTGAAGCTTTACCGCCTGAAGATTCTTGGGATTTTATTGCTGATCGGTTAAAAGAAAAAAAGAAGAAAAGAATTGTTCCTATTTGGTTTCAATATTCAGGAATTGCAGCTTCTTTATTATTAGTTGGAACGTTAATTTGGAATTTTTTAGGCAATAATGACACTAAAGAATTGCCAAGTTTTGAAAATTCTATTGTAAATAATAATGATGTAAAAAACAACGATAAAAATTTAAAAAACAATAATTCTAACGAAGAATCTTTAGTATACGAATTAAAATCGAACGAAAAAGATTCTGAAAAAAATCCATTTGACACAGACAATCAAAACAATAAGAAGTCTAACATATATAAAGAGAAACTTTCGAATAAAAACTTTAAAAATAATTCTGGAAAATCTAACGCAGTTGTAACAAACAATAAAATAGAAAAAAACACAGATTTAAATTCAAAGTACCAACCGAAAAATACAATTAAAAACAGTAATAAAAAACAACGTCTTTCTAAAGAAAATTCTGAAACAGTAGTTGTTTCTAATACCAAAAAATCTAAGTCTAAAAGAAATTCAAAAGATAAGTTAAATAAAAATAATTCCGATTTTGAAAACCTATTTGACAATAATAACGTAGTTAATAATAAAGAAGATAAAGCTTTATTTAACAAAGAAACGATTGATGCTTTTTTTGAAGATAAAACATCAAACACAAAAGTAATTACAAACAATGATTCCATTAGCAATACAACAACGATTTCAAATGTTGTTGCTTCTAACGAAATTATTGTTCAAGATAGTACTCTAGTTGCAGAAGTTGTAACAGAAACCAATCCGCTAGAAGAATTGCTTAAAGAAAAAGAGGCTGGGAAAAATGAAGATGAAAAAGAAGAAAAAAGAAGTAAATGGGCGATTAGCACTACCGCGTCGCCTGTTTATTTTAATTCTTTAGCAGAAGGATCTTCTATTGATGAGCAATTTAATTCGAACAGTAAAAACTATTCAACAACTTTAAGCATAGGTGTTGCAGGAAGTTACGCAATAAATGATAAATTAAGCTTAAAAGCAGGTGTAAACAACATTAATCTTAGCTATAATACAAATGATGTTATTTTTGAATCTAGAATGAGAGAAGTTGAAAATAACATTCCTTCGATATCAAGAAATGCAAACGCTACTAATATGGCGTTCAGTTCAAAAAATGCAAATATCGATGAAATATCTGGTGATGTAGAAAATGTAATTATAGATAATAATATAGGTGCTTTAAAACAAAACATCTCATACATTGAAGTTCCTTTTGAGTTTAGTTACAAACTAATTGATAAAAAATTTGGAATAGAATTAGTTGGAGGAATGAGTACTTTATTTCTAAATCAAAACAATATTTCTTTAGTAGCAAATGGTTTAGAAATGGAAGTTGGTAGAGCAAATAATTTAAACAATATACATTTTAGTAGCAATGTCGGTTTGGGTTTTAAATACTCGTTCTGGAAAAGCTTTAATGCAAATTTCCAACCTATGTTTAAATACCAGATCAATACTTTTAATGAAAATTCTAGCAATTTCAGACCTTATTTTATTGGTTTGTATTCTGGAATTAGTTTTAGTTTTTAAACTTAAGTTGGTTAAGTTTAAAATTTTTAGTTAAGTTGTTTCGTTTCTAGTTAAAACGAAGCTGAAAAAGTCCAAATGCGTTTGGACTTTTTTATTTTATGTCGTTTTCTAAAGGTGCTAAAATAATTTGACGTACTTGCTTTTTTAACTCATGTCTGTCTTCTAATGTTTTTCCTTTAGTTTCAATTATAGGAAAAATTTTAGCTCGCATTTTACCCGGACTTCCGCTGAAGAAAGTATATGAAAGTCTTTTCTTATTATCAAAAAACACCATAGGAACTATTGGTAAACCATGTTCAATTGCAATTCTAAAAGCACCATCTTTAAATTCATCTAAAATAATATGTTCTTCTGGAACACCGCCTTCAGGAAAAATACAGATACTCAATCCTTGTTCGATTCTCTTTTGTGCTCGTTCAAAAACCTGATAACGACTTTTGCTGTTTGCTCTATCTACTAATATACAAACCCTTTTATAAATAAATCCAAATAATGGAATCTTAGCCAATTCTTTTTTCCCAACAAATACAAAAGGATGATTTTTAACCGCAATTAGCATTAGCATAATATCCGTCATTGAAGTATGATTGGCCACCAACATGTAACTTTTTCCGTCTTCAAAAACTTCGCTTCCTTCAATCTTGTAATTAAAACCCATGCCTATTAAAATAATCTTAGACCATAACCTCGCAATTTTAAAAAATATCGAATAGGTTTTCTCGCTTAAAATAGTGGCAAAAATAAACGGAAACAAAACTATTATTGGAACTAAAACCAAGATATAAAACCAAATTCGATATAATAATGTAAGTGGATATTTTAAAAATTTCATCGATTTTCTTCTATTAGAATTTCAAAAGTAATGATTTTAATAAAACTTAGCGGTTTTACTTTTCCCTTTTTACATTATGGTTTACATTTGCAAAAATTAGTTTAATAATGGCAAAAATTTTAACCGGAGTTCAAAGTACAGGAACGCCACACTTAGGAAATCTGTTAGGAGCAATATTACCTGCTATTCAAATGGCAGAAAATCCTGATAATCAATCGTTTCTTTTTATTGCCGATTTGCATTCGATTACGCAAATTAAAAATGGCGATGAATTAAGACAAAACACCTATAGTACGGCGGCAACTTGGCTTGCTTGCGGATTAAATACCGATAAAGTAATTTTTTATCGTCAATCAGATGTGCCACAAACGGCAGAATTGTCTTGGTATTTAAGTTGTTTCTTTCCGTTTCAACGATTAACATTAGCGCATTCTTTTAAAGATAAAGCGGATAGATTAGAAGATGTAAATGCCGGATTATTTACGTATCCTATGTTAATGGCAGCCGATATTTTATTGTACGATGCCAATATTGTTCCGGTAGGAAAAGATCAGATGCAACATCTTGAAATTACTCGTGATGTAGCTTCGCGTTTTAACCATCAAATGGGTGAAACTTTTGTGTTACCTGAAGGAAAAACAAGCGAAGAAACGATGTATGTTCCGGGGACTGACGGACAAAAAATGAGTAAATCGAGAAACAATTTCATTAATATTTTTGTTGACGATAAAGCCCTTCGCAAACAAATAATGGGAATTCAAACCGATAGTACACCGCTTGAAGAACCAAAAAATCCTGACACTTGTAATTGTTTTGCTTTGTATAAATTGTTAGCAACATCAGAACAAACTGAAGCAATGAAAGCTAATTATTTAGCTGGAAATTACGGCTACGGTCACGCCAAACAAGCTTTATTTGAATTAATCGTTGAGAAATTCAAAACCGAAAGAGAAAAGTACAATTACTACATCAACAACTTGGAAGAAGTAAACCAGTTATTGCTTGAAGGTGCTGCAAAAGCGGGTGAAGTAGCAAATGGCGTTTTAAAAAGAGTGAGAGAGAAGTTGGGATATTAAAAACTCAACTTTAAATAAAGAAAAACCTCAAAGTTTAGAAGTCTAAATTTTGAGGTTTTATTCTTTAATGATTTTTTCTATTTTCCATTTATTCTCCTTTTGAGAGAAATTACAAAATACGTTATAGTGATAATACGTTTTATTACATTGAAAATAAGCTTTTCCGTTTTTGTGAATTAAAACTCTACTCAACCCAGAAAGTGGAAGGTGTTCATCATTTCTTACACCACCTTCAAAAGTGTCTTTGTAAGATACTAAAACAACATCAATATTTGATTTTTCAAATTCCTTTACATTTAGTTTTCGCTGTGGTAATGAATCAAATTCATACTTTAAATCTTGATTAAATGATGCATTTACCGAAAGTAATGTGTCAATAACTGCGTATTTATATTTTTTGAATTCATCTGTTTTTTTGACAGAAGTTTCAATTTTTTGTTTTAATTCTAACTTAAAAGTAATCCAATCCTCATCTCGTTTCTTATTTAATTGTTGAATCTTTTCTTTAGAAAATTTTAAACTATCAGTTTCTATAGGTGGAGGAAGAAAATTGTTTTCATTTTGATTTAATTCATATTTTGCAATTTCCGGTAACACATCGCACAAAACTTCCGCTTCTAATTCTTCATAGGTTTTTTCTTTCTCGGTACAAGAAAACAACATTAATGAAATTAATAAAATTGTAGTATATCTCATAAAATTATTCTTTAATAATTTCTTTAACTACCCATTTATTTTTCACTTTCTCTGAAACTATTTCAATTGAATAAGGCAAACAACCAAAAGGATAAAGTTTAAAAAAAGCTTTTGTTTTTTTATCATCAAACAAAACTCGAGTAACGCTTGATAACGCTTTAACTTCATAATCCTTTATAAATTCACCCCAGATGGCAATAGTGTCGTTTTTAAAAAATTTAACTTTGAGCGTTGAGTCTAATAATTCATTTGGTCGAAATTTTCTTTCCATCAAACTATCAACAGATATAAAATTTTGAAGTCTGTTTTTAAATTCTGATTTATTTACAGAAAACATAAGAGAATTTAAACCAATTTGTATTTTATATTTCTCTAGAGATAATTTTTTAATTTCATCCGTTTGTCTTTCGATATCCTTCATAATCGAATCATTATCTAAATTAAATTTTATTGAATCCGAACTTGGAGGAGGTGGAGGCGGCAAATTAATTTTAATAAATGGATATATAACTTCCGGTAACACATCACACAAAACTTCCGCTTCTAATTCTTCATAGGTTTTTTCTTTCTCGGTACAAGAAAATATAAATAAAGAAAAAAATGTAAGTAGAATTAGTTTTTGCATAAACTTGAATTTATAAAATCAAATACAAAAACTAAGCCGAATTTCTACTTGCGTTAATATTTCCAAACAACGAACGCGTTACTATTTTTTCATAAATAGCAATTTGTTTTTCATCTGGGTTTTCGCTCTCTTTTAATTCTTTAATTTTTAATAATGCATATTGCTGAATAGTTAAAAGTGGCAAAACAATTTTCTCACGAAGTTCAACGGAAGCTTTCCCGTCTGGATAGTTTTCCATTAATGCTGAGTAGCCCGAAAGTTTCAATAACAAACGTTTGGTTTCTAAAAATTCGGTGTAAATCAATTGCCAAAATTCGCCAAATTCTTTATCATTTTTCATATAAGCAGTTAAAGGAAAGAACGATTTGCTCAATGCCATCATACTGTTTTCGATAAGCGTTTTAAAGAATAACGAGTTGTGGTATAAATCGGAAACTTTTTGCCATTCGTTGTTGTCTTCGTAATTTTTCAATGCAGTTCCTACTCCAAAAAACCCAGGAACATTTTGTTTCAATTGACTCCACGAACCTACAAAAGGAATGGCTCTTAAATCGGCAAAATTCAATTTATCAGAAGCATTTCTTTTAGATGGGCGACTTCCAATATTGGTTTTTGCGTAATAATTCAACGTGCTCATTCGTTCCAAATAAGGCACAAACATTTCGTGATTTTTAAAATCGACATATTTTTGATAACTAATTTCCGAAAGGTTTTGCAAGACTTCTTTTTCTTCGGAAGTTAACTCGTTTTCTGATTTAGTAAACACTTGATTTTTTGCTCCTGCACTTAATAAATTTTCTAAATTATAACGACAAGAATCTATTGTGCCAAAATTAGAACTAATGGTTTGCCCTTGCACGGTTAATTGAATTTGCTGGTTTTCGATTGTTGGTCCTAATGAAGCATAAAATTTATTGGTTTTTCCTCCGCCACGAGCTGGTGGTCCGCCACGTCCATCAAAAAACACCACTTTAATATCGTATTTTCTTGAAATTGCAGTTAGCGCTTCTTTTGCTTTGTAAATTCCCCAATTCGCCATTAAATAACCACCATCTTTTGTTCCGTCAGAAAAACCAAGCATAATAGTTTGCTCATTTCCACGCATCTTTAAATGATTTGCGTAAGTTACATTCGTGTATAATTGTTCCATACCACGATCTGCTTTTTCCAAATCTTCCACCGATTCAAAAAGCGGTACAATATCAACGGTAGGATTTTTCCATCCACATAAATGAAACATACTTAAGGTTTCAAAAACATGTAAAGCACTTTCATTATTACTTATTATATATCTATTGGAAGCTTTTTCACCATTATTTTGCTGAATTGTTTTCATGGCTTTAATGGAACCAATTGTTGATTTTACGATTTCATCTTCAAAATCAGTAACGTCTAAATCAGAAAAAACATTTGATAAAAAATTAAATTTATCTTCTTCAGAAAGTGATTTATAATTCTCCGGGAAGTTGGTTTTTTTATTTGCTATTATTGCATCAAAAACACGAGCATGAATTTTACTGTTTTGGCGAATATCAAGTGTTGCAAAATGGAATCCAAATAAATTTAGTTTATTCAATAACAAATCAATTTCATCTATATAAAGTGATTGGTGTTTGGTTGTAACCAACATTTTAACTTGCAATAATTTATCTTTTAAATCTTCTAAAGTGATGAAAATTTCTCCTTGAGAATAAAAAACAGAACGATATAACTTACTTTCAATATCGGCAATTATGATATCAACTCCTGCAAAAGTTAGTTTTCTTTTTAATTTTCGAATGTCATTGTAGTAACTTTTTAAAATAGACGTTCTTAATCTATCTGCCACTTTTAAAGTGATTTCGGTGGTTACGTATGGATTTCCATCTCTATCGCCACCCGGCCAAAAACCTAAATTTAAAATGTCATTTTTCGGCATTTCGCCCTTTAAAATGTTTTTTTGAATGTATTGCATCATCGCTCCAGCGGTTTCATAAAATACGTTTTCCAAATACCATATAAGACTAACTGCTTCGTCATATGGTGTTGGTTTTTCGTGTTTTATAAATGGCGTTTTGCCTAATTGTGCTAATAATTCTTTTATAGAATTTAAATTGTTTTCTCTTATTGCTTCAGTCAAATCAGTTATAATTCCTAAAACCGAACCTGGGTAAAATTGTGTTGGATGTGCAGTTAAAACAGTTCTTATTTTAAAATTTTCCAAAAACTCTTTTAGTTCTTCTTGTTTGTTTTTTTGTTCGGCATTTTCTTTCATGTCACGTAACGAACCTCTGCCTTCCAAATTATTAACAACTGAAAAAGCGGCATCTTCTATGGCATCAAAAAGCACCACTTGACGTTCAATATATTGAATAAATCGAAACATTAACGATTCTTTTTCTTGTTGCGTTGGATTGTCTAAATATTTAGAAACAAAAGTGTCAAATATTTCTTCTGGACTTTGGTTGTTTTTAAATCCGTTTTCACAAACTTCTGAAAATAGTGGTAGTAAAACACCTGTATTGTTTATTTCGTCGAATGGTAAAGTGATAAAAACACTGTTGTAAATATTATATTTTGAAGCAACATTTTGATTAAAACGCTCGATTTTTGGAAGTGTGTACATGGTATTTAAATTTGTACTAATTTACGAGATTTAAATTAAACCACCTCAAACATTTTTCCAGGTAAAGGTCTAACTACTCCTTTTAATTCCATATTCAACAAAATAGAAGAAATCCGATAAATAGGAAAATTACATTCTAAAGCAATAATATCCATCATTTCTTTACCCGTTTTTTGAAGATAATCATAGATTAATTGTTCTTCTTCTGTTAAGGAAATAAAAAGTTGTTTTTGAATTGCATTATTGTCTTTTCGTGCTTTTGAATTAATTTCCCAATTCAAAATATAAACCAAATCTGCTGCCGAAGAAAGTAAATTTGCACGCTGCGTCTTAATTAAATTATTACAACCTTGGCTGTATTTATCAGTTATTCTACCAGGAACTGCAAACACATCTCTATTGTAGTCGTTAGCTAAATTAGCCGTAACTAACGAACCTCCTTTTTCAGCACTTTCAACAACAATAGTAGCTTCACTTATTCCAGCTACAATACGATTTCGTTTGATAAAGTTTTCTTTATCAGGATTGCTCGAACTCCAAAATTCGGTTAAAAAACCACCATTTTGCTCCATTTTCGCCATGTATTTTTTGTGTGTTTTAGGATAAATTTGATTTAATCCGTGAGCCAAAACACCTATCGTTTGCAAACCGCAATCCATTGCTATTTGATGTGCATAAATATCAACACCATAAGCAAAACCACTAACAATTATTGGATTTAATAGTGCAATCTCTTCAATTAATTTTCTAGTAAATTCCATTCCATAAGACGTAATTTGACGTGTGCCGACAATACTAATGATTCTTCTATTTTGTAAATCGATATTTCCCGCTTGGAACAAAAGTACCGGACTATCGTAGCAATGTTTTAATCGTTCGGGGTAGTTTTCTTCTTGAAAATAAGTGGTGGAAATATTTTCTTTAGCAATAAATTGAAGTTCAGTTTCAGCTTTTGTAAAAACAGATTTATCTTGAAGGTTTTTAATTAAAACCGAACCAATGCCATCTATTTTTTGAAGTTGTGATTTACTTGAAGCGAAAACTTCCTCGGCATTGCCGAAATGTTGAATGAGTTTTTTAGCGATTACATCTCCTACTCCTTCTACTTGCATCAACGCAAGCGTGAGGTATAATTCTGACTGTGTCATGGCGGATAAAAATTTATTTGGCGTATAATTGAAGAACAAAAATAGTGGTTTTTAGGAATATTCCAAAGGAATTTACTACATAGAAACATAGAAAATTATCTTAACCGCAGAAGACATTCCATTTTTACATAGAAAACAAAGACCAAGAAAGAAAATAAAATGCTATCTATCCCGAAGTTTCGGGACTGATGGGAGCGGCACCATGAAGAGCGGACAGCAGCCCTTCGACAAGCTCAGGATGACGAATAAAATCACAATCAACTTACTTCCAATTATTTACTTAAAAAATTGCGATTGTTAATAATTTTTGTTGATAAAATTTTGATATTGCTATTGATTATTTAACTTTGTTGTTATGCTTTTAGAAAAACACATTTCCGACTTATTATATCGTTATCAGTGCGTTACTGTTCCTGGTTTTGGTGCATTTTTAACCGAAACTGTTTCTGCTCATGTAACTGGTAGCGCAAGTTCGTTTTTTCCGCCAAAAAAAGTGATATCATTTAATGCGAATGTAAAAAACAACGATGGCTTGTTAGCGAATCATGTGGCATTACAAGAAAAAATGTCGTACGAATTAGCAGTTGTTAAAATTAGTGAAATCGTAAATGAATGGACGTATTTATTACAAAACCGCAATAGAGTTGTTGTTAAAAATGTAGGTGAAATTTCTGTTAATAACGAAATGAATTGGGTTTTTGAACCCGCTAATACTGTTAATTACTTAACGGATTCTTTTGGATTGTCTTCATTTATTTCTCCAGAAATTACTAGAGAAGTTTTAAAGAAAGAAGTGGAAGCTTTAGAAGAAAAAGCGCCTATTGTTTTTACACCTGAAAGAAAAAAAGATTATTCTTATTTAAAATATGCTGCAGTTTTTGTTGTAATGTTTGGCGCAATTGGTGGTGTTGGATTTGGATACAAAATGTATAATGATCAACAAATTGAGACTAAAACTTTAGCGGTTCAAAAAAACGTTCAAGAAAAAGTACAACAGCAAATTCAAGAAGCTACTTTTTTAATTAGCACTCCTGTTAACGCTGTTGAATTAACTGTTGCAACTCCAGTTGAAGAAAAAATGCCTTATCATTTAATAGCAGGCGCATATAGAAGTGAAGAAAATGCTAACAAAGCAATTGCTGAATTAAAGTCAGAAGGTTTTGAAAGTGCTAAAATGCTGCCATTAAATAAGCACAATTTATTTCCTGTTGTGTATGCTAGTTATAAAACATTAGAAGAAGCGCAACTAGAAAGAAAAAATATACAAAAAACACACAATGCAGAAGCTTGGTTAATGATAGAATAACTTTTTAACACTTTGCATAATAATTATTGAAATCCCTGTTTAGGGATTTTTTTTGCATTTAATTATCAAATTACGCATTATCTTTGCAAAAAAAACAATGCAACCAAAATTTCCTTCAGAATCGGTAACTACATTAACCGACTTAGTTTTACCAGGTGAAACGAATCCTTTAAACAATTTATTTGGTGGTGAATTGCTAGCTCGTATGGATAGAGCAGCGAGTATTACTGCTAGAAGACATTCACGTAGAATTTGCGTTACTGCTTCTGTAAACCATGTAGCGTTTAACAGAGCTATTCCTTTAGGAAGTGTTGTAACTGTTGAATCTAAAGTATCAAGAACTTTTAATTCTTCAATGGAAATTTATATTGATGTTTGGATTGAAGATAGAGAATCTGGAATTAAAAATAAAGCAAACGAAGCCATTTATACTTTTGTAGCGGTTGACGAAACGGGAAGACCCATTCCAGTTCCACCAATTGAACCTGAAACCGAATTAGAAAAACAACGATACGAAGCCGCTTTAAGAAGAAAACAACTAAGTTTAGTCTTAGCTGGAAAAATGAAACCAAGTGAAGCAACTGAATTAAAAGCGTTGTTTATGGAATAACAATTTTAGACGTTGTCAAACTGAACTTGTTTCAGTTTCTATCTTTTAAAACCAAGATTTTGAAACAAGTTCAAAATAACAAAATTGATTTTAATTAGCATATTCAGAATATGTTTCTTTTATGAGTTTCTATGTTTTTTATTGGAATAAAAATTGATTTTTCTGTCTAAAAGATTTCATTTCTAAATAATAAAATCGAAGAAAAGCAAAAAATACAAATAACAAGATAGTATTGAATATAACATAAGAAGTAAATCCTTCATTTGCTATTCGATGTAAGGGATTGGCTATTTGATATAACAAAAAAATGATGGAGAAGTTTTTGTCTATGTAATAAAACTTCTTTTTTCGAGTCAATAAGAAATGAATTAATCCAAAGATTAAATAAGTAATTATTAATGTTATGTAAATGTATTTTGTAAAATCATTTATTCCGAAATACTGCGTAAAAAAGTAGACGGTTAGGTACGTGATAAATGCCAAAAACAATTGAAATGGCTGAATTACAAATAACCCAAATTTTTTCAAAGGCTCTTTAAAATGTAAACCCTCCTCTTTATTCCCTTTCAAAATTTCTTTTTTATTTACCACCATATAACTTTTGAAAGCATCGTAAAAATCTAAATTCTCAGCCTCCATTTTTTGTTCCACTGCTGTTGCTACGTGGTCGAGCATTTCCATACGAATGTCGTAATAAATGACTTCGCTATTTTTTAGATAATTATCTATGAATTGGAGATTTTGTGGAGTCAACTTCATCTTAATAACTCAATTTAGGATTTACAATTGTTTGCATGTTTTTGATGAACTCTTCCAATTCGGCTAAACGGTTTACAGTTTCTGTGGTTCCTTTTTCAGTAAGTTTATAGTATTTTCTTAAACGATTATCTACTTTTTCTACCTCAACATCTAATAAACCATCGGCTTCTAATTTGTGTAAAGCAGGATATAAAGCACCTTCCGTAATGTTCAATTCACCTTTGGTAATTTCTTTTACTTTTTGCGTAATTTCATAACCATACATTCTGCCTTTTTCTTCCAAAAGTTTCATAATAATGGTGTTTAAACTGCCCTTATATAATTGTGAATTTTTCATTTTGTATAAAATTTCAAAAAACAAATATACATAATTTTCTTATGCATAACATTCTTAAGTAATATTTTTAAAGTCTTTTTTCTTTTCTCTTACTTCTATTTTCTTGATAAATAGTATTTTTGTAAAAAATAAAATCACATGTCATCATTTTATAAATTAAGCATTAAAGAAATTATTAAAGAAACGGCTGATGGGGTTTCCATTCTTTTTAATGTACCAGACGAATTAAAATCATATTACACTTTTGTTGCCGGACAATATGTAAACTTAAAAGTTACCCTTGACGGACAAGAAATTAGAAGAGCCTATTCGATTTGTTCTTCTCCAAAAAGTGGCGAATTACGAATTGCTGTTAAAGCAATAAAAACTGGATTCTTCTCTAAATTTGCCAATGAAAAACTAGCCGTTGGAAACGTAATCGAAGTAGGAACTCCCGAAGGAAAATTCACTTTTGAACCAAAAGCTGAACGTCAAAAAAACTACGCGGCATTTGTGGCAGGTAGCGGAATTACTCCTGTTTACTCCATTTTAAAATCGGTTTTAGAAGAAGAACCAAACAGTACTTTTGTATTGGTTTACGGAAATAAATCTGAAAAAGACACCATTTTTCACAACCAATTACACGATTTGCAATTACAATATGTTGGCCGTTTGTTTGTGCAATATGTTTATAGTCAATCTACTGCTGATAATGCCTTGTTTGGTAGAATTGATAAACCAAGCGTGAATTTTGTATTGAAGAACAAACACTCAGAAATGACGTTTTCAAAATTCTATTTATGTGGACCAGAAGAAATGATAAACCTAGTTTCAGAAACACTAAAAGAAAATAATGTTTCTGAATCAGATATTAAGTTCGAATTGTTCTCAACTTCTTCTAACGAGAATGAAACTGTAGGTGGAGCTGAAGGTCATACAAAAATTTCGATCTTAGTTGATGATGAAGAAACTAGTTTTGAAATGAGTCAGAAACAAACTTTATTAGAAGCGGCTTTAAAACAAGGATTAGATGTTCCATACTCATGTCAGGGTGGAATTTGTAGTAGTTGTATTTGTAAAATTACAGAAGGTGCAGCCGAAATGAAAAAAAATCAAATTTTAACTGATGCTGAAGTAGCTGATGGATTAACATTAGCTTGTCAGGCGTACCCAACAACAGCTACTATAAAAATTGATTTTGATGATGTTTAAAAATTTTTAAACACAGAAGGCGTTTTGCCTGTTGCTTTTTTAAAAGCCGTATTAAAGGAAGATTTAGAATGAAATCCCGCCATATTTGCTATTGTTTCGATAGTGAAATTGGCGGTTTCTTTTTGTACTAAAAGTTGTTTTGCTTCTTCAATTCGATAGGAATTGATGTAGGTAGCAAAATTCATTTCATATTTAGAATTTAGAAATAATGACACGTATTTTTCATTACTCCCTATTTTTTTTGCCAATTGATTTAATGTTAATTTAGCATCTAAAAAAGGCTTTTCTTCTTGCATTATTTTGGTTAACTTTTCCTCTAATCCTTCAAAAAACGGAGCAAAATTATCAGATTGTTTGGCTTCTAATTGTTCTTGTTTTACTTCGAAATCTAATTTTTCTTGTTTCCAACTAATGTAACCTACATAAATAAAATAAGCTGCAGAATACAATTCGAAAGACAATTTTAGAAATTCAGGCAAAATACCTGTTAGGCTAATTAGCAACAAGATCATAAAAATGACATAACCTAAAATAAAATGAAGCAATTTATCAGGATGAATTCCAGGTGAAGTAGTATCTAATTGTTTTTCTCTTTTATAGTTTTTAAATACTGAAACCGACAAAAACAAATAATAAATACTCAACAAAGGAAACACAAAAAGCAGTGCCAAATAATTGGAATACGTTAATATTTTTTCACTCATTTCTTTCATAAAAAGATTCTTTTTCGAATCCATATATAAAAAGGAAAACGCATTAATAAAGAAAAGTAAAAACACCACATAATAGTGCTTTACATTTTTAGTTTGACGAATTCCAGCCAAAAAGGCACTATAAAGATAAATCGTAGGCGGGATGGCAAGTAAGAAAACAAAGAAAAGCAACATAATTACCTCCGAAATCTTCTCGGAAAGCCAAGTTAGCTTTTCAGTAGCCAAAAAGAAGCATAAAATAGCAAAAGCCCAAAGTAAAAAATACAATCCTAAAAACTGCGAAGTCTTATTTTGCTTGCCTTTTCCTCTAAATAAAAAGAGAAATGCCAATACAAATGCAGTAACTATGGGAAGCAGTAAAGACATTAAATTAGGATATTTTTAAGGTTAATTAACGTTTAAATATACGGAATTTGTATAAATACAGGGAATACAAACATATAGTATTTTATTATCATAATCAACCAAAGTAGTTTTGTTCCGCATCAAAATACAAATGATTATGAAAAAAATATTTTTAACAATTATCACATTTTGCATTTTGCAATCTTATTCTCAAGTGGGTATTGGAACTACAAATCCACATCCAAGTTCTATTTTAGACATTAATAGTGCAACACAAGGGCTATTAGTTCCAAGACTTACTACTATAGAACGTAACGCTATTAGTGCTCCAGCAAATGGATTAATGATTTACAATACCACCATTTCTTGTTTCGAATTTTATAATGGCATAACATGGCAATCCCTTTGTAATACAAGTTTAGAACCTACAATTAGTTCAATTCCTTGTAATGCACCATTTACTGTAACACCTTCTGGAAATGGAGTTGCTGGTTTACCTTATAACAAAACTGTATCAATACCGTATTTAGGAGGAAATGGTGGTGCATATCCTTCAGGAACATCAATTGCTTCAACAGGTGTAACGGGTTTAACTGCTACTTTAAACGCTGGTACATTAGCAAATGGTGCTGGAAATTTTACATTTACTATCACAGGAACACCTGACCCTTTTGTGTCTGTATCAAACACAGCAACTGCAACTTTTCCATTTACTTTTGATGGTAAAAACTGTAGTTTTACTGTTACGATTGATAAAGCAAGAATTGGATCAACAATTTCTTGTACAACCGCTGTTGTTGAAAATCCTGCTACAGGAATTAATGGTTCTCCTTATAATGGAACTATTACAATAACATATTCTAATAGTATCCTTACAAATGGTGGTGCATATGCTGCACAAAGCATAACATCAACTGGTGTTACAGGTTTAACGGCTACGATTTCTTCAGGATTTGTAAACCCAGCAGGAGGGACATTAGTTTTTAATGTAACTGGAACTCCAAATTCAACAGGAAATGCACAATTTAACCTAAGTAATTTTATAAATGGGCTTACTTGTTCTGGCTCTAATGTTCAAATTGTTATTAGTGGAACTCCATTAGTTTCAAGTTTAAATTGTAGTGCAGCAAGTCATTCTCCTGCAACTGCTACACAATTAAGTGCTTATTCTGGCATAACTACTTTACCTTATACTGGTGGGAATGGACTGGCTTACTCTAGTCAATCCATAACTTCTACAGGAGTATTAGGCTTAACGGCAACTTTAACACCAGGAACTTTGGCTTTAGGAAATGGAAACTTGAACTTTAACGTTACTGGGACTCCTACTTCATCAGGATTTGCCAGTTTTTCAGTAACTTTTGGAGGTCAAACCTGTGTTTTTTCAATTCGAGTAAATGGTAGAGTAATTTCAATTGCCTATATTGATGGTAGTTCGTATTATGCAACTTCTGAATTTGGCCAACAAACTGTTCCACAAAACTATGGACCAACTGGTATATTTAATACTATTGGAGGTATTCTACATGACGACTATACTTCAACTTTTAACAGCTCAATCTCTCCATTAACCATGAAGAATACAAGAGAAATTATTGCCTGTGGACCAAATAAATCCGGTGGGGCAAGATCTGTTACAGATTGCCAAAGAATAAGAGATTATGTTGCCTTAGGTGGAATTGCCATAATTACACTAGATGCAAATGATGCAAATGCTATAACTACTTCAACAAATTATCATACAACATTTGGTGGAACAGGGACTTTTATTGCTGGAGCGAATCCAACAACTGTGAATTCTACAATAGCATTAAGTAGTAGTTATTGGGGTACTGCAAACCCAGGTATAAGCATAGAAGGTGTTGGTGTAAGTGCAGAATTTAGCGGAACATCTTACACTCTTCCAATTGGAGCTCAGGTTTTAGCACGATTTACTAATGGTAAGCCTGCTATTTGGACTTGTGGAGAAGGAAATAGAGCTATATTTATTTGTGATAACGGATTTTTAAGAAATTCAACTTATTTTACAACAATCACTGTAAATACTGATCAAGAAAGGTTTTTTCATAATTTACTTAAAAATTATGTTTTAGTTCACTTAGGATTTTGATGCAGAAGCCCTATAACTAAATTGTAAAGGAGCTAAACAGCTCCTTTACGTAATTTAAAATCAGTAGGCGTAAATCCAGATATTTTTTTAAAAGTCAAATTAAAACTAGACTTAGATTTAAAACCAGACATTGAACCAATTGATTGAAGAGTGTAATTTTCATATTCAACATCTAGTAATAATTTTTTAGCATAATTTACTCTGAATTCATTTATAAAATTAGAATAACTTGTTTTGTATTTTTTATTTATCAGTTGAGAAAGATATTTTTCATTTGTTCCTATATCCCTTGCAAGTTGCTTTATGTTTAAATCTGGATTTAAAAAAACAAGACTTTCATTTAAGGCTTTTACAAGATTATCATCAATAATTAATAAAGAATAAGAAAATTCATTACTTGATTGTAAAATATTATTTTTATTAATTGTCTTGAATAAAGTAAATGCAGATACCGGAAGGTAAATAAATATAAAAATTTTAAAAACAAAAGAAGGAAAAATGTAATTTAAAAAACAAGATAAAATAAATAAAAAGTAAAGGGTTATAAATAAAAAAATAGGTTGTTTAACTAAACTAATTATTGATTTAGATTTATTTACCGCTATAACCATTGCCGAAGCTTTGTAAACATAAAAAAACGTGGAAATTGGAAATATAAAAAAAATGACAAGAAAGTTAGAATATGTCATTATATTTTGAATAAACTCATATGAAAATGATTTCGAATCTTTAGAAAAGGAAAAAAACAACAGAGAAAGAAAATTTACTAAAAAAAGGGAAATAGGGATGTAAAAATGATTGAAAGAAAGTTGCTTTTGTTTTATAACATAAAAAACAATTGCATACATAATTGTTGGTAATAAGGTCAACCAAACAAAAAACATTAATGCAAATGCACTAATTATATTTTCATTAAAAAATGTTTTTTTATCAGTAGCAATATAAATACTAATAAAAACTAAAAACCAAACCAGATAAAAAAACATATTTATTTTGATGCTCTTCTTTTTGATGTTTAGAATAAAAAAGAACCCAAATAATAAAAAAGAAATTAAAATTAAGCCTAAAATTAGATCCGTCATGTGTTTTTATATTGTAATATGGTGGAAATTTGTCCTAATTCCGTAATATTAGACGTATAAAATTAAGGAAAAAATACATTAAATAATACATTTGCGCAAAATAAATGTAATTATTATGAAAAAATATTACCTGCTAATTTCTTTAATATCAACTTTTACGATTTTTAGCCAAGTAGGAATAAACACTACAAATCCAACAGCTACATTACACGTTTTTGGTTCAACTACACCAGGTAGTAGCGGTGGTACGGTAAACTTAATCAATGAAAATTTTAGTAGTTATACAGTAACTCAAAATCACACAATAGACAGTGATTGTACAGGAAATGCTACTCAAGGATGGGTAACTGGTACTGGAAACGCAAATGTAAATTGTACTTCATGTACTGGAACTTGGTTATATATCAGTTCAGATGCATTAAGCTGTGGGTTAAATTCAACTGCAATAATGAATTTCTCAACTGCACCTACAACTACAAGCATCTCAATTAGTTTTGCTTACCGATATAACAACTTTGGAGCTGCACCTGATTCATTTAGAGCTTATTTATATAACAATACAACTTCTTCACAAGTTGGAGCAAACTTTTTTAATTTAACAACAGATGCAAATACTACTTATTCAGGAACTGCAACTGTTGTTCCAGGTAATAGTTATTCTTTAAGATTTGAATATCAAGGAAATTACGATTATGGAGCTTCTGTAGATAATGTACTAGTAACTGAAACTGCTATAGCTTCACCTGGTTCATATAGTTTTAGACTTGAAGATGGAACGCAAGGTGATGGGAAAGTATTAACTTCTGATGCTGATGGAAATGGTTATTGGCAAACTCCAGCAGGCGGTGGATCTGGTACAGATAGCCAAACGTTAAGTTTAGTTGGTAGCACACTCTCCATTTCAAATGGTAACTCTGTAACTTTACCTTCTGGAAGCGGATCAAATACTTACACTAACGGTTTAACATTAACTGGATCTACTGTTAGACTAGGAGGCACTTTAACTCAAGGCACTACCTTAAATTTAGACACAAACGACTTAACTTTTAGAAGTAGTACATCAGCAGCTTTTCCTGGCGAAATGATTATTCAAGGAACCGATAGAAAAATAATGGATACTAGATTTGACGACAACTATATTCATTTTGGAGATGACGCATTTTTAGATTCTGATGATGGAACTACATTTAATGACACAGGTAGTACAACATTTACAAAAGATTTTGTTGCAGGATTTAGTAATTCAAATTCGGGAGGTTCTGCAGTAGCTATAGGATCTATTGAATATTTTGTTGATGGAACCAATGAACTATTTTTTGAAGGTTCTGGTTTTAATCCAATGTCAGATGAAACAAGTTCATTTGGTAACACATTAGGAAAAACTAACAGAAGATGGGGAGCAGTTTATGCTACAAATGGAGTTATAACAACATCTGACATGAATCTAAAAACAAATGTTCAGCCTTTGAATTATGGATTAAAAGAATTATTAAAATTAAATACAATAACATATAATTGGAAAAACTATAAATTAGGAAAAACAACAATCCCCCTAGAGAAACAAGAAAAGAAAATTGGATTTTCAGCTCAACAATTATTGGAAATCTTACCAGAAGTAGTGCAAACCCATAGTTGGGTGCCTGTTAACGAAAATGGAGATTACAAAGAGGTTAAAAACGAACATTTAGGTGTTAATTACAGTGATATTATTCCGGTTACTGTAAAAGCAATTCAAGAACAACAAGCACAAATTGAAGAGTTGAAAAAAGAAATTGAGGAATTAAAACTATTAATTAAAGAGTATAAGAAATAGTTATAGTTTGATTTTTGTTAAAGTCGTACCATTTTATATGTTACGACTTTTTTATTTTTTCAACTATTGTTTCTGGAGAAATCGTTCGCATTACATCTTCGTATCCTTCCACTTTTTTATTGCCATAAATTGAGGTTGGTAATAATGGAAACTTGTTTCTGTCAGAAGTAATGCAAAAATCATCGGGTTGATTAAACGGCTTAAAACCTGCATATGGATGAGTTGCACCCCAAAGTGTAATAACTTTTACTCCTAACATTGCAGCAATATGAGAATTACCTGAATCCATAGAAAGCATAACGTCTAAATTAGAAATAACTTCTATTTCTTGTTTGAATTGTAATTTTCCAGCCAAAACAACAACATTATTGTGGTTATTTTGCAATTGATTTAATAACTGTATCTCTTTTTCGCCACCTCCAAACAAGAAGATTTTATAATTTTTATTAGCTAATTCATCAATAACTTCTTGCATTAAATCTAAAGGATAAACCTTACTTTCATATTGTGCAAAAGGCGCAATTCCAATCCAATCTTGATTTTTAATTCCTGTAATTGACAGAATTTCTTCTGATAAAACTGCTTTTTCTGGGAATCGAGCATTCGTTAAATCAATTGA
Source organism: Flavobacterium sp. LMO6 (assembly GCF_009495795.1). Lineage (NCBI taxonomy): Bacteria > Pseudomonadati > Bacteroidota > Flavobacteriia > Flavobacteriales > Flavobacteriaceae > Flavobacterium > Flavobacterium sp. LMO6. The sequence goes on along the minus strand of NZ_WIBH01000001.1, from coordinate 222,526 downwards.
AAATCCAAGTTGCTTGAAAGTATCTACGTGTCTATCGACCATTGGTTTAACTGGAGCAAAAACTTTTTTTGTTAAACTTACTAAAGCTTTCTTTTCGGTTCTTCCTTTATCGGTTGCGGCGACTTTTTTTCCGCTTAAGGTAAATAAAGTGCGAATCACTTTTGAACGAAGTACATTATGCAAATCGGCAACAAAATGAATATCTAATTTTCGCAAATCCGAAAATAATCGCAATAAACCTAAGAATCCTTTGTGACGCTTATTCAAATCCACGCCAAAGAAATTCACATTTGGAATACCATCAAAAAAAGGTTGAAAAAACGGTCGAGAAACTACGGTAATTTTTACGTCAGGATATTGTAAAACTAAGGCTCTCAACACAGAAACTGTCATTGCGACATCACCCATGGCTGAGAGCCTTATTACCAATATGTGTTTTGGTTTAGATAGCAATAGATTACTATTTTTTATTTTGATACAACACCGGATTTAACTCCTCGTCGTTGTACATTTTCATTTGTTTATACACTTTCATGTATTTATCTCCCGCTTCAATATCTTCAATTAATTGACTGATTGAAGTAAACATGTCGTTTTTTTGGTCTAATAAAACGTCTAATTTAACTTGACATTTTGCTCTATGGTCAGCTGAAGCTTCTTCTCTTGTAGCTTCTTCGTTCATGTGGTATATTTTTAAAGCTAAAATCGACAAACGGTCAATTGCCCAAGCTGGACTTTCGGTGTTGATTTTTGCATTTGGTTTTACCTGAACATCTTTGTATTTATCTAAGAAATAACTATCAATGTATTCTACCATATCGGTACGAACTTGGTTAGAAGCATCTATTTTACGTTTTAAATCTAAAGCCGCAACCGGGTCAATATTTGGATCACGAACGATATCTTCATAATGCCATTGCACTGTATCTACCCAATTTTTCGCAAACAACAAATATTCAATAGTTCCTTTTTCGAAAGGATTTACAACGGGTTGATACACATCATCAATAATGTGGTATGTTTTGATACTTTGTTCAAAAATGGGAAATGCAAATTCAGCAAACATAATTATAGCTTTTAAATTGATACAAAAATAGCGATTTTTTGTACTTTTATCCTCAATTACAAAAAATAAAATCGATGCACATTCATTATATCTCAGAAGAAAATAGTATTCTTAATCATTTTTTAGCGCAAATTCGTGATGTAAACATTCAAAAAGACAGCATGCGCTTTAGAAAAAATATTGAGCGTATTGGAGAAATAATGGCATACGAATTAAGTAAGACGCTTGAATATAAAAGTATTGATGTACAAACACCTCTTGGCATCAAACATACTACAACTATAGCCGAACCTGTAGTTTTATGTTCTATTTTACGCGCTGGTTTAGCGTTACACCAAGGTTTTATAAGCTTTTTTGATAATGCCGAAAATGGATTTGTTTCAGCGTACCGTCATCATTATGACAACGACGATAAATTTGAGATTTTGGTGGAATATCAAGCAGCACCATCTTTCGAAGGAAAAAATCTAATTTTAATTGACCCAATGTTAGCCACTGGACAATCATTAGTAGCGGTATTACACAAATTGCATTTGGAACACCAGCCAAAAGAAATTCATATTGCAGTTGTTATTGCAACTCCAGAAGGTATTCAATATTTAGAAGAAAATGTTCCTTCAAATTGTCATTTATGGGTGGCGGCTTTAGATGATAAACTAAACGAACACAACTACATTGTTCCTGGCTTGGGTGATGCTGGTGATTTGGCTTATGGTATCAAATTATAATTGCATTATAAAGAAGAAAATTCCCAAACCTAATAAAGCATAAAGCACAATTTCTTTAACTCTATTATTTTCTATTTTTTCTATAAAATTAGCGCCTATTAAGGCTAAAGGTCCAAAACAAAAAGCCAAACTTCCATTATTTTTATTTGCTGAAAGCACATAAATTCCAACACCTAATATAAAAGAAAACAAAATGGTTTTGTGCGAAGATTGCATATTCAATGCTTTATTTTGAATGTCAAAAAGATGAGACACAAAAAAGAAAAGACTTATAGAAGTAAAAAGAGCTAAAGCAATTCGTTGATAAATATTATCAAAATAATAAAAATCAAAACTTATATATGTCTTGCTCAAAAGCGTACTCATTAAACTATTGTCTAAAATACTATTGGCAAGAAAAAACAAAACTGTAACGGCAAATAGTGCTATAAAAGGAATTATCCAATTTCGGTAATCTTTTGATACGTGGAGAATAATAGCAATAAAAACCAAGATTATATAAAAAATACTCCAAAAATGAAATAAGGCCGCGAGAAAAATCCAAAAAGAAGCGTCGAATATTTTTTCTTTAGTTGATAATAAAGATTTTAATGAAATTAATCTTCTTAAGGCCAAAAGCAATAAGAAATTAGAAATGATTATATTTTTATTCTGAAAAATAGAAGAGAAAAATAATAGAAAAACCAAAAACAAAAATAATGCATAATTGTTGTTTTTAGTTAAACCATTTTTAAGTGTAATAAAATTTAATATAAACAAAGAAGCAAAAAGTAAGACATATAAGCCAAGCTGTTCCATATAATAAACCCAATCAGCAGAAGGTTTAGCTAAAGCATAAATCTTAACAGAAAAGAAAATAAGCGATAGAATTCCTATTACTAAATAATTAAATGGTCTTGTTTTACTAAAAACGCTTGCTAACATTAGAATATTATTATATTTTTGTGGTGTAAATATAATACTTTATCAAAATGAAATCATTATTTGAGGGAATTGCTAGTCTTTTTGTTGACTTTTTGTTTGTTCCAATGGATATGTTAAGAGAATTAGAGTTAACAAATTGGTGGACAGCTAATATTATTAATTGGGTGTTTATTCTTATCTGTTGTGGCGCTATGACGTATTGGATTAAGCAATTAAACATTTTCAAAGCTAATAATGAAGACGAGCAAGATACAACTGCGCACTCGTTTTTAAAATAATTTTTTGATATTGGCAGGATTATAAATCTTTGCCAATATCTGTTCTAAAATACATCTTATCAAATTGTAGTTTTTCTATACTTTGATAGGATTTTTTTATGGCTTCTTCAAAGTCTTTTCCGTACGAAGTAACCGCAATAACACGACCTCCATTAGAAATAACTTTCCCGTTTTCAATTTTTGTTCCCGCATGAAAAGGAATAGAATCGGTAATGTTTTCCAATCCGAAAATCTCTTTTCCTTTTTCGTAGTCTTCAGGATAACCTCCAGACACTACCATAATAGTTGTAGCTGCTCTTTCATCTATTTCCAACGTAATTTTATCTAATTCTTGATTCGCAATTGCTTCAAAAATTTCAACCAAATCACTTTTTAACCTTGGCATTACTACCTCTGTCTCTGGATCACCCATACGAACATTATATTCGATAACCATTGGTTCGCCTTTCACATTGATTAATCCAATGAAAACAAATCCTTTATATTCTATTCCGTCTTTTTGTAAACCATCGATGGTTGGTTTTACAATTCGAGTTTCTATTTTTTCTAATAAAACAGCATCAGCAAATGGAACCGGAGAAACCGCACCCATTCCACCTGTATTTAATCCTGTATCGCCTTCTCCAATTCGTTTGTAATCTTTTGCTGTTGGTAATACTTTATATGATTTCCCATCCGTTAAAACAAAACAGCTTAATTCGATACCATCTAAAAATTCTTCGATAACTACTTTAGAACTTGCTTGTCCAAACTTAGCTCCCACCAACATATTACGTAATTCCGTTTTTGCTTCTTCTAAATCCGATAAGATTAAAACACCTTTTCCTGCAGCCAATCCGTCTGCTTTTAAAACATATGGCGCTTCCAAAGTTTCTAAAAATTGACAACCTTGCTCTACGGTTTCTTTAGTGAAACTTTCATAACGAGCGGTTGGAATATTGTGTTTTACCAAAAATTCTTTGGCAAATTCTTTACTTCCTTCTAATTGTGCCCCAACTTTTGATGGACCAATTACTGGAATGTGGCTAATTTCTAAATCATTTTTGAAAAAATCATAAATTCCTAAAACCAATGGATCTTCTGGTCCTACGACAACCATTGCTACTTTTTCTTGTAAAACAAAAGTTTTAACGGCTTCAAAATCATTCGGATTTAAATCTACATTTTTTGCGATGGTTGCTGTTCCTGCATTTCCAGGCGCAACAAAAAGAGAAGTACATTTTGAAGATTGAAGCATTTTCCAAGCCAATGCGTGTTCGCGACCGCCAGAACCAAGTAGTAAAATAGTCATTTTGTGTGTTGTTATGTTGTTTGGCAAAAGTACTATTTCTTAAGAAGAAAGAAAAAAGAAAAAAGAAGAAAGATTATTTTCAGATTTATTACTTTTGGATAAATTCCAACGAATGTTCAACTTGTTTCATCTTTCTTTAAAATTAAGCGGTTTTCCTATTGCGAAAGCTCAGGCTGATTTTGAGAAAATTCTACAAATTTCAGAAACAGATTATCCCGATTATCTCGAAACTAAAAAGCGAGAAATTGTTGAATTTCATTTGAGAAACAATCCATTTTATCAAAATTTAGTTGGAAAAGACAGCTTTGACAATTGGACAAATTTACCCGTTCTCACCAAAAAAGATTTACAAAAACCTTTAAAAGATAGATTGTCGAAAAGCTACACAGAAAAAACCGTTTTTGTAAACAAAACTTCGGGCTCAAGTGGCGATCCATTTGTTTTTGCTAAAGATAAAGAAGCACATGCTATAACTTGGGCTTCCATAATTCACCGTTTTGGCTGGTATGATGTTGATTTTAATTCGTCCTATCAAGCACGATTTTATGGTATTCCGTTGGATTTTATTGGGTATAGAAAAGAACGTTTAAAAGACTTTTTGAGTAAAAGATACCGTTTTCCTATTTTTGATTTATCGGATAAAATATTAGATGGGGTTTTAGAACATTTTAAAACGAAAAAGTTTGATTATATCAATGGTTACACGAGTTCAATTGTGCTTTTTGGTAAATACTTACAAGCGCGAAATATCATTCTAACCGATGTTTGTCCAACGTTGAAAGTTTGCATGGTAACTTCAGAAATGTTGTTTGAGGAAGATAAAATCTTGCTAGAAAAGCATTTAGGAATTCCAGTTGTGAATGAATATGGTGCTTCGGAATTGGATTTAATAGCCTTCCAAAACAACAAAGATGAATGGCAGGTAAATTCGGAAACTTTATTTGTGGAGATTTTGGATGAAAACAACCAACCTCTTCCATATGGAAAAGAAGGGAAAGTGGTGATTACTTCATTATACAACAAAGCGCATCCGTTTATTCGTTATGAAATTGGAGATGTGGGAATTTTTGATGAAAAAAGCACGCTGAAAAAACCCATTCTAAAAAAATTAATTGGAAGAACTAGTGATGTTGCGCTTTTACCAAGTGGAAAAAAATCACCTGGATTAACGTTTTACTACGTAACTAAAAGTATTATTGAAGACGACGGAAACGTAAAAGAATTTATTGTGCGACAAACCAAACTAGATAGTTTTGAAATTGATTATGTGAGTTCTGAAAAACTAACTTCGGAACAAATTCAGGAAATAGAAAAAGCAATCGCAAAATATTTAGAACCTGGATTACATTTCACCTACAACCGAAAAGAAGTTTTAGAAAGAACAAAAAGAGGAAAATTGAAGCAATTTCAGTCGATGCTTTGAAATTAAACACATAGCCACATAGTTTTAAAAAAATGTAAGTCGTTTAACTTTACATTAAAAACATAGAAAATCCTTTGAATCTTTAAATCTGTGGCAAAGAACCTAATTTCTATACTTCATAAAACCTCTATACATCCAATGTAACATATAATAAAAGGATTGAAAAATAGTCAGCTTTTCAATATCTCTATAAAATTGCCATTGGTACTTTATTAAATCTGATTTTTTGCGAGAAAGGGAATTTTCTCTGATCCGGTAAATAGCTTGTGTTTCTTGGATTCCGTATGCAAAAGGAATTACTTTTAAATAATTCAACCACAATCCCATATCTTGGCGCTTTCGGATAAGTGGCATGTATTTTTTACCTAGTTTTTTTATATCCAAAAATGCCGTTAAACAGCTAATAGAATTAGATTTTAAAATGTCGGTATACGAAACTTTATGAGGTACAATAAAATCGGAATACACAAATTCTAATTGTTCATTGGCTCTTCTGTAAGACGAAAAAACAAATGGAATTCCGGTTTCATTAATAGTTTTGATGTTGTTTTCTATGAAAGTTGGAAACCAAATATCATCGGCATCAATGAACGTCAAATAATCTCCTGACGCTTTTTCAATTCCAGTATTTCGGGCAACAGCGGGACCAGAATTTTGAGTTAATTTATGAAATTGAATGCGATTGTCGTTTTGAATAATGGCAAATACTACACTTTCTGTTTCATCTGAAGAACCATCATCTATAATAATCATTTCCCAATTTTGATAGGTTTGATTTTGTACGGATTGAATGGTTTCGGCAATAAATTTTGCAGAGTTATAAGACGGCGTAATTATGGAAACTAAAGCATTCATTAGTACGCTTTTTCTTCCCCTTTAAAGATATTAACCACCGTTTGAATTATTATTTTAAGATCCATCAATAAAGACCAATTTTCAATATAATAAACATCATATTTAATTCTGTTTACCATATCAATATCCGTTTCTATTTCTCCTCTACAGCCTTTAACTTGTGCTAAACCCGTAATTCCTGGTTTTACATAATGACGAACCATATATTTTTTAATCTTATTACCATACGTTTTGTTTTGTGACCATAAATGGGGTCTTGGTCCTACAACAGACATATCGCCAAGTAAAACATTAAAAAACTGTGGTAATTCATCTATGCTTGTTTTTCTAATAAATCGACCTATACGTGTAACTCTAGGGTCGTTTCTTGAAGCTTCTTTTTCAGTAGTTATATTAAGTTTCATAGATCTGAACTTATAACATAAAAACTCTTGTTCATCTATACCTGGTCGGCTCTGTTTAAAAAAAACAGGCCCTCTAGATTCAATTTTTATTAAAAGTGCCATCAAAGGTGTTAACCAAGAAAGAACTAAAACAACCACTAATAATGAAAAAATAAAATCAAATATTCTTTTGAAATTCTTAATCAAAGGGTCGTGAAGTGCTGTTTTTTGTAAAGATAAAACAGGAAAAAGTTCGTAATAATCTATTTTTAAGTTTTTTGAAAAAATAGCTTTAGAATCTGGAATAAACTTTACACTAATGTTGTTTTCGTCTCCAAATTCGACTAGATCTTTTAGTTTTTCGTTTGAAAGTTCATTTAAAGAACAATAAATTTCATCTATATTATTTTCTAATGAAAATGATTTTATTGCATCAACTTTCCCTAAGATATTCTCATTACTTTTTTTATCTGAAAAATAACCTTTAAAACGATATCCATAATCGGGTCTTTCTTCAAATATTCTCTTTAAGTCTATTGCTTCTTCACTATAACCAATAATAATAGCATTTCTAAAATTATTACCTGTTACTATTCTGTATTTTTTTAAATAATAAAAAAGTAAGCTTTTAATAACAATTATAATTGAGAATAAAGACACCGAATATAATGCTATTGCCTTTCCACTAAAAATAACATCTTTATTAAATGGGAAAAAAGCAATTATAAGTAATACAAAAAATACGCTTTGTTTTGCAATTTTAGTTAAGATCTCTACAGGTGTTGTAAATCTATAAACGTTATAAAAAGCTGAAAAGAAAGATACCACAATCCAAGTAAAAGTAAGATAAACTCCAAAAATATTGAAATTAATATCTAAGCCCTTAAAAAATAAAGGCAATAACCCAAGAATTAAAAATAAATCTATGAGGATACTTATAGGACGAATGTATTTGGAATATCTTCCTTTTTGCATAAATTAATATATAAACTTAGAAAAATCTTTGTGTTCTTCTTTTAAAAGTTCTTCTGATGAAAGTGTCTTAAAGTAATCATACGTAATTTTCATCCCTTCGGATCTTGAAACTTTAGCTTCCCAGCCCAAAATCTCTCTTGCTTTAGTAGTATCAGGTTGTCTTTGCATAGGATCATTAACTGGTAACGGATGATAAACCACTTTTTGATTGGTTCCTGTTAACTTGATAATTTCTTCTGCAAAATCTTTAATTGTTATTTCATCAGGATTTCCAATGTTTACAGGTAAATGATAATCGGAATGTAATAATCTATAAATTCCTTCAACTTGATCATCTACATAACAAAACGAACGAGTTTGACTGCCGTCTCCAAAAATAGTTAAATCTTCTCCTCTAAGCGCTTGTCCAATAAAAGCCGGAATTACACGACCGTCGTTTAATCGCATTCTTGGTCCATAAGTATTAAAAATACGAACAATTCTAGTTTCTACACCATGAAAAGTATGATATGCCATTGTTATAGATTCTTGAAAACGTTTTGCCTCATCATAAACTCCACGAGGCCCAATGGTATTTACGTTTCCATAATATTCTTCTGTTTGTGGATGAACCAAAGGATCTCCGTATACCTCAGATGTTGAAGCAATTAAAATTCTAGCTCCTTTAACACGAGCTAAACCTAATAAGTTATGTGTTCCTAACGATCCTACTTTTAAAGTTTGGATCGGAATTTTTAAATAATCAATTGGACTTGCGGGTGAAGCAAAATGTAAGATATAATCTAATTCACCAGGTACATGAACAAATTTTGTAATATCATGATGATAAAACTCGAAATTTTTATCTTTAAAAAGATGTTCTATGTTTTTTAAATCTCCTGTTATTAAGTTATCCATTCCTATAACAAAGTAACCTTCTTTAATGAATCTATCGCAAAGATGAGAACCCAAAAAACCTGCAGCACCTGTAATTAATATTCTTTTCATTTTAATTTTTTTCTAATTTAGGTTGATTCATAGTGTTAAATAGACAATAAAAAATCATAAAAAACAATACGCCTCGTTGTCTCCATAAAAAAGACTCGGTCAAAAATAAGCTTATCATTAGAATTGCAAAAGCAATATGAACAAAATCTTTGCTTTTTAATGCATTTTTTAAATTAATAAACACCATTATTATCAATAGTACAAAACCAATAACTCCTAGTTCAGCAAAATTTTGAATATATTGATTGTGAAAATTCTTTTTTTGATATCCTTCAGTGTTTTCATCTCCAAGGAAAACGTTATATTTTTCACCTTTTTCTTCTAATTTATTTACTGAGGCGTTTAAACCAAAACCTTTTAATAAAATTGGTTCTTCATTTAAAAACTCAAAAAACAATCTGGCTTGATATACACGAAAAGCCGTTCCTGGAAAAAATGCGTTTGGATAAAATTTTTCATTATTCCAGGCTTCATAAATACTTACATTATGAACATTTTGTACACTCTTTCGAATTACATTATTTGATAAACTTTTAGCTGTGTTTTGTTGAAATTCTGACTGAAATCTTTCTTTAATTTTTCCGAATGAAAACGATAAACCTAAAATTATTAACATAACAATTAAGTTTCTTAGTCTCATTTTATTGGCAATTTTAGAATAAAAAAGGAGATAAACGCAGATTAATATTATTACAACTAAAATTATATTTTTTGAAGACAATAAAGCAATAAAACCAAACAACAAAAATGTTAGAAAAATAGTTAATTTTGATTTTACTTCTTGTGTAAAAAAATAAAAAAAAGCAATTGCAACAAATACAGAAAGATGGATAGCATTTAACAATTTTGGCACTAAACCATAATCGTCATCATTTTCTCCATGGTAAAAGAAAACCCTCGTGTCTTGGGTAATTGCATATCGTATAAATGCTCTAAACAAGAAATATAATACAAAAAACACCATAGCAAAACTGTAGATTCTTATAGAATCTTGTTTTTGTTTTTTTGTAATTGACACAATCAAAAAAGCTAAAGGCAATACTAATAATGCTATTTCTTTTGGAATCGAATGAAGAGTTCTTGTAGCATCAATTGACCAAAAATAGGACAAAATCATCCATAAAAAAAGGAATATAGGTAATAGTAAAACTAACGAGAAATGGAATTTAGATTTGTACTTATTTAATAAAACCGATATAATAAACAACCCTAAAAAAACATTACTAATTCCTAATTGTAAAGGAATTGATACCATTAGCAAAACCAAAGGTAAAAAAGATATATTTGATTTACTTTCGTTTAGAAGATTCTGCCATAGCTTTTTCAAAAAGTTGTAAATAATCGCCATTTATTTTTTCCCAATTAAAGTCGTTTGCAATTGCTTGATAATTGTTTGATATAAACTGCAAGTTATCATTTTTTTTGATAGTATTTAAGATTTTTTTAACCTCTATTGGATTAGAAAAATAATATGCATTTTCTTTAAGCACCCCTTTATTAAAATTATTATTATGTGCAATAACTAATGCTTTAGAAGCCATAGCCTCTAATAAAGAAGGGTTTGTTCCTCCTACACTATGACCATGAAAATACAGATTACTAAAATACCTTAAATTATTAAGGTGTTCTAAATTGTAAACACCGCCAATAAAACGAATGTTTGAAAAATCTTTGAACTTGTTTTTTAAATAAGCTCCATATTTTGTTTCATGCTTTCCAATAACCAAAATAGGTGTTTTGTCTTCTTTATTTAAAGCTACCCCTTCTAAAACCATATCTAAATTGTTTTCAGGTTCAAAACGAGCCATAACCATGTTATAATTGCCTTCCTCTACTTGGTATTGTTGCAAAATACTTTCATTTGGAGAATCAAATAAATGAGCTCCATAAGCAATATAAGTTGATTCTTTTTTATATTTTTCTTTTAAAAATGTTTGAATTCCTAATGAATCTGCCACTAAGTAATCTCCAGATCTTGCGGCTAACCATTCGGCTACTTTTAAAAACTGTTGAATTGGCCATGAATATTTAGAACGTTTCCACTCTAAACCATCCATGTTAATGATATTGATTGCTTTTTTTGGCATTAAAAAGAACCAAATAGAATTGCTTGTATACCCTAATTGTAAAATAATATCGAAATCTCTTTTACGAGCATCCATAATACAATTGTAATCATAAATGAACTGTCCAAAAGTTCCATATTTATATTCTGGATCATGTTGGTGTAAAATATGCACACCATGAAATGTTTTTTCTTGATAGGGATGGTTATGTGAGTTATAACAATAAACTTCGTGACCTCTTTCGGCTAGATAAACAGAAAAAAATTCAGCAAATTGTTCAAAACCTCCGTAATAATTGGGTACTCCGCGTGTTCCTAATATAGCAATCTTCATTAAAAATGTAATATTTTTTCAAATGTAACTATTTTAGAACTATTTTTAAAAGAAAGTTAACGAAAGACTACTAGTGGTTTATTAACAATAGTTATGGAAGAATTTTTCAAATGAATCGACATAATGTGCAACTGAAAATTCATTTATAACCCTTGTATAACCCTTTTCGCCCATTTGTTTTCTTATTAGTTCACTATGAATTAGTTTCTCTAATGCAATTACTAGTTCTTGTTCGTTATTTGGTGTTATTAAGAATCCTGTTTCGTTATTTACAACTATTTCGGTTAAACCTCCATGGTTTGAAGCTACAACAGGCTTTTGAGCCAACATTGCTTCAATTGCAACCATTCCAAAAGGTTCTGGCTCTGTAGAAGGCACTACAGCTATATCGATTGCCTGCCATATTTTATGAATTTCATTTTGAAAAGGAATTATCAAAACTTTATCTTCCAAATGATATAAAGCTATCTTTTCTTCTAAATCTTCTTGAAAATTTTCTTGATTTGGTGGAGGGGCACCAACAAATATTAATTTTATATTTTCTGTTTTTGAAACCATTTTATTAAAGGCTTCTAATAAAATCATTTGGCCTTTCCATCTGCTAATTCTTCCAACTAATGCAATTACTATTTGATTTGAATTTGCTAAAAACTTGTTGGTTCTAATTTCAGAAACTTCTGCAGCGCTAATTTGAGGTAAATTTGTTTCTATTCCATTCCAAATTACTGTCCCTTTTTTTGAAATCTTTTTATTAGTTTCCCAAAAAAGTTGTGTTGCTTTAGAATTGTAAACAATAAAACTATTACACTTTAAAGCCAATAATTTAATAAATCCATTTTTAAATACTTTTGGTTTTTCAATTATTTCATGCACATGCCATAAATGTTTTATATTGTGCTTTCGGGCAAACATTATTCCAAGTAAAACAGCTAATGTATTAGAATAAATTAAACTAAATTGATATTTTTTGTTTAATTCGTTTACGATTTTAAAAGCTAATTCTATTTCTTTAAAAAAATTTAAAATATTTTTTGGAGTAAATAGTTTTCTATACAATTTTAGAACTGGTGCAATTATTACTTCTATATTTTCTTTTTCTAAAGCTTCTTTTAAAGGTCCGTCAAAAGGTAATATTACAACAGGATTAAACTCTTTTTTATCTAAATTTTTTAATAATAACAACAACGTTTTATCGGAGCCATATAATTCGGCAGACTGATGTATGAAAAGAATATTTTTCATTAAAAAGATTTTTTTATAAGCTGATTTTTATAAGCAAATAAAAATCCTATGAGTAATGTTTTAGAATCTAACAAATTATAATAACCCATAAAAACCCAATAGGAAACTATAAGAAACAAACCTGTTCCTAAAAAAAGTAAATTTATATTATTATCTAATTCATTAATATAAGGGCGTTTTTTAAAGAAATAAAATATGGAGCCAAAGAGTAATAAAAGTCCTGGAATTCCTGCTTTAAGGAAAATTGTCATATATCCATTATGTAAAATTGAAATATGTCTTAAATCCATGTCTCCCAAACGAACTTTTTGTTTTAAATCTACTTGAGAACCAATACCCTCTCCAAATAAGTACGAATTATTGTAATACAATTGTTCAATGGTTCTTACATTTTCATAAGAACGATAATGATCATGAAAATCTTTCCAATCTCCTCTATTTATTTTTGTGGCAAATGCTTCTAGTGGGATTAATTTTATTTTGTACAAGAATTCATTAACACTATCGCCATTTCTTTTGGGATTGTATATATATATTGCAGAATACGACAATACTGATACTAAAAAAAGCGATCCCAAAATGATAAAAGATTTTTTATTTAAAATTAACCAACCCTTCATTGCCATAAATAAAATAACAAATTGTATAAAATTAGTTCTGGCTAAATAGAAAAAAGTAGAAAAACCCATAATAACTAAGAAAAGTTTATAGTTTTTTGGTAATATTTCTATTTGAAATTTTTTATGAAACAATAAAATAATAAAAGCATATATTTCATAATCATTGAAATAACCTCCGTATTCTCTAATACTAGCAACACTTTTAGCGCCTTGAAATAAAATTCCGTAACCAACTAAGCAAAGATGGATAATTGCCATAGCTAATCCTGAATACAATAAAAACTTAAATGGGTTTTTAATTTGACTACTAAAAAATTGATAGCCTATAATAAGACCCAAAATTGGTTTTAATAAATATGTAATATCTCTAATTACAAAATAAAGCCTATACTGATAAAAAAAACCAACTATTAATGCTGCAATGAAAATAAAAATGAAATAAGAAACATAACGAATAAAAGGAACAGAATAAGATTTCTTAATTGTTAATCCTAAAGCTATTAACCAAGTAATAAACGAAATTTCGTAATTATTAAAAAAGGGAATAATAACACAAAAAGTGAAGAATATTTGATAATAAAAAGCTTTATTAAGAGTTAACTTCATTATGCAATAGTTTTAATTATTTTTGCTGGAACACCACCAATAACAACATTATCTGGAAAAACTCCATTTACAACTGCTCCTGCTGCTACTACACAATTATCACCGATTTCTGATCCATCTAAAAAAGTAACTTTTGCTCCAATCCAAACATTATTTCCTACTTTAATACCTTTTGAAGTTACTCCTTGTTCTCTAATCAACTTAGATAAATCTCCAAAATTATGGTTTTCCGAATGAAAACTTATATAAGATCCTGCAATTACATCATTTCCTATTTGAATTCCTCCAGCAGCACCAAATTCTGTATATCTTCCAAAAGCTGAATTATTTCCTATAGAAATTCCTTCACCATATTTTGACATATGACTTGTACAAGAAATCCAAGAGTAGGCTCCAATTTTAACATTATTACCAAAAATTAATTTGTTTTTCGCAAAACCATCAATATTTACATAGTTTTCAATAGTAATGTTATTCCCAAAAGCAATATTTCTTTTATTACTTATATGACTTCCTTTTCCTAAAAAAATTTTTCTATACAACCAAAAATAACCTCTGCTCATCATAATTAAACGTTGTAGCAAGTTAGAAACAAGTAAATTGGAAGGAATTAAAGGGTCTATTGTATAATTTTTTCCGGCTTTGTTAAGTAATTTTTGAAATAATAACTTAATCATGAAAGTTTTTGTTTTTCTTTAGTTGGTAAATATAAAAAATAATAACTATTAAATCCGTTGCAATTAAAGAATAAAATACGCCGTAAACTTTAAATTTTGGCAATAAAAAAACAATAGCTAATAAATTAATAATTACCATAACCGATGTTAATCTAACATAAAATATTTTATAATTAAAGGCTAAAATTAACTGTTTTAAAGGAATAGATAGGGCTAAAATTAAAGGAATAAAAACTGCCACTTCGAGCAAATTACTTAAAACATAACGATTGGTTGGATTAAAATAAGAAACTATTTCATAAGAATAAAGATGGAAAAAAAGCATTCCAACTAAGACAAAAACAAAATTTGTGCTATTATAAATAATCCAATTTTTAATTCCTCTTTTGTAATCTATTTCAATTAGGTAACAAATTTTTGGGAAAACAAAGTTGAAAAACAAAAAGATATAAGTTTTAAAAACTACAATAATTTGTTCTACAATTCTATATTGCCCTGCCATTAAATTACTCCCAAAATAACTAATTAATACTACTGGAGCATAAAGTTGTAATGAAAGGAAAATTTGGGAAGAGAACATTGAAAAATCATTAATAATATGTTTGTAAACTTCTTCTTTATTAATTCCTATAAAAGAAAATTGATGTTTTTTTATTATCCAAAGAAATACAAATGCATTAGAAATTATCATTCCTAATCCCCACCATAAATTTACATAAATATAATCTGACTCATTTTTTATGGTTAAAAAGATTCCGAGTAAATAAATAATTTTTGAAATTACATTTAATATAGTTATCCACTTTACATTTTCAATTCCTTGTAAAAACCATGTTGGATTTATAAATTGACCTATTAAAACTGATAACCCAAGAAAAAACATGGTTTTCTCTGTTTTAAAAAAGGGAAAAGAAACAAAAACTATGCTAATAATAAGTAAAACAAAAAACAAAATAATAGCTTTTACAACATATGTTGTAGTGAAAATTTTGTTTAAAATTACTGGATTATCTCTATTTATAGCTACTTCTCTTACGCCAATTATATCTGAGCCAAAGTCGACAAATACTATTAAAAAAAAGGCAATTGCCATTCCAACGGCAGTCTTTCCAAAATTTTCTTCACCACAAACCGATACAATATAAGGAACCACCAATAATGGTGTAACCAAATTGAATAGTTGCCCAAAACCATATACACTTAGTTTATGGAATTGCTGATGAAGTAGTATTTTTTTAAGTAATTTTAGCATTTACTTTTCAGAATACAATTGATTTAATTGTTTATTGAGTTTATCGCCTTTAGGGTATAAAGAGGGACCAACTAATTGATTTTCGTCTTTTCTTTTTAAACTACCAATTAACTTATCTATTAAAGTATTTGATTCATCTACTCTGAATAAATGATAAATTTCTTCTCCTTTTGCAGAAAAACTTTTCTTTTTATAAGAGAAAATAATTTCATTTAAGATAATTTCTGATTGCTTTATATTTCGACCAAAATCGATTCTAAGTTGTTTGGGATGAATAGAGTCTGGAAATACTATTGAAATTGTTTGATTTTTTTTACTTCCTGAAACTTTTTTCCAAAAAGATTGCTTTTCTTTAAATTGAACCGAAGTATTTTGTGTGTAATAGATTTGTATTGAATCTGTTTCTCTAATAACAACATCTAAATCCATTTTTAATGAATTTGTATTCTCGTTTTTTTCACAACTTAGTAAAACAACAAGTGAAAATAACGTTATAAACATTTTAAAAAGCTTCATAGACTTAGTAATTTATATAAAAATAAAAAATCCGATTGAATAATCGGATTTTTTATTTTTAATTTTTTGAATAATTACTTAATAGTAATTTCATTTGGATATTCAATAGCTGACTGAAAAGCAGTTGGCTTATCTGCTAACATAATATGAATGTAATTATCCTGAGTTTCGTATCCAATATAAGGTACTTTTTCACCGCTAGGTAAATTTAATTCTGTTCCTTTAGAAATTAGTTCAAATTTTTCTTTTGAGTAATCTACCAATAACATATTAAACGTTAATCCAACACCGTTTTTCCAATTATCATCTGAATAATTAGCTAATTGAATTGTAGTTAACTCAGGTGAAGCAACTTCACTATTTTCGGTTTTTGTCGCATTTTCTTCTACTTCGCTTTTTTGCTTACAAGAAAAAACTAGTGACAGAGCAAATAACCCAATTAAAACTTTTGTTTTCATTATATTTTCATTTTTTTACCATGCAAAACTATAAAAAAAAAGTAAACAAATTATATTTTTTCAATATTTTCTTGGATATATGATTTTTTCTTAAATACTAACTCTAATATTAATGATAAATACTTGATAATAAAGGCTATTAACAAGAAAAGGCCTGAGAAACTTCCTGATACTAAAAGCATAATTGTTGTCCATCCTTCAATAGGTTTGTCTTCTCCAAAATAGATAAAAACTGTATATATAATAATACTTAAAGTACTTAATAATAAAAGTAACGAAATAGAAACTGAAAGTCTAAAAGCTAAATTGGTATAAATTATTAAAGCATCTATAGCTGTTTTGTTTCTTAAGTATTGTTTTTCACCATATAATTTTGTGGATTTTATTTTTTCAAATTCTATATTAAAAATTTTCAACCCACTATTAATGTACATTGCCTTGCGGTATGGTATTGTAGCGCTAATCGAAAAAGCTCTGTTTATTGCTCTCCTAGACAAAATTCTAAACCTATCGGTTCTTAGTTTATGATTTGATTTTGAAAAAAAGTTATAGGTTTTATAAAATAGTTTTGACGATATTTTATCGTTTTCTTTTGGAGAAACAGTAACAATGTCGTAACCTTCTAGTATTTTTCGATAGGAACTTTCAATTAAATTAATATCAAAATCAACTACTACACTATCAAATTCATACACAAAATCACCGGTTGACAAATCTAATCCGGCATTCATAGAAAGTTCAACACCTTGGTGAAAACTCATTTGAATGATAGAAACTTGAAAAGATTTTAAAAATTCTGCCGATTTTATTTTTTTAACAGAATTATCGGTAGAACAATCGTTTACAATTATTACCTCAAATTGTTCAAACAGCAAATCTGCCTGCTTTGTAATTTGAGATAAAAAATCGAGAATGCTGTTTTCATTATTATATAAATAAAGGATTACAGAGATTAATTTTTTTTCTTTCATTTTATTCTTTATTAGATAAAATAAGGTCTAAATCATAAACCGTATTAATTTTTCCTGACAAAACTGATACTAATTTAGGATTTTTTGAGAACTCTTTTATAACCGTTGGTCTTGAATCGTCTATTTCAGATTCTTGCAAAATAGGTTTAATTGAATATAAAGATTCAACATATTCTATTTTTATATCATCATTTAAGTATTTTTTTGCCAGAGCTAACATATATGGCCAAGATGTTTTTGGTTTTGCTACACAAGTATTACAATTTCCTAATTTATTACTACTACAATTGTTGTTACTTTTCTTTTGACAATCAAATTCAGGAAAAACAGAATAACATGTTTTATGTGGTGTGTAATTTACTGCAGTTAACGAATGATATCCGGTTTGTCCAAAAGGCATTAATGAAAAAAACGGACCATCCATCATTGTAACTCCTACGTTTTTTAAATTATCGCTAACCTTACAAAGAATTACTTCGCAAAGTTCATATTTAATTTTTAAAGGCTCTTCTTTAAATAACTTTAGTATTTGATTTACTGAAGCATACGTTGTGTTTAGAATAAAATTTGATTGATATTCCGAATCTTGATTCGTTTTTAAGCTATATAAATCAGAACTTTTTTCTACTTGTGTTATATATGTATTGTATTGTATTTCAACATTTTGAAACTTGCTAATTTCATCTAAAAAGTACTTTTTTAAAACCAAAGCATCGTAAGTACATTCCTTTGACAAATAAGCGCCTTCACAAAATTCTTCTTTAAAAAATTCATCAATATTGATAGGTTTACATAGAATATCTGTATCTGCACAAAATTTTTTAAATTGAACTGCATTTGTCCAAGAAAAATTCTTAGAAATAGCATAAATTTTATCAAAACTGTTGTGAATGCAAAAATTATAGTCTTCAATAAATCTATCGTAATAATCGGCAGATTTTTTTGCTGTTGTGTAGGATCTAGGGTAATGGTATCCCATATGAACACGAGCTTGATTGATATAAGTTGCTCTAGAGAATGCTTCTGGATCATGTTCTAAAACAAGTACATTCTCTCCTCTTTTTGCACAAAAAAGAGCCGCATAAAGTCCGTACAAACCAGCACCAATTATTATTTTATCAAACTGTTGCATATCTTATTTAATGAATTCTATATGATTTGGATATCCAATTAATGAAACAAAGTCTGAAACCTTTTCGCTAATTGTTACATTAATATAGTTACCAGAAACATAAAAACCTGTAATGTTTAAAACACTACCATTAGAAAGTTTTATTTTTTTAAACTCTTTTAATATTTTTTCTTTTTTAGGCGAATAATCAAACAATATCATATTGTATTGCAAGCTACAACCATTAATCCAGTTTTCATCATTTAAATTTGTTAAAGTAATTCCGTTTCCTTTAAACATTTCTTGTTGAGAGCCATCAGATAAAATAAGTGAGTATTTAGAAATTTTCATTACTTTTTCTGCTCTAAAATTAATTTTTAAAGTAGAACTATTCCACCAATAATAACTATTACTTATTCGTATTGCGTAGCTGTGTTTTCCTGGAACTATACTAAATGCATAACTTGCTTTAACATTGTCATTTGAAATTATTTCTATTGTTCCATTTGAATCGCTTTCCGAATCTAATTCTAAATATGCATAACAACCTTGAGAATATGAATTTAATTTATTTACACTAATACTTGCTGTTGTTTCTTCGGCAATTTCTTTTAACGAATCTACCTTTTCAAAAGCAATTTCTTCTGATTCTTCTGCCCACAATTTAGGCACAAAACCTATAAAATAATCAATTTTTTCAGGCGATTTAATTTCGGATTGTGAGCCATTTGTGATGCTAAATTCCTTTAAAACAATGCCAGAAGTGTTAACTGCTACCATAATTTCTATTGGTGTTTTTGGCAGCTCTAAATTAATTTCTGTGTTTTCTAAATTTGTTATAGGAAACTCTTTTACGAAATTCTCAGAAAACGATTCTTCAGGAGTTAATTTGTAATAGATTTTTATATTTCCTTGAGAAAATGATTGTAAAGAAAACCCAAGTTTACAAGGTAAATTAGATTCCTTAATTTGATTCTGTTTTTTTAAATAATCTAATAATCCTATAAAATTAGGACTTGCTCCAACAGTATTAATTGTTATACTCTTATCAGGATTTGTAACAACTTGAATGTTGTTTTTTGAAATTGCATTGGTGTTGAAAAAAGTGAAATCTGTAAAATTTGTTTTGTTTTCTAAAAACCCAGCTGCTTTAATTTTAGATAAATATTCTTTTTCTTTTCCTTTAAGAACATAAACATCAAAAGTTGGTAATCTATATAATGGAGTATAGTTATTATAGATATACTCGCTCATTTTATAGTATTTAAAATCGGTATATACCTCATCAATAGCATGCCAAATTATCCCTTTTATTGGCATTAAAATAATAGGAATATTCGCCTCTTTAATTTTTTTAATTTCAATGTCTTGTGCCTTATCTCCGTTTATCATTAAAGGAGTCTGATTAACATAAGAAGGGTTTTTTCTGCCTGTTAATGCATGATAAAAGTTTTTGGAAGAAAAGTCGTAATAGGTTTCTTCAGGTAGCAAAACGACATCTAATAACTTTTTAAACATTTTAATTTCACTTTGATCAAAAGCTTCCCTAACTCTTGTGTTATCAAAACGTTGAGCTTCTAAAAATTTCTCATGAAATGAATATGAGTTAATTGCTTCTCTAAACAATGTGGTGTGTTTGTTTTTAAAGTCTGGCTTTGAAGCGTTTAAGATTAAAAAAGAAAACAACAAAATTGTTAATGCACTTATCAATTGATTTTTTTTATTGATAACAAACATCAACATCATCAATGCAAAGGGAACTGTGCTAATAATTTTTTTAATATTGTCATATTCGAAATTATGTCTAACAATTCCTCTCTGAGCATTAAAAAAGAAGAAAAGGACGAAAAATATAAAAAAAGCAAAAGCACTCAAATGTTGCTTGTTTTTAAAAAACTCTAGCTGCTTATCTTTATTAAAAACATATTTTATAATTACTGAAATAAAAGTAATAATAGTTATTACAGGAACAATATAATACGCAATTCTAAACAGAAAATGGTTCATATTTCCCATTCTAGTAACACCCCAGTTTTGATCAGATTTTGCTGCAAGTAAAAACTCTTGCAATCTAAAAATGGGATTTATGCCTTTTAATAAACAAATCGAACAAAAGATAAATAAAAATACTCCACCTACAATAGCACCTGATTTAACTAAAGGTTTAATTGTAATTTTATTATAAATCACATATTCTAGAACTACGTAAGTTAGTAATCCGGATAAAATTGCTGCATATCCGATGTCTAATTTGTATAAACATAAAAAGACTGCGACAATCCAGAAATAATAAAAATTCTTTGTGGACTTGTTATTAATCAATTTCAAAAGCATTAAAATGAACAATCCTGAAAACGTAAATTCATTTAAAACTACGGTTAAAATTGGTAAACAAAGTACTAGAAGAAAACTATTTAATTTTCCAAAAACCTTTCTGAAAACAAAAAACAAAACTAAAACTTCAATTACATAAAAATAATTAGCATACAACATCGTTGCAGCTGGCTCATAACCATTAACAAAACCATAAATGAAAGCGAAAAACTGATAATGCAACATGTGAGCATCAAAGTTTTCAATTATTGGAATGCTACCATATCTAAAAAAATGATCAATAGATAAACCGTGATTTGCCGTTTCAAAAAACTCATTTTCAGGGCTAATCATTCGCCATGGTTGAGCTAAAATTACTAGTAATCCAATTAATAAAATGGATAAAAAATAAGATTCAAAATATGCTTTTGTAAAAGTTGTGTTTTTATACTTCTTAAGTAAAAAATAAAAAATAACAAAAGAGGCTAAAAGTAAAAATGTAAAAAGCAAAAGGGGTGAATTAAAAATATATCCAAACCTTAAATTAACAACATTACTAAGTTCTAGTAAAAGAGATAATACAATTGGAACGCTTACTAATACAATTGAAGCTTTAAATAACGCATTAGGATTGGCTTTATTTCTAAAAGCAACAAAATAAAAAAGAAAAAGAAAAGGAATTAAAAAGAATAAGAAAGCCAATAAAAAAGGCTCAATTGTTAATACGTGAGTTTTTATAGAAACTTCCGGTTTTATCCATTCAAAGAAATTATTTTTTTTAAAATACGTAAAAAATAAAAGTGCCGATGGAATAGCAACTAAAAGTGGCCAAACCGTTAGATTTACATTTTGATTTAATTTTTTAAATTTAATTTCTGTTATTAATAAAATAGCTAATAGCAATAAAAAATAGCTCGAGAAATCAATATTAATAACTAAAAAACCCGATAATACGGAGAAAATTCCAATAATTGAAATGGAATAAATTGCCTTTAAAATATCTTCATTAGCCTCAGAAGCCTTATTTGTTAATTTATTTACAAATGCAAAAAAAGTAAATGTTGATATTATTATTATCATTAATGCTCTGTAAAATAAAGAAACTCTTTTAGAAACATCCAATCCATACAATGAAGCATTTGAAATAATATGATCAGAAAAATCTTTAACTCCTGGCTTAAATTCAAATAAAATATTAAATAGAGGAGCTGCAATTGCAATTGCAAAAAAGATACTCAATGCCCAATATGATTTTGTTGCTTTTTCATTGGTTTGAAAAAGGTTTTTAATAAAAGGAATTAACTTGTTCTTTAACATATTTGAATTGCTTTACGGGTTATATTTCCCAAATAAATTATTAACTAATATTTTTATTAAGTTGAAATTTCCTTTAAAAAAACTTATTTTAGTAGGAACTTTTCCACTTTCAGGATATTTACGTTCAACCGGAACTTCGCCAACTTTTAATCCTAATTGCGATGCTCTAACAGATAAAAAAGCAAGTAATTCATAGGTTGTAAAAATAGGTCTAAAAAGTTGCACTTTTGGATGCGTTAAATACTTTTTAGAATAACATCGGTAGGCATTTGTTGAATCTGTAAAACGATGTCTTGCTGTTAAAGAAATTAATGGCGAATGAATAAATTTTACCGCAAAATGTCTAATTTTTGGCGTATTTATCGCTTTACCGCCTTTTACATATCTGGAACCTTGAACGAAATCAAAATCTTGTTCTAGCTTTTCAATAAATAATGGAACTGATTCAATACTGTCTTTATTATTTCCATCAATGGTTATAATTCCTTCGTAACCTCTTTCTAAAGCAAACCAAAAACCCATTCTTAATTGAGCTCCTTGTTTTCCAGAATCTTTTTTTGTCAAGAGTGTGTTAACCCCAAATGTTTTTAATTGGTTAATTTCTGTGGAACCATCGGTAGAATCGCCATCACAAATAATAATATCAACTAATTTGTCAATGCCATTTTGTTGTGCTCTTTGCAATTGTTTATGAATGCGTTCTCCTTCATTTATGATGGGAATACACAAACAATACTTGGTTTTTCTTTCTTCGATTTCAGTAGAAAGAAACTTGGGCACGCCATAAATTGCTTCGTTAGTTTTTGAAAACATCTTGAGTATATTGAATGATATCTTTAATTTTTTCTAGTTCACTTCCACCTTTCATTTCTATTGAAATGTATTTTGCATATTTTTCTTTTCTTAAAATAGAAGCCAATTCTTTATGAAGCGAACGTTGTTGAATTACTTCTAAATAAGGTTCGCTGATATGTATATGATTAATCCATTTTAAATTATTTTCTAAAATAGTTAAATTTTCTTCGTTATAAATTACCGTTCCTAAATCAAAATTTACCTTTAAACCTTCTACATTACAAGCTTTAACAAAATCTAATGCTTGAATTGTGGTATTTATAAAATTTGTTCCATAAATAACCGGGTTGGGTTCGAAAGCAAAAACAGTGTTTTTATCCGAGGCATAATTTCCTATTTCTGAAAAATATTCAATTGCAATTTCTTCTTGATTTGGATTAATATTTCTATTCTTTGGGGAACCAAAAACTAAATTATTACAACCTAATTCTGATGCAAAATCGATAGATTGTTTGATATATGATAATAAAGAATTTCGTTCTTCTTCTGATGAAAATATAGCTTCGTTTCTACCAAAACAAATCGATTGCATTGAAACTACTTTTAATCCATAATTCGATTTAATTTCCTCTCTAAAATTTGCCACTTTCTTCAAATCTGAATATGGTTTTTCTGGGAAAATTCGGGTTGGAGCAATTTCAATTCCGGTACACTTTTTTTCTTTCAAAAAAGCATACATTTCAGCATCATATTCAGGTTGCCAAGCAATATTTGAAATAGTTACTTTCATTATTGTTGACTTTTGATGAAGTTAACAATATCTTGTAAAACCTCTTGTTTGTTTGTAATATAATTTCCTTTATTTTGAAATAATTGTCCATGAATGGTATAAAAATCGTAATTCGGAACTGGATTATTTAATTCGTTAACGAAATCTTTTTCATAAACCGCTTTGTAAATTTCATTTATCTCTATAGGTTCTGTAGCTAAGTTTAGCTTTTTTACACCGCTTTTTTGTGCAATTTGAATATCGTTCCAAAGATTTTTTAAGTTATAAAATTGGAAACTTCCTCTACTATCTGTAAAATTTAGAGCCGAAAAACCTACATTTAAAAACTGTTGTTTTAAAATTTTTCTATCCGAATCATCAACATTATTCAATTTATAAAACCCGTTTTCTTGTAAAGTATAGTTGTTTACAATCCAATTGTTTGAAGCTAATTCTTGATATTTTGCTTCGTTTAACATAGAAGGAATAACCGAAATTAAATCGAAAATAAAATTCTTTTTAATGTTTTTACCAAATAAACCCGGAAGTCTAACAATCAAATAATCATCAAAATTTGAAGCGACCCAATTTTCTAAATACAATCTGTTTTTTCCGTAAGGTTGCACTGTGTCTAAATCAATTTCAGTGTTTTCATCAACCGCAACAGGATTAGGATATACATCAACTGTAGAAATTAAAACAATTTGCTTTGGATTAATTTTTTTTATGTTATCAATAGCCTCCAAAATGATTTCGAAGTCTTTTTCTGGTTCTTTGTTGGCAAGAAATTTTTCAGCTCTAACTCCAGAATAAACTAATATATCTGGATTGAGTCCAAAGGATTCATTTATGTTTTTAGAGTTAAAACAAAAATCAAAAGAAGTGCTTTCTAATAAATTAGAACCTACAAAACCGGTATGACCAACTAATACTTTCATTTATTTTTTTATGTAATGTCTTGCAATTGCACCTAAACCATCATACGTTTCTTGTAATCTAAAATGGGTGTCTAAAAACTGCTGATCTTCATCTGATAATTTAACAACATCTTGATAGCCATCTACAATCCAAAATGATTCAAGTAATGCTGGATTCGATTGCATTTCTTTTACTAAAACAGTTAAATTTGGCATATCTACTACTTCAACCTTTTGACCATGTTTATTAAAAAAATAACTATACCAATATTTTAAACTTGTATATACCTTGTCTTTATTTGGATTATAGAACTTAACCATATCTGAAGCTTCTCTAAACTGGGCCTTAAGAGGAGTACTATAGTATCTTTTTACAACTACTAAATCAAAAATTAGAAAAAATAATAATAGAGATAGAAATGAATATCTTACCATAAGATTTTTCATTTGAACAAAAGCAATAGAAATAGCTAATAAAAACGGAGGTACAACACTTATAAAATATCTTGAAAGATATATAGAAGAGCCTGTATAAGATTTTACAATTATCACCAATAATACGAATGTAATCCATGAAAATATTATTAGATAACTAAATATAAGTTTGTCTGATAAAAAATCTTTTACGTTTTTTAATTGTTTTTGACTGAATACTTTTATTATAAAAAAAGTAAAAAGAATTGAAAATATAAAAATCAAATAAATAGAACTACCTATAATTTCTTTTAAAATATCTATTAATGCTTCATTTGAAGCTTGCGGAATCCAAGGAACTTTTAACTTAGTTAATAGATAAAACTTGTAAGCATTTGGAATAAAAAATAAAAACACAATTCCTACAATAACCAACATTTTTTTAAAATATGCTTTTTGATTGCTTTTATCTAAAGTCATTAAAACAAAAACCATAAAAAATCCTTGAGACAAAACATTTAAAACACTAAAAAAATTTGTATTCAATAGAAATCCAGCACTTATTGCATACAAGTACATGTTTTTTCTACTATCTTCTTTTATAAATTTAATAAAATAATAATACGATAATAACAAGCCAAATAAATAAAATGTATAAGCTCTACCGTCTTGAGAATGATAAATAACATATTGGTTTAATGTTAATAAAATTGCTGCGATTAAACCTGCATTTTTTGAATAAAGTTCCTTACCAATTCTGTAAATCATCCAAATGGCTAAAACTCCAAAAATTACAGATGGTATTCTAACCACAATTGAAGTGTCGCCAAATAAAATAAACAAAGCATTCATTATATAGAAATACAAATAAGGATAACTTTCTCTCAAGTTTACTTCAGAAATAATTTGCAAAAAAGAATGATCAGGATTGGCTACATTTAGTGTATAAATTTCATCCATCCATAAACTTTGATAATCTATTCTAAATAACCTTAAAATTATAGCTAATAATAAAATTACCGTCAAAGCTTTATTTTCTATTAATAAATTAATCGTTTTTTTTATGGTTATCATTTTGTAAATCTTAAATATTTAAAATTGTTTTAACTTATTGGTTATATTTTTTTTCAGCCCAAACGCTAAATCCTGTGGCCATGTTTTTACTCATTGGATAAAATTGTAATAGAATATCTAAAAACTTTATTGGAAAAGTAATCAACATAAAAAATAAATATAAAAAAGTATGCAAAGGTTTTATCCCAAAAGAAAAAACTAACGCAAACCATTCTTGAACCACCCACAACATTCCAGATGTTGGTCCTATTGATTTGATTTTTATAATATTAAAATCTTTAAATTGATGTTTCATTCCTTCATATGTGAACCTTTGAAAATCATATGGAGATGCGTGAAAGGGTTGCATAAATGGTATAAAACAATAAATTTTTCCAGTCGGTTTTAAAATTCTGTGAATCTCAGAAATTACTTTTTGAGGATTTGGAACGTGTTCTAAAACCGCTATGTTTATTATGTAATCAACAGAATTATCTTTAAAAGGGATGTTTTCAATATCACAAATTACATCTACATTTTGATATGGTAATAAATCAACATTTATTAAATCATTTCCAAAATCAGAGTTACCACTACCAAGATTTAAAGCAACAACGTTTTTTCCCTTTATTTCATTACGTATAATTTTTCTTGCATCAAAAAAAGGCTGAGGATAAACGGGGCTAACAACTTCAATCAAAGCACTATAAATCTTGTTGAATTTTTTTAGTTTATATTTTATCTTATCCAGAAAGTCTGTTACAATTTCTTCTTGAACAGGAATAAAGATATATTTTCCGTTATTTATTTTATATTCATCTTTAAATATTTCTTTATTTAGATTTTTCATTTAGATTTCGTTTATAATATTAATAACCGTTTGTACATCAAGTTCATAAAACAAAGGTAATCGTACCAAAGTATCTGTAAAATTATCTGTTTCTGGCAACACTCTACCATCATGCTTATTCTCGTAAAATGGACTTTTATGCAAACTTATATAATGAAAAACCGCTAAAATATCATTTTGTTTTAAATGATTAATTAATGCTGTTCTTTGCTCTAAATTTTTACATACCAAATAAAACATATGGGCATTATTTGTTGCATAACTAGGCAATTGAGGTAATCTGATTTCGTGTTTTTTTGCCCAATCATCTAATTTTAAATTATAGCTTTCCCAATGTGATTTTCTGGTATTTTGAATGCTCTCTAGATTTTCTAATTGTGCCCATAAAAATGCCGCAACAATTTCTGATGGTAAAAATGAACTCCCAATATCTACCCAACCATATTTATCTACTTCGCCTCTAAAAAAAGAAGATCGGTTGGTTCCTTTTTCCCAAATAATTTCGGCTCTGTTTATAAATTGATCATCGTTGATAGCTAACATTCCTCCTTCGCCAGAAATAATATTTTTTGTTTCATGAAATGAAAAGGCAGCTAAATGGCCTATAGACCCTAATGCTTTTTTTATACCATCTTTTCCAGTGTAATAACTATCAATGGCTTGAGCAGCGTCTTCTACTACAAATAAATTATATTTATTTGCTAACTCCATAATCAAATCCATATCACAAGCTACGCCGGCATAATGAACAGGAACAATTGCTTTTGTTTTAGAAGTAATTAAAGATTCGATTTTAGAAGCATCCATATTTGGATGATTTTGCATACTATCTGCAAATACTATTTTTGCTCCTCTAAGCACAAAAGCGTTAGCAGTTGATACAAATGTATAAGAAGGCATAATTACCTCGTCTCCTTCTTTAATATTAATTAAAATAGCTGCCATTTCAAGCGCGTCTGTGCATGAAGTGGTTAATAATGATTTTTTAAAACCATAATTCGACTCGAAAAACTGTTGGCATTTTTGTGTAAAAATACCATTTCCAGATATTTTTCCAGACTTAACAGCTTCTTCTATATACTGTGTTTCTTTACCTGTTAAATAAGGTTTGTTAAACGGTATTTTCATTTTAATCTAGTTCTAAATTTTTTAAAATTTACTTCTTCTCCATTTTCTAAATAATGTGCTTTTTCTATTTTAATTAGCCCATTACCGCATACTATTGTAGGTTGATTATTGTCTAAAAATAATATTTTTCCTGATGTTCTATTTTCAATTTTAACATCGTTTAACGCTTTAACTTCATCTAAAATAATAATTTTATCATCCATTTTAGATCTGGCACCTCCATATGGAAATCCTAAAGCATTAATAGTTCTCTCTAAAACTAGAGCATCTAAACTCCAATCTATATAATAATCTTCTTCATCTCTCCATAAACTAAAAGTGGCTTGATTTTCATCTTGTGGTGTTGCAACTAAAGTATTGCTTGCTATTTCTTTACCAATTTTCATTACTAAATCTTGATAACAAACACTAATAATATCAATCGCTTCGCTAATTTTTATTGGATATGAAATAGGTGTTTTTTCTGTGCCTAAAATAGCGCCATTATCAAATTCTTTATTCGCAAAAATAGCGGTAACTCCAATTTCTTCATCTCCATTAATTAATGCGGTTACTAATGGATTAAACCCTCTATATTTAGGTAAAATTGAATCATGAAATACTATTAGTTTTTCTAAATCTGATTTAATTAACCACCTCCAAGAAATAGCAATATAGTAGGAAACTGAATTTAATAATGTTTCGTCGAAAGAATTTCTGTTGTAACACAAAATATTGTGCTTATTACATAATGCGATAATTTCATCAGCATAATCTTTTTCAACATTTTTATCAGTAGCGTAAATAACAAATTTTAATTCAACAGAAATGCAATTTAACATTGTTTCTAAACAAGCTAAACCTTTTTTACCCATTATAAATAAAGCAATACTATTCATTTGTTGATTTTTCAATAATATAACTAGGTCTGTTTTTTACACCTTCAAATATTTTCCCAATATACAATCCAACAACTCCTAAAGTTGTTAATAAACAACCACTCAAAAACCAAATACTAATAATTAAACTTGCATAACCGCTTACAGAGACTTTTCCTGTAAATTTTTCAAACAATACATAAATTACCATTAAAAAGGAAATTAATGCAATTGATAATCCAAATTTAATAATCAATCGCAATGGCTTATCTGAATAAGCTAATATAATATCTAAAGCTAGGTTGAGTAGTTTTTTTAAATTATAATTAGATTTTCCTTCGGATCTAGATGCGTGCTCTACATTGACATAAGTAGTTGAAAATCCTACCCATTTTACCATGGTTGGAAAATATTTAATTTTCTCTTCTAACTTTACAACTTCATTAATTACTTGCCTAGAATATATTCCAAAATTTGCTACAGTTGCATCTTGTTTTGTTCCTGTTAAATAGGATAATGTTTTGTAAAATAACTTTGAAACGGTCTTTTTGTATAATGAGTCTTTGCGCTCGTATCTTCTGGCTAATACAATATCAAATCCCTTTTGGGATGCTTTGAATAGTTTTTCTATTTCTTCGGGTTGATCTTGCAAATCGCAATCTAAAACCACAATATAATCTCCTGTTGTTTGATTTAATCCGGCTGTTATTGCATAATGTTGGCCAAAATTTCTACTTAACTTAAAACCTCTTACATTAGAATTATTATTAGAAATTGCAACTATTTTATCCCATGATTTATCGGGACTAAAATCATCTACCAAAATAATTTCAAAAGAACTAAATGCAGAAGGAATATTGTTTGATATTCTTTCTACTAATTCGTCTAAAACCAATTCCGCTCTATAAACTGGGGAAACTATAGATAATTTCATATTTTTTAATAAATTATTCTTCCTGTGTAAACTTCTTCTACATTAACAATTGGTGGCACATTTTTTAAAATTACATTTCCTGTGGCATAAATTGTTCCTTCTATTTTTTGAATGGGAAAAACCATCATATCGTTAGAACCACGATGAAATAGTTTAATATTTTCTGCTAATAATTCTTCGCCATAAAAACGGCCGTTTCCAAAATAAAAATTTAATAACATTTCATTACAATGACCGTTGATATAAAAATTTGAAACCGTATTACTTTCAACTACAAATTGATTATTATCAATATGTATATAAAAATCGCTTGTTCCTGCTTCATCACCATCGTCTCCTAATGAAAATAAACGAACAATTGGCGAGTGTAATATTCCATCTGATTGTATTTTTTGTTCTGTTTTACTATGTAATTCTAGTTCTTGAATTAATGGAAATGTTGATATTGTACCATCTGGAATAGTAATATAAACCGTTGTTTGTCCATAATCTCGAGCAATATTACAAGTTGAGTTGTCTTTTACGACTAACATTTCTCCGTTTTCGCCAGTTAAACTAATATCTATTTTGTCTAAAATATTATCCGATGTGGTTACATTAACTTCATAGTTTGGTCCTTCTTTTACAACTAATCCAATTCCGTTATAGACTTTTATTTTAGTAAATCCGCTTATAGGAAAAGATTGTGTTACTTGATTACCATTCCCTTTAAAACAATCTTCAGAAATACCGCAGCTTCCTAAAAGAAGTAATAGTAGAAAATATAATGCGTATTTTTTCATAATTAGATTTCTCGACTTTACTCGAATTGATAAATTTATAATCTTATTCCTACTGTAGCTTCAATTGCTTCAGCTCTTCCACCATGTGTTTTTAAACCCACCCCTGTGAAAATGTTTTTGTAAATATAATATTTTGCTCCAACTCTTTGATAAATGTCTGTTTCATAATCAAATGGTTTGTAAACATAATAACCTAATTGTGTTTCTATAGATAATTTATTAATAAATAATTCATGTCCAATAAAAACACCTACACGTTTATAATCTGTATTTGAATCTGCGTAATTTTTATGTCCTTCTGGATAGGCAACAGAAACAAATTTAATATAATCTTGTAAATAGCGGGAGAAAAAAACATCAGTTCCTACTTGTAATGCGCTTTTTCTGCCAATTCTTTTATCTGCATAGAACCCAATATGGTAAAACTGACGTTGTCCTAAATGCGGAATTGGTCCTTCTGAAATTCCAGTTCTAAAAGCAATATTATATTTTATTTTTTCTTTGTACGTTTCTTTAGATGGTAAAGAATCTTTTATAAATTCTTGTTTATCTGCAAAATTATAGTTTAAACCCACATTAAAGGCAAAGGTGTTTATACCGCTATTCGGCGCTTTAAACCTACCATTAGAAAAATGTGTTAACATAAAACCTGCTTGAAATCCAATTTTATCAAAAATATTTTCCTTCTTATATTGCAATAAAAAGTAGTTATTGTCCATGAATTTAGTCCCGAAAGCATTGTTTTTGTTGTTGGTTTCTTTATCATATGGATGCGAAGTCATTCCAATTCCTTGTGAAATTCTAAACATTAAATTTCTATTGAAAAAATAAAAATTGTAGTGTAATCCTAAAGCAACATTATATCCTAAATAATTATTTTTAAAGTCTAAATAATGAAAAGAAATACCATAATCTGGATAATTATAAACCTGTTGCCACTCTTTTTTTCCAAAGGTCTTCCAATTATAACTCAACATAAAACCATCTGGATGTCCTGTTATTAGATGGCCAATATCATCTGTGTGTTTATAAACATTTCCTCTAAAAAGTTGAACATCTAAATAGGTAGCTGCCTTTTCTTGAGAAAAAGTATAGAAGAAGGAAAAACAAAATATAAGGATTGCTTTCTTCATAGTTTTACATTTGATTTAAACAAGATGATAAACTTTCTTCCCATGTTTTAATTTCTATTCCAAAAATGTTTTTAATCTTACTTTTATCTAAAACACTATACGCAGGTCGTTTTGCTGGTGTTGGATAGGCAGTTGTTGGAATAGGATTTAAAGTTATAGAAATTTTATTTTGATTGAATATTTCCTTAGCAAAATCATACCAAGAACATACACCTTCGTTTGAGAAATTGTAGATTCCGTAATTAGATGCTGAAACAAGTTCAGCATGACAAGATTCTATTATTTTTATCAAAACCTCAGCTAAATCAAAGGCGTTTGTAGGGGTTCCTATTTGATCATTTACAACTGAAATAGTATCTCTTTCTTTAGCCAAACGCAACATGGTTTTAAGAAAATTATTGCCAAATTGAGAATATACCCAAGAAGTTCTAATGATGAAATGTTTTTCCCAAGTAGCTTGAATAGCTTGTTCTCCTTGTAATTTGGTTAGTCCATAAATTCCTGAAGGAAAAGGCACATCTGTTTCTAACAACCCTAAATTACTTTTTAAAGGTAAACGAAATTCCCTGTCATAATAAGCAACTCCTTCTGAAAAATAAGCATCAAAAACAAAATCAGTAGAAATATGAATTAGTATCGTATTGTGCTTTTTTGATGTAATTGCTAAGTTTTCTGCTCCATTTGCATTGATGTTAAAAGCATTTGCTGGTTCGCTTTCGGCTTTATCAACAGCAGTGTATGCTGCTGCATTAATACAAAAATGGGGTTGATAGGTTGAAAAAACAGTTTGACAATTTTCTAAATTAGTAATGTCTAATTCAGATGAAGAACAAAACACAAAATCTATTTGCTGCGCCTGTTCGCTGTATTGGCTCGAGTCAGGATATTTTCCAGAAATAGATTGAATCGCTTGTCCTAATTGTCCGTTTGCTCCTGTTACAAGTACTACCATACTTTTTTTGCGTTTTGTAAATTAGGTAATACTTTGTCTTTATCTGAAATGATTAATTCTTGAAGAGGAAAATTCCAATCGATATTTATAGTTTCGTCGTTATATATAATTCCTCCTTCACTTTCTTTATTGTAAAAATTATCACATTTATAAAAGAAAGTTGCCGAGTCGCTTAACACTAAAAATCCGTGAGCAAAACCTCTTGGTACAAAAAATTGCATTTGATTTTCTGCCGATAATAAAATAGCTTCGTATTGACCGTATGTTTCAGAATCTGGACGTAAATCAACTGCTACATCTAATACTTCTCCTTGTAAAACGCGAACTAATTTAGCTTGTGCATGTTCATCACACTGATAATGTAAACCTCTTAAAACACCTTTTGAGGAAAATGACTGATTATCTTGAACAAAATTTACGTTTTGACCCACACCATTTTGAAAAGTATTGTGGTTAAAACTTTCCATAAAATAGCCGCGTTCATCCTGAATTATTTTTGGCTCAATTATAAAACAGCCTTTAAGTTTGGTTTCTTTAAAATTCATATTAGCTTACTAAACTCATTAAGTGTTTTCCATAACCACTTTTTAATAATGGTTCGGCTAATTTTTTCAATTGGTCGGCATTTATGAATCCCATTTTGTAAGCTGCTTCTTCAATAGCGCCAATTTTTAATCCTTGACGTTCTTCTATAACCTGAACAAACTGTCCGGCTTGCATTAAAGATTGAAATGTTCCTGTATCTAACCAAGCTGTTCCTCTATCTAAAATAGAAACTTTTAAATTTCCTTGTTCTAAATAGGCTTTGTTAATATCTGTAATTTCTAACTCTCCGCGCGGACTTGGTTTAATGTTTGCTGCAATTTCAACTACTTGATTGTCGTAAAAATAAATGCCTGGAACCGCAAAATTAGATTTAGGATGTGTTGGTTTTTCTTCAATTGAAAGTACATTTCCTTCTTTGTCAAAATCAACTACACCATAGCGCTCAGGATCGTGAACATGGTAGGCATAAACAACACCTCCAACGGGGTTACTGTTTTCTTGTAATAATTCGGCTAAACCTGTTCCGTAGAAAATGTTATCACCTAGAATTAATGCTACTTTATCGTTTCCAATGAATTCTTTTCCAATAATAAATGCTTCTGCTAAACCATTTGGATTTTCTTGAACTGCATATTCAAATTTACATCCTAATGATGTTCCATCGCCTAATAATTGACGAAATAAAGGCAAATCGTGCGGTGTTGAAATAATTAAAATTTCGCTAATTCCTGCCCACATCAATGTTGATAATGGATAATAAATCATAGGTTTATCATAAATAGGCATCAATTGCTTACTAACCGCTAATGTTAACGGATGTAAACGAGTTCCGGAGCCTCCTGCTAATATAATTCCTTTCATAAATTCAATGTGTCAATTAGACAATATTCAATGAGCCAATCTTATTTGATTAATTGGCATATTTTTTTAAATACCATTCTATTGTTTTTTTAATGCCTGATTCGAAATTTTCATCGGCTTTCCAGCCTAATTCATTTTCAATTTTGGTGGCATCAATGGCATAACGCAAATCATGACCTGGTCTGTCTTTTACAAATGTAATTTGGTCTTGATATTTACCTTCTGTTTTAGGTTGTAATTCATTCAAAATAGAACAAACAACATCTACAATATATAAATTATTTCGCTCATTTCTTCCGCCAATATTGTAGGTTTCTCCTGATTTTCCTTTTTTAAAGGCTAATTCTATTCCTTTACAATGATCTAAAACGTATAACCAATCGCGTACATTTTTACCATCGCCATAAATAGGAATGTTTTCTCCTGAAATGGCTTTACGAATGATGGTTGGAATCAACTTTTCATTATGTTGTTTTGGTCCATAATTATTAGAACAATTTGATGTAACCACATTCATTCCATAGGTATGAAAATAACTTCTTACAATCATATCGGAACCTGCTTTTGATGCCGAATATGGACTATTTGGTGCGTAAGGTGTGGTTTCTTCAAACAAACCGGTTTCTCCTAATGTTCCATAAACCTCATCGGTAGAAACATGATGAAAACGTGAATTTTCAAATCCAATATTATATTGATTAGGAGCCGACATCCAAAGTTTTCTTGCCGAATCTAACAAATTAAATGTTCCTAAAACATTTGTTTTTATGAATGCTTCCGGACCTGAAATAGAATTATCTACATGGCTTTCTGCTGCAAAATGAATTACATCGTGAAATTGAAATTTTTGAAATAAATCTTCCACAAAACTTCTATCGCAAATATCACCTTTAACAAAAGTATATCTAGGATGATTTTCAACCTCTGAAACATTTTCTAAATTTCCAGCGTAGGTAAGCAAATCTAGATTAACTAAATGATAATCTGGGTTTTTTTCTATGAAATAAGGAACAAAATTGGCTCCAATAAAACCAGCTCCACCGGTTACTAATATTGTTTTCATTAACTATTAATTCTTGCTAATTGTTTTTTGTAAAGTGTATAAAATTTATAAAACCCTAAATAAAGGAATACAAATAAGATTGGTAAAATGAATTTCATTTTGTTTTTTAAACCCGAAGAATTTATTTGATTAGAAACAATACTCTGGTCTTTTACAATTTTGTCATACTCTACATTATGTAAAAGTTTGTATTGATTTTCTTTTATCAATTCGTCTTTTTTATTAATAATCCCATTTAGTCCACTATTTTCAGAAATTGTAACACTACCTGATGGCTTGCTCTGAGAAAACGAAACAATTAATTCATCTATTTGCTTAATTAATTCATTATTTATAGCAATTTTAGCGGTAATATTTTCTTGATAAATAGTTTTTAATTTATTAAAATGATCTGAATCTTGAAGAAATTTTAAAATAGGATCTATAAGTTCGTTTCTTTTAAAAGCTTTTGAGGTATTTATTACCAATTCGTGTTGGTAATAATTTTTACTTGTTACATCTTCTTTAATAATTTTTTCAATGTTTCCATCTTCAGCCATTAATTTAATGAACTCAAAATTTAAGGCATTATCTTTAGAATTAATAAAACTGTAAATTCCGTTAATAGGTTTAATTTCTATTTTTCCAATTTCTTCTATATTAGTAATACCTATTGATTTGAAAAAAGCAGAATCTTGCTCTTTTAATTTTGATTCTAATAGACTTATTTTATTATATAAATACTCATTACTTCCAAAATTAGGAATCAGAATCATCTTTTGAATGTAACTGTGCTTTTTATCTATAACAACTCCTAAAACAATTCCTGCAATAAATAGAATTCCAATTAGTATTATTTTCTTTTTTACAAAAAATATAAAATCAAAAAAGGTGTTTAAGCAGTTGTTAAAAAAGTTTTTAATTCCACTTCCGATTTGTCCTAAATCAATTTCTTGGTCTTGAGAATTTGTACTCATTTATTTTTATTTTACGTTAAAGATTTGCTCTAATATTTTAATCGTAATTAAATACGTTGGTTTAACACCAGTAGTTCCTAATCCTCCTGATGCTAATGTACTTCCAGTTTCCAATGGATTATCTGAAGCATAGTAAGCATATCGTACTTTTACATTTGGATTAATACTTTTTCTAATTTTTGATGCTGATTGAATTGCTTTTTGATAATAAGCGCCTTCCATTTCAAGCCCAATTGCTTCCCAAGTAGATTCGTGGAAAAATTTCAATAAATCTCTATTTTGAAGCGATGTTCCTAAAACCGTAATCATTGGTCCTTCAAAAACTGGAATATCATTTCCTTTCAACATTTCTGCTTTTAATTCATTTTCAAAGAAATAATTATCTGCCGTTCCTTCATTCACATGTGCTGTTGGAATCATGATATCGCCTTTTCCACCTTCTAAAATTCCGGCTTTCCCCATAATAGAAACCGATTCTACATTTAAAAACAGTTTGTTTTTAGCAATTTTATAAGGCTTCAATAATTCATCAATAGTTTCGTAAGCTTGCTCTCCAAAAGCATAATCCATAACAATTAATACCGGTTTGTTTTCGCCTAAATTAGCTTTTGCAAATGCCGACTTTTTAATGTCAATTTTAGCGGTATCAAAAATTTGCACATCGATATTTGTCCCAGAGGTGTCAGGCAATGAAATCATTCCTTGTTGTAACGCTAAATCTTCAACTTTCTTGCGTAATTCTTTATTATTTGAACTACTTAAATCTTCAAATATTTGAAAATCAGCTGCGTCTTTATATTTTTTTCCTAAAACAGGTTCTGCAAATATAGAATTCATAACACTGTGCATGTTAGCACTAATAATATGAATGGGTCTTTCAATTAAATAGTTTTTAACTAAAACTTCTTTAATGTTGTTTGCCCAAATTTCGCCATAAATATGATGTCCTAATCGTTCTCTTAAAATAGGACTAAACGTTATGGTTCTTTTATTGTTGTCTAATACTTCTTCAATAGCTAATTTTCCTAACCAATACACTATATGTAAAAAACGTTCTGGTGTTTCTGATGTTCCAAAATCGTCATAAATATCTTTTACTTCGGCAAAGGTTCTTCCTAAAATATTTGAAGCATGAGAAATTGCTTTTTCTCTATCAACTAATGTAAGCTTTTTGTTTTGTAAAACTACTTGTTCTAACTTTTCCCAATCGCGAGTAAATCTTCCATCTTCATCTATTAATACTCTGTCTTTAATTTTATGCGATTCGATAAAAATAAAAGTCAAATGTGTTAAAATATCATAGATGTCTGAACGTCCACGAGTAATTTCAATGTTCATTTGCTCATCATCGATTCGGTAGCAATTTCTTCTTCTTTTTGGTGGAACAATTGCTTTAAAATGTGAATTAGAATAGCCTTCATCTGAAGTTAAATTGATATATCTACATTGCTCAATTCCTACTGGTAATCGCTCAATTACATACAATAATCCGTTTAATTCTACTTTTTCTTCGGCAATACTTCCATAAATTTCTGGTCGAAGCGCTAATAAAGCTTCTCTTAAGGTTTCTCCTGAAACACCCATTGGTTTATAAAAACCTCTGTTGAATAAATGTCTCATGGTAATGTACAGTCGTTCAATAGCTGCTGACGACTCTTGCGCTCTAGAACGCGAAATGTTTTTAATGTCTTTCATTATATATGTTTATCTAACCTACAAATGTACAATTTTTATTTTTAGTTCGTTAAAATTAGGTTTATTGCTGGTTCATTTAATTGTAATTTATTTGGTAATTCAGCGGTTAATTTTGTCCATTTTCCATAAGCATACGTGTAAAAAAAGTCTCTTTCTACATAATTATACAGCACATAGGGTTGGTATTTTGTTCCTGTTTTATTGCTTTCAATTAATAATTTTTCATAAGCTACAAACATTCCTTTTTCAGGAAAAACCAAATCAAATTGCGAGATGTTAAATCGGTGCTTTATAACTCCTTTGTTCAAAGTAACGATATAATCTTTTGTTAACAATTCTTCGCCAGGATATCCGTTTTCATCTACACTATAAAAGTGAATTTTAATGGTGGCGCTGTCTATTCTACTATCGGTAAAAATGGTAACTTCTTTTATAAATTTCGTTTTACTATAAGAAGATTGATACGGAAAAAACTTGGCTTCTATTTTAGGACCATTATCAAAAGATTGAAAAATAGCATTTTTAATGTCGCCTATTTCTATTTTTTTGGATTGTTTTTTATTTAAAATAACTACTTCTCTTAAATCGTAAGCCATTGGTTTTAAATAAACAATTGCAATTTCTTTTCCTTTTAGTGTTTTTCGTTCATAACCCAAAACCGAAATCACAATATTCTTTTCATTTGACGCTTCTAAGAAAAAAGATCCGTCTATTTCTGACGTAGTTCCTATCGTTTCATTTTCTACCCAGATATTTACAAAAGGAATAGGTTCACCTGAAATGCTGTCTTTGACTACGCCTCGAATTTGGGCGGAAAGAGAACATGAGATTAAGTATAAAAAAATGAAGTATTTCATTAGTTGGTTAAAATTAGATTTATGGCTGGAATTGGTATTCTGTAAGTTTCTTTGAATTTTTCTTTATAAGCCTTATTAAAATATAACCATTTACCTGATCTATAAACGTAATTCTCCACAAAATCATTATAAAAATACATGATATGAGGAGAATAATTTTTCACCTTAAACTTCTTTTTAGGCTTTTGACTATGAACTTCTTGTTCAAATTTATTTTGCTCAATTATTAAACTTTCAAATCCAACAATAATTCCATTTTCAGGAATTTGAATTGTAAACCTTGAAACATCTACAATTGTTTTCTTTTTTCCTTTTTTTACTGTAACTAAAATGTCTTCATCTATTAAATCCATTCCTGGTATTCCTTCTGCATTTACTTCAAAAATTCTTACTCTAAAAACTCCGTTATCTACTTCGCTATTCGTAAAAAATTTTAAACTTTTTATGAATTTACTATTGCCTCTTATCTGATTAAATTCAAATTTTCTTGCATGAATCCATGGTGAGGTTTGAGATTCTGGCAAATAATTAGGCTTATTTACATCTCCAATTTCTATTTCTTCCTTAAATCTTGGTTGTTCAATCACCACTTCATTCAGCTCAAAAACTTTAGGTTTTAATAAAATTAGCTCGTTTTTAGAAGATAATTTCTTGCTTTCATAACCCAATGCCGAAAAAACCAATACTTTTTCTTCTTTTATATCCAATGAAAAACTACCATTAGTTTCCGAAGTAGTTCCAATGGTTTCATTTTCTACCCAAATGTTTACATACGGAATCGGTTCGCCCGAAATGCTGTCTTTGACTACGCCACGAATT
This sequence comes from Flavobacterium sp. LMO6, assembly GCF_009495795.1. Classification (NCBI taxonomy): domain Bacteria; kingdom Pseudomonadati; phylum Bacteroidota; class Flavobacteriia; order Flavobacteriales; family Flavobacteriaceae; genus Flavobacterium; species Flavobacterium sp. LMO6. The sequence continues at coordinate 182,753 of NZ_WIBH01000001.1, read as the reverse complement.
TGGGCGGTGAGGGAAAAAGAAATGAAAAAGAATAAAAATTTATACATATTCATAAGAGATAAAAACACCGCTAAATTCCGAATATTCGGAACCCTTAAGGGGACAATCCTACAATTGACTATTTGTGAAAAAATCCGCAATCTTCCTGTCGTTAGAAAGTCTAGGTAATTTATTTTGACCGCCCAGTTTGCCTATTGATTTCATGTATTCCTGGAAACCGTTTTTTGGAACAACTGTAACTACTAACGTTCGCAATACATTGCCTACTATTAAATCGTCGTAATACATGTTTTGTTTTCGCATGGCGGCATCAATTTTTAACGCAAAAACTTCTAAATTATTTGGTTGTTCCGAAACTTCGGAATCAAATTCAATAAACCATTCATGATAAGGTAATCCTTCTTTTGGTGTAATTTGTGGCGCAACCGTAAATTCGTTTACTCGAACATTAGTTCCTTCCATCGCTTCTTTAAGTGCCGATTCTACTTCTTTTCCGATAACATGTTCGCCAAAAGCAGAAATATAATGCTTAATTCTTCCCGAAACGATTACACGATACGGTTTTAAACTTGTAAACTGAATGGTATCGCCAATATTATACGCCCAAAGTCCTGCATTAGTTGAAATGATTAAAACGTAATTAATTCCTAATTCTACTTCGCCAATCGTGTAGCGTTTTGGTCCCGAACCTTCGGAATCGGTATAAAACTCATCTGCTTTAATAAATTCATAAAATATTCCTGAATTCAATAATAACAACATGCCTTCTTCATTCTTGATCCCGAAGTTTCGGGATTGATAAGCAAAAAAGCCTTCGGAAGCAGGAAATAACTCAATCGAATCGACTTTTCTTCCAATTAAATTTTCAAATTTAGATCGATAAGGTTCGTAATTCACGCCTCCGTAAATAAACAAATTAAAGTTTTTGAAGATTTCGCCAACAGGTTTATTTGCTTTTTCTTTTAACTTTTCAAAATACATTTGCACCCAAGACGGAATGCCTGAAATCACCGACATGTCTTCATTAACGGTTTCTTCAACAATCGCATTAACTTTCGTTTCCCAATCTTCAATACAATTGGTTTCCCAACTTGGCATGCGGTTTTTTTGTAAATATTTCGGAACAAAATGTGCTACAATTCCGGATAATCTTCCGAGTTTGATGCCGTTTTTTTCTTCTAAAATAGGACTTCCTTGTAAGAAAATCATTTTACCTTTTACAAATTCTGCTTTTCCTGTTTCGTGAATGTAGCTTAAAATAGCGTTTCTAGCCGCCTGAATATGAAAAGGCATTGATTCCTTAGTAAGTGGAATATATTTAGCGCCAGAAGTAGTTCCAGATGTTTTAGCAAAATACAATGGTTTTCCTTTCCAAAGTACGTTTTCTTCGCCTTTTACTACCTTATCAACATAGTGTTTTAAACCTTCGTAATCTCTTATAGGCACTTTTTGAGCAAAATCTGAAAAGGTTTTTATAGCTGAAAAATTGTGGTCTTTTCCAAATTGGGTTTGAGATGCTTCTTTAATCAACTCTTCAAAAACTTTTTGTTGGGTTACTAAAGGATTATTCGCCCATTTTTGGGTTTTAGCGTGTATTCTTTTAGCAAATAATTTTGCTGCTAAGCCTTTTAACGACATGTTAATTGAAATTGATAAATTGTGTTGGATCTATAGGGAAACCATCTTTCCATAATTCAAAACGAAGTGTTGCGCCTGAATTTTGACCATTATTAGCGTTTCCGGCAAGGGCAATTACTTCACCCGATCTTACGATATTTCCTTGTGATTTTGTTACCGAAGCTGCGTTTTTATATACCGATAAAATATCATCTTTATGACGAACAATTATCACATAGCCCGAACTCGGTGTCCAATCGGAAAAAATGATGGTTCCAGCCGCAACGGCTTTTATAGGTGTATTATTTGTTAAAGCAATTTTAACTGCTAAATATTTATTTGCTACATTATATTTCTGTAAAATAGCACCTTGAGCCGGCGGAAATAAAACAAAACTTACTTTAGGTTTTGAAGTTTCAAATACATTGTATTTGTCTTCTTTAATTACTTTATCTCTTAATTCTTGCTCTTTTTCTGTTGGAGAAAGTTCAGAAACATCAATATCTGAAACCTCTAATGCTTTAATAGAATCTTTGTTAAGTTTTGCGTATTCTAAATCGCCTGTTAATACTTTTTTGATAGAAGCAATATAGGCATTGTTGATTTTTACCGATTTTTCAAGAGAATCTGATTTTATTGCCATTTCTAATGCTTCTTGTTTTAATTTTGAAGAAGCATACCCCGGAATATATTCGCGCAAAGGTGTAAATGCAATAATGTAAGTCGTAACAAAAATGATTAAAATAGCTCCAATTGTTCCCACAACAAAAACATTCATTAAGTTTAATTTTAATGAAAAGGTTTCTTCAAAAGTGTCTTCGTTAAGAATAACTAATCTTCTTTTATTATATAACTTTTTTAGAAGTAGTTGTCGTTTTAGCTTTTTGTTAGCCATTTTTTGAACTAATTTATATCACAAATATACTAAATACAACGTGTTTGTAAATTGAAAGCTGATAATAAATAGTTAAAAAATAATCATTTGTTAATTTCTTTATATCTTTGTACTTTAAATTTATGAAATCATGAACACATTAGCTATATTTTTAGGAGTTGTAGGAATGCCTCAAATAATTTTAGTAATTGTTATTGTCGTATTACTTTTTGGAGGTAAAAAAATTCCGGAATTAATGAAAGGAATTGGAAGCGGAATTAAAGAATTTAAAAACGCTGCCAAAGACGACCAACCAGCAAATTCTAAAAAAGAAGAAGAAAGTAAAGAAAAAGAATAGTTTTTCTTTTCAATATTTAAAATCCCAAATTCCTTTTATTGGCATTTGGGATTTTTTTATTTTCTATAAAATCATCGTCAACTGAATTCTCTTTCTCGCTTCGTCTACCTCAACAACTTTTACTTGCACATGTTGGTGCATTTTTACTACTTCGTTTACATCGGAAACAAAGCCCTCTTTTAGTTGGGATATATGTACCAAACCACTTTCTTTGATGCCTACATCTACAAAACAACCAAAAGCGGTAATGTTATTTACAATACCAGGTAAAATCATGCCAGTTTTTAAATCTTTAATAGAACGAACGTTGGGGTCGAATTCGAAAATTTTAGCTGCTTTTCTTGGATCTAATCCTGGTTTTTCTAGCTCTTTTAAAATATCTTTTAAGGTTAAAATTCCAATTTCAGCAGTGATGTAATTTTCAGGTTTTATCTGCGCTATTTTTTCTTTGTTAGCGATTAAATCCGTGGTTTTGATGCCTAAATCTTTTGCCATTTTTTCTACAATTGGATACGCTTCAGGATGAACAGCCGAATTATCTAACGGATTTTTTCCTTCTTTTATTCTAATAAATGCCGCAGCTTGTTGATACGCTTTTTCACCCAAACGCGGTACTTTTTTCAATTGTTTTCTATCTTCAAAAGGGCCATTTTCTGAACGATAGGCAACAATATTTTCCGCCATTTTTTCACCAATTCCAGAAACATAACTCAACAATGATTTACTTGCGGTATTGATGTTAATCCCAACGGAATTCACACAACTCATCACAGTACTATCTAATGCTAATTGTAATTTAGTTTGGTCTACATCGTGTTGATATTGTCCAACACCAATCGATTTTGGATCAATTTTTACCAATTCAGCCAACGGGTCACTTAGTCGTCTTCCAATCGAAACCGAACCACGAACGGTTACATCATAATTTGAGAATTCTTCTCTAGCAATTTTACTTGCAGAATATACTGATGCTCCTGCCTCGGAAACCACAAAAACTTGAACTGGCTTATCAAAAGCGATTTTTTTAATGAAAAATTCCGTTTCGCGAGAAGCGGTTCCGTTACCAATAGAAATCGCTTCAATATTATAGGCATTCACCATCGAACGGATTTTTTTCATCGCCATAGCGGTATCGTTTTGTGGCGCATGTGGATAAATAGTTTCGTTGTTTAATAAATCACCTTTTTCATCCAAGCAAACCACTTTACAACCTGTTCTATACCCAGGGTCGATGGCTAGGATTCGTTTTTCGCCTAATGGTGGCGCCAATAATAACTGACGTAAATTTTCCGAAAACACATCAATCGCTTTTATATCGGCTTTTGCTTTTGATTCTTGTAAGGTTTCGTTTGAAATAGCAGGTTCTAACAAGCGTTTATAGCTGTCTTTAATTGCCAATTCTAAATGTTCCGTTGCATCCGAATTTTTATTTTTAATGATGTTTTCTTCGATGAAATCTATTGCTTCTTCTTTTTCGATGGCAACATTCAATTTCACAAAACCTTCGGCTTCGGCACGTAACATGGCTAACAGACGATGCGATGGCGCTTTGGAAATGGGTTCTGCCCAATCGAAATATTGAGAGAATTTTTGAGCCGCTTCGTCGTCTTTTTTGGTTTTAACAACATTGGTTGTGATTTCCGCTTTTCGTTGGAACATTCTACGAAGATTTTTACGAATAAAGATATTTTCGTTAATCCATTCGGCAATAATATCGCGAGCGCCTTGTAAAGCCTCATCTTCGTTTTTGATGTTTGCATTCAAATATTTGGAAGCCAAAAACTCAATATCATCATTTCTTTGACTCATGATGATTTTTGCTAATGGTTCTAATCCGTTTTCACGAGCTTTATCTGCTTTGGTTTTACGAGACTTTTTATAAGGCAAATAGAAATCTTCCAATTCTTGTAAATCGAAACTGTTTTCAATTTTTGATTTCAATTCGGGTGAAAGTGCATTTTGTTCTTCAATAGATTTTAAAATGCTTTCTTTTCGTTTGATGATTTCATCAAATTGCTTGTTTAACTTCGAAATGGCCTCGATTTGTACCTCATCTAAATTTCCAGTTTGATCTTTTCGGTAACGCGAAATAAACGGAATGGTGCAATCTTCTGAAAGTAATTTTATAGTAGCTTCGATGCTTTTTGAAGCAATGTTGGTTTGGTTTTGAATGAATTGAATATTGATCATTGTAAATAAAATTGAACTGCTAAAATACTATCTTTGGACAAAATTATTAGCTTTTGGGAGTACTATTTATTTATTTAATTGTGATTAATAGCCTCTGTTTCTTAACTTATGGCTACGATAAATGGCAAGCTAAAAACAATAAAAGACGCATTTCAGAATTCAATTTGCTTTTATTAGCTGGTGTTGGTGGAACTATTGGAGGATTAATAGGAATGAATTTTTTTAAACACAAAACCAATAAATTTTCTTTTATTTTGAGTTACTACGCTATTGTGATACTTCAGATTGTTTTATTGTATTTCGGAATTCAAACTTTTAAAAGCTAAACCAATATTATCGATTACATCAGTTATTAACATGCTTTCTTCGCTTTGCGTTTGAAGTGTAATATCAGCTGCTAATCCATGAAGATAAACACCTAATTTTGAAGCTTCTAAAGCAGTATAACCTTGTGCTAAAAATGAAGTAATCATTCCGGTTAAAGCGTCGCCAGAACCTCCTTTAGCTAAACCTGAATTTCCGGTAGTGTTCTCAAAAGTCTGAATTCCATCCGTGATAAACGTTTTATGTCCTTTTAAAACAATGACACAATTTAATTCCTTAGCTTTTTTTATAGCTGTATTTCTTCTTTCAGATTCTGAATGATGTTCACCGAATAATCTGTCAAATTCTTTTGGATGTGGCGTGAGAATAAATGGGAAATTAAAGTTCTTCCAATCAATTTTAAACTTCGCAACTAAATTCAAAGCATCGGCATCAAAAACAACGGGAAGTTTATTTTCGTACAATTCGTAAATGTATTGTAGACTGATTTCATCTACGCCAATTCCGGGACCAATTCCAATCGCTTGATAAGGAGATAAATCATTCATCACACATGTATTTTCATACATGGCTTCGGGAATAGAATTGAAAAGTACATTTTTGTTTTCAGGAGAAAAAGCTACAGTTAACAATCCAACACCCGAACGCAAACAAGCTTTGGAAGCAATAATAGCAGCACCCATTTTGTTTGTGCTTCCTGCTATTAACAAAGCATGACCTTGTGTTCCTTTATGAGAATCACAAGGTCTTTTTTTATAACTTTTTTGAATACAATTCAAATCTAATTTTACAACTTCCATTTGAATTGATTTTAAGATTATTGATTATTTACAGGCGATTTTTTTCACGCGATTTCCGTGTCTTCCGCCTTCAAAAGAAGTATTTAAAAAAGTATCTACCATTTCAATAGCTTGCTGAATAGAAGTATAACGAGCTGGAATACTTAAAACATTAGCATCATTATGTTGACGAGCCAAAGCTGCGATTTCTTTTGTCCAACACAAAGCCGCACGAATATCTTGATGTTTATTCACTGTCATAGCTATTCCGTTTCCAGAACCACAAATAACAATTCCAAAATCTGCCTTTTTACTTTCTACATCGTAGGCTACAGGATGACCAAAATCAGGATAATCTACACTATCAAAAGTATCGGTTCCGTGGTTATAAATAGTATGTCCTTTTTCTTCAAGAAATTGAACAATTGCTTTTTTGTAGTCAGGACCTGCGTGGTCGTTTCCAATTGAAATTTTCATAAGTTGTTGTGTGTTTTATCTATGCAAAAATACTAAAGATATAGGAGTAATAATAATATGATTTGTATTTTGATATTTTTTTAACCAAATCATTTAAAATCAATTAATTATATAATAAAGTAAACTAAAAATTACACATTGTTAATTTCTTTATGTAAATCGTTGATAATCAGTTAACCTTAATTTAACATTAATTGTTAACAACTTTGGATAGAAATTTAGAAGTTTTTTTAGGTTGTAATAAAAAAATTAGTAATCCAAAATTGAAATTAAAAATCCTAATTTAGTTTCGTGAATTTTTAGAAAAGTTATCAATAGAAAAAAATCAGTTTTCAACAGAAATCAATAATTGAAGTTATTTACAAAACGAATATAAAATCAATTTTTAACAACTGTTAATAACTAAAAATTAAAGGATTTAGAAGGTCTTATTTTCAGCTCTTTACTATTTTTATATATTGTTAATTACGTTGTATAAGTAACGATAACTTTTAAAAACTACTTCTGTAAAAAAACTTATTCTACATATTAACAGGCTATAATAACCATCATAAATTTAAATTTAATTAAAAATATTTTTTGTTGTATTTAATAAATGTTGAAAACTTTTGATTTTAAAAAAAAATAAAAATATTTCTTATTCAGATTTTGATACTTATTACACTTATACTTTTTAGTAATTTAAAATTTTAATAAAATAAAAAAAGGACTTACAGTAATGTAAGTCCTACTATTTTTTTAATCAATTATAAATTTTTCTTTTTTCTTTTTGATTAAAATATTTTTAACTACTTCAATATTTTCCTCTCCAACTTTTAAACTAATATTTCCTAAACTCATACTTGATAATGGATCAACAGAAACTACCGTTTCATCTTGAATTATATATGGAATTTTTTTTCGTTCCAAAATACTTCTTAAACTCATTGTTTCTCGTTGGTTGTTAAAAATAGCTACTACTACAAAATCATTCATATCTTTTACATTTTTCGTTAGATAACAAATATACGAAAAGTTATTTTTTCATTAAAACTAAGGTTTCAATAGTGTTAAATTATAACTATTTCGTAACTTTCAACTTTAATAAGAAAAGATACAATGAGTAAGAAACCAAAAAAATTAAATAAAAAAGTAAAAGATTTCACTGCACAAATATTTAAAATACTTTCTAAAGAACCTTCTAAATCATTTAATTACAAACAAATAGCTGCTGTTTTAGAATTAAATGATACTAAAAGTAGAAATGAAATTATAAGAGATTTAAAAATTTTAAAAGCGCAAGATAAAATACATGAAACTGAGATTGGAAAATATCAAATAATTTCAAAATCAGAATATTATGAAGGAGTTATTGATATGACTTCTCGTAAAACAGGTTATTTTGTTTGTGACGAATTAGAAGATGATGTTTTTGTTCCGTTTATTAACTTAAATCATGCGTTAGATGGTGATAAAGTGAAAGCTTATATTTACAATAGAAGAAGTTCACGCAAACCAGAAGCTGAAGTTTTAGAAATTTTAGAACGTAAAAAATCAGAATTTGTTGGCGTTATCGATGTGCAAAAAAACTTTGCTTTTGTAACAACAGCCAATGCTAAAATGTATACCGATATTTTCATTCCAAAAAATAAAATTGGTGATGCAGAACACGGAGATGTTGTTTTAGTAACCTTAGAAGATTGGCCTAAAAAAGCCGATTCTCCTTTTGGTTCAGTGATAAAAGTATTAGGAAAACCAGGCGAACACAATACAGAAATTCACGCGATTTTAGCAGAATATGGTTTACCGTATGATTTTCCAATTGAAGTAGAAGCGTATGCAAATAAAATAGATACTTCAATAACAGAAGAAGAAATAAAAAAACGTCGCGATATGCGTGATGTTTTAACCTTTACGATTGATCCAAAAGATGCCAAAGATTTTGATGATGCATTATCGTTTCAAGTGTTAGAAAATGGAAATTACGAAATCGGAGTTCATATTGCCGATGTTTCGCATTATCTTCAAGAAGGAACTATCTTAGATGATGAAGCGTATAAAAGAGCTACTTCAGTTTATTTAGTTGATAGAGTTGTTCCAATGTTACCAGAAGTGTTATCCAACTTTGCTTGTTCGCTTCGTCCACATGAAGAAAAATATACGTTTTCAGCGGTTTTTCAATTGAATAATAAAGCGGAAGTTTTAGATGCTTGGTTTGGACGAACCGTAACGTATTCTGATCAACGTTTTGCGTATGAAGAAGCACAAAGTATCATCGAAACAAAATCAGATGTTATTCCAGTTGAAATTTCATTAACTGGAAACGAATATAGTGTTCCAAAACCAATAGTTGATGCTACTTTAAAAATGGATGAATTAGCTAAAATTCTTCGAAGAAAAAGAATGGCAGCAGGCGCTATTTCGTTTGATAAAGTAGAAGTAAAATTCAATTTGAATGAAGATGCAGAACCAATTGGTGTGTACTTCAAACAAAGTAAAGATGCGAATCATTTGATTGAAGAATTCATGTTGTTAGCGAATAGAAAAGTAGCAGAATTCATTGGAAAACAAAAGAAAACATTTATTTACAGAATTCACGATGAACCAAATGAAGATAAATTAATCAATCTTCAAACCGTGATTGCTAAGTTTGGTTATACAATAAATTTCCGATCTAAAAAAGATATTTCGAGTTCTTTGAATAATTTACTTTCGGAAGTTGTGGGTAAAAAAGAGCAAAATTTAGTAGATACACTTACGATTAGAAGTATGAGTAAAGCTGCGTATTCTACTGAAAATATTGGTCACTACGGATTAGCATTTGATTATTACAGTCATTTTACATCGCCAATTCGTCGTTATCCGGATGTTATGGCACACCGTTTGTTACAATTTTACATAGATGGTGGAAAAAGTGTAAGTGAAGATGAATACGAAGAAAAATGTGTGCATTCTTCACAAATGGAAGGTTTAGCCGCTCAAGCCGAAAGAGATTCAGTGAAATACATGCAAGTAAAATACATGCAAGATCATAAAGATGAAGAATTTTTAGGTGTAATTTCTGGTGTAACCGAATGGGGAATTTATGTAGAAATCATTGAAAACAAATGCGAAGGAATGGTTAGAATTCGTGAAATTAGAGATGATTATTACACTTTTGATGACAAACAATATGCTTTAGTAGGTGAAGTTTCTAAAAATATTTTACAATTAGGAGACGAAATTTACGTTAAAGTAAAAAATGCCGATTTAGTGAAGAAACAATTAGATTTTCATTATTTGAGAAAGAGAGAGTAATTTTAGTGATTAGTTAGATACAAAGTTGTCATTTCGACATAAGAGAAATCTCATAATTAAGATGAAGTTAGTTGAATTTGTAAAAAGAAATATTTCAATATTTAGTTTACTTGCCTTTTTATTATTGTGTTTTATATTATTTGTAAACCCTGATCAAAATAAAAGTGCATCAGTAGCAGGTTGGATATTTGTAAGTAAGTTTTTCTTTTTATTTCTTTTCATAATATTGATTTTATTAGATTTTTTATTTAAAAACATTATTTCCTCAAGAATAAAATTAAACAGTATCGAACTAATAATTCTATTAATTCCCGTTCTATATTTATATTTTATAATTTAAAAAAAATCATGAAAAAAACATTTTTAACCTTTATAACCTGTTCCATCTTTTCATTTGGAATAGCTCAAACCGAAAAAAACGTAGGTGATTTTACTAAAGTAACCGCTTTTGATAAAATTGATGTCAACTTAGTAGCATCGACTGAAAATAAAATTGTTTTAACCGGAGCTAATTCGCAAGAAGTTGAAGTTGTAAATAAAAACGGAGAATTAAAATTAAGAATGCCTTTTACAAAAATGTTAAGTGGCGACGATGTTTCTGCAACGGTATATTATAAAAAAATTGACGCTGTAGAAGCAAACGAGGGCAGTAGAATTGCATCAAAAGATGAAATTATTGCTATTAATTTTGACATCATTTGTAAAGAAGGTTCTGAAGTTAAATTACTTAATTTACAAGCCGATAGACTACAAGTTCGTGTTTCGCAAGGAAGTATTGTAACTACAAAAGGAACGGTTAAAAACCAAGATATTTTATCTAATTCAGGCGGAAAATACGACGGTCAAGATTGTGTAACAGAACAAACCGTAGTTACCGTAAATGCTGGCGGAATAGCACATGTTTATGCTACAAATTTTGTAGACGCTAAAACAAGAGCTGGAGGTGAAATAAAAATCTATGGAAAACCAAAACAAATCAACGAAAAGAAAATCGCTGGAGGAACTATCGAACAAGCGAAATAATAGTAATCAGTGTTCAGTTTTTAGTTGGCAGATTTTTTCGTAAATTCGTATTTTATTAAACGCACTGAACACTAATAACTGAATACTGAACACTTGCATTTACACGATATACTTACTGCTATTCCTTGGGGACTTTTGTTAGCTTTTTCAATTGGTCCTGGATTCTTTGTATTATTAGAAACCAGTATTACCAAAGGTTTTCGAGCAGCTTTTACTTTTGATTTAGGAATTGTTTTTAGTGATGTTATTTTTATTTTAATTGCGTATTTAAGTACCAATCAATTATTAGAACAATTAAAAGATAATCCTACACTTTTTGTTATAGGTGGAATTATCATGACAACTTACGGATTAATTTCGTTTATTCAATTGAAAAGAAATTTTAAGAAGCAAACAGAAATAGAACAAGACGAAGATAATATTCCTAAAAAAAATTATTTTGCTTTATTCTTCAAAGGGTTTTTATTGAATTTCATCAATATTGGTGTTTTAGGTTTTTGGATGATGATTATCATTACATACGGACCTCAGATGGAAATGAATACTTCACGAATTTCTGTTTTCTTCGCTGCAATTTTAGTGTTTTATTTGGCTTTCGATGTAGCTAAAATATTATTAGCAAAGCAATTGAAACACAAATTAATTCCAGCAAATATTTACAAAATCAAACGAGTAATTAGTATGGTAATATTAATATTTGGTTTGTTTTTTATACTACAAGGTTTCTTTCCAAAAGAAAAAGAAATGATTACTAATAAGTTATTACCTGATACTGCAGTTACGGAGTAATTTAAAATTTCATACTATGAAAAAGCTTCTTTTATTCTTACTAATTTTTAGTTTTCATAGTTACGCTCAAGACACTATTCCAGCTGCAAAAAGCATTATTGCTTTAGATAAAATGAACGTCGTTTATCGTGGTGTTCCAAATCCTATTTCAATTGCTGTAAATGGAGAAAAATCATATCTTGTTTATGGAAAAGGTGTATCAAAAAAAGAGGACGGAAGTTATGTTCTTCGTCCCGGTTCTGGAAATGAAACCAAAGTATTTGTTGAAATAGAAAATTTTGATGGTTCTAAAGTTGTTGAAGAACATATTTTTAGAATTAAAGGATTGCCTGCACCAATTGGAACTTTAAATGGTGAGTATAGTACTAATGGTTATTTAGTATTTACAAAAGAACAATTTAGAAATGCAAAAGTTGGTTTTATTTTTCTTTATTTTCTTATTGATGTTGATTTTCCAATACTTTCTTTTACAATTGTAAATAACAAAAAAGAGATTCAAATTAACGGAGATACAATAAATGAAGAAGCATTTAATTTTATTAAAAATCTAAAAAAGAACTCAATAATCACTATAAAAGATATTCGTTATCCAACATCTCCAGAAGCTATTCCAAGAAGAATAGAAATGAAAGTTTTGTTGATTGAGTAATCAGTAATTATATATTTTTAAACTTATGAAATACATCTTATTCCTCTTAATTTCTCTATCAATTTACGCCCAAGACACCATTCCAGCTTCAAAAAGTGTTATTGCTTTAGATAAAATGAATGTGGTTTATCGCGGTGTTCCTAACCCTATTTCAATAGCGGTTAACAATGCTAAATCGTATGTTATTTACGGAAATGGTGTTTTAAAAAAGGATGATGGAAAATATGTTCTTCGTCCCGGTTCTGGTAATGAAACCAAAGTATTTGTTGAAATAGAAAATTTTGATGGTTCAAAAGTTGTTGAAGAACATGTTTTTAGGGTTAAAGGATTGCCTGCTCCAATTGGAACTTTAAATGGTGAGTATAGTACTAACGGAAATTTATTTTTTTCTTTAAAAGAACTTGAAGAAGCTGAAGTTAGTTTTAAGTTTATTGATTTTCTATTCCCAATTAATTCAAATGTTACTCACTTTTCTATAAAAATTTCTGATTATCCAATTATTAATATTGAAGGTAACAAACTTACAAGTGATGTTTTTAATTTACTAAAGAAAGCTAGAAAGAATGATTTAATTGTTATTAGCCATATTAGAGCTAAGTATATGGAAGGTGATGGTTATCATAAATCAATAGGACCAATTATTTTTCAAATTGTAAAATAGAAAAAGTTTTAAAGACATCACCCTGAATATCTTTAATTAATTTTTTTAGATTCTTTAAAAATGACAAACAAAAAAACCTCCTAATTACTTAGAAGGTTTTAGAGGCATCTCCCGGATTCGAACCGGGGTAGACGGTTTTGCAGACCGCTGCCTAGCCGCTCGGCCAAGACGCCATTGTTTGAACGGACTGCAAATTTACATTTTATTTCTTCTTTTCCAAAAATATTAAGCAATTATTAAGTAGAAATAATAAGTTTTTAAGTTTAATTTTGTGCAAAACAAATAGTTAATTAATTATGAAGAATTTACGTTATTTAAAGCCCGTTATTAATTTTTTATTAATAGGAATATGTATTTCCACAATTAGCAGAATTATTCTTTTTTTTATTTTTAAAGAACGTGTTGAAGAAGCTCAAAATTACTTACAAATTTTCCCAATTGGTCTTCGTTTCGATTTAATTCTATTATGTTATATAGCTTTTTTACCCACTGTTTTAATTACTTTATTACCAGATAGTTTCCTTCAAAAAATAAAGAAATTTTTTAATTTCTATTTTATATTATTTCTGTTTCTTTTATTAGTTATGGAGTTGTCTACATTAGATTTTATTAATCAATATGACACAAGACCTAATCGTTTGTTTTTAGATTATTTAATTTACCCTAAAGAAGTGGTTGGTACACTTTTAAAAAGTTATTTATTCTCCTTAATATTAACAGCAATTGTATTAGTAATTGCTTTATATTTTGCCTTTAAATATGGTAAAAAATTATTTTATCCGGTTGCAGGAAGTTATAAAATCAAATTACTTTTATTTCCTTTAGTAGCTTTTTTATTATTTTTTGGCGCTCGAAGTAGTTTAACATCTAAAAGACCAATAAACGCAAGTAACGCCATTTTTTGTTCGGATCAAATGACAAATTCATTAGGTTTAAATTCACTTTATACCGTTGCTTTTGCCGCCTATTCTTTAAAAAATGAAGGTGATGTAAAGAAATACGGAAGAATGGATGAATTAGAAGCGTATTCTCGTGTTAAAAAGTATATGGATGTGACCGAATTTATCAATAACGAAATTCCTTTTTTACATAAAGTGCAACCCGATTCGGTGCAACCTAAATACAATATTGTAGTATTTCTTCAAGAAAGTTTAGGAGCCGAATATGTAGGGTGTTTAAATGGTTTACCATTAACTCCCGAGTTAGATAAATTATCTAAAGAAGGTTTGTTGTTCACTAATTTATATTGTACAGGAACAAGAAGTGTTAGAGGTATTGAGCAAGTGGTTTCTGGGTTTTTACCAAATCCATCTGAAAGTGCCGTTAAACTAGGCGGCGCGCAACAAGGATTTTTTACCTTAGCCCAGGTTTTTGGTAAACAAAATTACGACACGAGTTTTATATACGGTGGTTTGTCTAATTTTGATAATATGGCTTCTTTTTTTAACGGAAACGGATTTAAAAATATTATTGATGAATCTGATTTTGATTCCGATGGAAAAAAATATGCTTTTAAGGGAACTTGGGGATATTCTGATGAAGATTTAGCAACAAAAGCAAATGAATATTATAAATCTTTAGGTGATAAATCATTCTTTTCTTTAATGTTTTCTACTTCAAATCACGAGCCTTTTGAATTTCCAGATGGAAGAATTCAACTTTATGATAAAAAGAAAAATACTGTCAATAATGCAATGAAATATGCCGATTTTTCTATTGGTAAATTCTTTGAATTAGCTAAGAAAGAAGCTTATTTTAAAAACACCATTTTTGTTGTTATTGCAGATCATAATACAAGAACTTATGGTAAAAACTTAGTTCCTGTAAACAAATTCCATATTCCCGCTTTAATTATTGCACCTAACGTTACAAAAGGAAGCACTTATGATAACCTAGCAAGTCAAATGGATATTCCTTCTACTGTTCTTGCTTTGTCTGGAATTACAACTAATTCTACTATGCCAGGAAGAAACTTAATGAAGTTACCTAAAGAAACTAAAGGTAGAACAATTATGTTGTTTCATGAAACCTATGCTTTCCGTGTAGGAGACGACATTGTAATTATCAATCCTAATGCAAAACCATTACAATTTAAAGTAAAAAGTGACACCGAATTAATCCCAGTTGCTTTAAATGAAGAATTAGCAAAAGATGCTTTAGCTCATATTGTAGCTTCAAGTAATTTATATAAAAATAGATCTTATAAATTAGAATAAAATATGAAAATGTTTGTTTTTACATTGTTTCTTTTCAATGTAACCTTAGGACAGGTGGCTTCTGATTCTATAAAGAAAACCACTTTTCAAAAAGTCAAACCTTTTATAATTCCTTCAGCTTTAATAACATTTGGAGTATTAGGAATAGAAAGTGATGGTATAAAATCTTTAAACGCAGAAATAAGTGCAGAAGTTAAAGAACATATTGATCAAAAATTAACGATAGATGATTTTTCACAATATCTTCCAGCGGCTTCTGTTTATGGTTTAAATGCTTTAGGAATAAAAGGAAAACATAACTTTAAAGACAGAACTATCATTTTAGGAACATCTTATTTACTACTTACATCAACTGTAATGCCATTTAAATCTATTACAAAAGTTGATAGACCAGATGGTTCTTCAAATAATTCATTTCCATCCGGACATACAGCAACAGCTTTTGCTGGAGCCGAATTTTTATGGCAAGAATATAAAGATGTATCGGTTTGGTATGGAATTTCTGGTTATTTAGTTGCTTCTGGTACAGGTTTCTTTAGAATGTATAATAACA
The DNA here is from genome assembly GCF_009495795.1 of Flavobacterium sp. LMO6. Taxonomy (NCBI): domain Bacteria; kingdom Pseudomonadati; phylum Bacteroidota; class Flavobacteriia; order Flavobacteriales; family Flavobacteriaceae; genus Flavobacterium; species Flavobacterium sp. LMO6. The sequence continues at coordinate 166,967 of NZ_WIBH01000001.1, read as the reverse complement.
GGCATTGGTTAACAGATGTAGCTGCAGGAGCAGGTATAGGAATTGTTAGTACAAAACTTGCCTATTTACTGCATCCTTATATTTCAAAGCTATTTTATAAAAATGAAAATCATAAATCATCCACTATGCTTTTGCCTTTTTATAACGGAAAACAAGGAGGATTTGGCTTTGCCATGCAATTTTAATTTCTAAACTCTTCCATTTCAATAGTAACCGCTTCAACATCTCCTCCAATAGGTGGATTTAGTTTCGAAACCGCAATTTTTATTCTAGAAACTTGAGCTAATTCATTGAAAGTTCTTACAATAATTCTGTGAGCAACATGTTCTAGTAATTTTGCTCGAATAGCCATTTCTTCTACCACTATTCTGTTTAAATCTAAATAATCTACGGTATCGTGAAGTTCATCTGTAGTAGCAGATTTACGTAAATCGGTTTTAATTTCTAAATCAACTCGGTAATCAGAACCTATTTTTCCTTCTTCAACTAAACAACCATGATAAGAAAATGTTCTGATATTTTGTAATTTAATAGTTCCCATAAAATTTTAGTTTAAGGTTTTTTTAGTTTCAAGTTGTTTTCTTTATCCAAAGTTACATAAAACCTGAAACTTTTAAACTTGAAACTTGAAACATTTTCTATCTTTGCATAAAAGATAGAAAAACAATGTCAACAGAAGAAAAATCATTGAATTTTATAGAGCAAATCATTGAAGAAGATTTAAAAAATGGTTTGTCATCAGATAAATTACGTTTTCGTTTTCCACCAGAACCAAATGGCTATTTGCATGTAGGTCACGCGAGTGCAATTTGTTTAAATTTTGGTTTAGGAATCGATTATAATGCGCCAGTAAATCTTCGTTTCGACGATACCAATCCATCAAAAGAAGAGCAAGAATACGTTGATGCTATTAAGCGCGATGTTGAATGGCTTGGTTTTAAATGGGATAAAGAATGTTATGCTTCTGATTATTTCCAACAATTGTATGATTGGGCAGTGGAATTAATCAAAAAAGATAAAGCGTATGTAGACAGCCAAACTTCGGAAGAAATGGCGCAACAAAAAGGAACACCTACGCAACCAGGAACCGATTCTCCTTATAGAAATCGTTCTATCGAAGAAAATTTAGACTTATTTACACGTATGAAAAATGGTGAATTCGAGAAAGGAACTCACGTTTTACGTGCTAAAATTTCTATGGGCGCCAATAATATGTTGATGCGCGATCCTATTATTTATCGTATCATGCACGCACATCATCACAGAACAGGAAACGATTGGTGTATTTATCCAATGTACGATTGGGCGCATGGTGAAAGTGATTATTTAGAGCAAATTTCACACTCTTTTTGTACATTAGAATTTTTGCCTCATCGCGAATTATATGATTGGTTTTTGAATCAAATTTATGATGAATCAAAGGTGCGTCCAAAACAAAGAGAATTTGCACGTAGAAATTTATCACATACTGTAGTTTCTAAACGTAAATTATTGCAATTAGTTGAAGAAAAGCATGTTACAGGTTGGGATGATCCAAGAATGTCAACCATTTCTGGCATGAGAAGACGCGGTTATACGCCTAATTCTATTGTAAATTTTGCTAAAACTATCGGAATTGCAAAACGTGATAATTTGATTGATGTTTCGCTTTTAGAATTCTGTGTTCGTGAAGATTTGAACAAAATTGCACCACGTGTAATGGCGGTTTTAGATCCAGTGAAATTAGTAATTACCAATTATCCTGAAGGACAAGAAGAGTGGTTAGAAGCTGAAAATAATCCGGAAGAAGAAGTAATGACGTACAGAAAAGTGCCGTTTTCTAAAGAATTATATATCGAAAGAGAAGATTTTCAAGAAGAAGCACACAAGAAATTTTTCCGCTTAACTTTAGGAACTGAAGTACGTTTGAAAAATGCGTATATCATTAAAGGTGAATCAGTTATTAAAGATGAAAACGGAAAAATTACTGAAATTCATGCTACTTACGATGTAGATTCTAAATCAGGAAGCGGTACAGAAGCAAGTCAAAGAAAAGTAAAAGGAACCATTCATTGGGTTTCTATTCCTCATGCAAAAGAAGCTGAAGTTCGAGTATACGACAGATTATTCACAAACGAAAGTCCAGATAAAGACAAAGAAGTTGATTTTAAAGAATTTATCAATCCAAATTCGTTAAAAGTAATTACAGGTTATGTAGAACCAAGTTTAGTTTCTGCTAAAGAATTAGATCATTTCCAATTTCAACGTTTAGGATATTTTTGTGTAGACAGAGATTCAAATCCCGAAGCTTCGGGAGGAAAATTAGTTTTTAACAAAACAGTTGGACTAAGAGATACTTGGGCAAAAATTTCAGAACAATAAAAATTTCAAAATTTTGTCAAATCGAGCGAAGTCGAGATTTTCTTAATAATTTAAAACCTGCAAGTTTTCCTTGTAGGTTTTTTATTTAGTATAAGTAATATTAATTACTATTTTTTGTTCTATAATATTTTATTATTATTATTAAAATCTATTAAAATTAAATTTTTAATAATTAAAAACTTAAAAAAGTGACTTTCATAAATGAATTGTAAGAAAAAAACTTTTTTTATTAAGGTGAATTTACATCTTCAGTAATGAAATGGTCTAAAATCGCTTAATTTTAATTTTAGCTAAAAAAAAGCCTATTTTTAATCCTGACAGTTTTCAAAAACCTGTCAGGATTCTATTTTTAACAATTAGACACAAAAAAACCACCAATTTTAAATTGATGGTTTTAAAAATTTATTATGTCATACTGTCCCGAAGTTTCGGGATTATTTCAGCATCAATTTATACTTCTTCAGACTCTTCTGTTCCAAATTCGTCTTTTTGATGTTTCTTTGAAACTTTCTTGATATTTCCTTTTTTCATCATTTCACCCACTTGGTTTGACGCGCTAAATGAAGCGACCATATTGTTCAACATATCACTTCCGGCTTGAGGTGAGTTTGGTAATAAAATTAAATTACTATTTGCATCCGCACCAATCGCTTGTAAAGTATCATAATGTTGTGTTACCACAATTAAAGCCGAAGCTTCTTGAGAATTAATTCCCACTTTGTTTAACACGTCAACACTTTCTACTAAACCACGAGCAATTTCTCTTCTTTGGTCTGCAATACCTTGACCTTGAAGTCTTTTACTTTCTGCTTCTGCTTTTGCTTTAGCCACAATTCTAATTCTTCCAGCTTCAGCTTCATATTCTGCAGCTGTTTTCTCACGATCGGCCGCGTTAATACGGTTCATCGCATTTTTAACTTGAATATCTGGATCAATATCTGTAATTAACGTATTGATGATGTCATAACCATAAGTCGTCATCGCTTCGTTTAACTCACGTTTTACCGCAACTGCAATATCATCTTTACGCTCAAAAACGTCGTCTAATTTTAATTTTGGAACTTCGGCACGTACAACGTCAAACACATAAGATGTAATTTGGTCGTGCGGATATTCTAATTTATAAAATGCCTCGTACGCTTTTTCTTGTAATACTTTAAACTGAACCGATACTTTCATCTTAACAAAAACGTTATCTTTAGTTTTAGTTTCGATGATTACATCTAATTGTTGAATTCTTAAATTTACTTTTCCGGCAATTCTATCCACTACAGGTATTTTTAAATGTAATCCCGAATTACGAATGCTGTGGAATTTTCCAAAACGCTCAACAATAGCTACAATTTGCTGTTTTACAGTGAAGAATGATGAAAAAAGAACAATTAATCCAATGAAAATAATTGGAAACATGATAAACTCCATAATTTTTATAGTTTTAGTTATATTCTAGTTATACGCTTTTTAAAGTAAAAAGTTACAAAAATCATTTTTTAAGTTTACTTTTGGCACTTCTTTTACTTTAAAAAAGGAATTTAACCACATAGAAATATAGATTTTTTAAATAAAATTTAAAGTATTTTATTTAAGATAGTCAATATAGCTATGTAAAACAATCTATGGTAAACTTTAACTAGCGTAAAACCTACGTTTCTATCTGGTTTATTATTTAAAAAATAGTATATGAGAAAATTAACTTTTATTATTTTATTGATTTCTACAGTTGCAATTGCGCAACGTGGTTATAGAGATAGTAACAGAATAGGTATTGGAGCCGGAATAACTAAATTAAATATTTATACGAGTAACTTTACTATAACGCCAGAATTAGGTTGGATTGGCGGATTTAGTGTTAGAGGAAACTATTATAACAACTGGCAAATGAGTTTTGGTATGTTTTTTACCGATAGTAATTTTTCTATTCCAACAATAAAAGGATTGCAACACACACAAACGAATTTTAAAATGTCGGCGGTTCAAATTTATATTGTACCCAGTTATGTAGCTATTGAAGACCATTTGAATTTAGAATTTGGTCCTGTGTTACAAGTCAATGGAAAATTATCTATTAACAAAGAGGATGAAACCAATGTATTAGTAGACCAACCGAGTTTTATAGCAAAAGATATTGTAGATGTAACAAAAATAAACGCTAATTTCTATATTGGGGTTAATGGAGGATTTAAAAATATTAGAGCTAGAATTGGTTATCAATATGGTTTAACGAATTTCTTCGGCAACTTAAAGAACAATGATAACGTTAAGTTACTTGGTGAAAAAATGAAAGGAAATATTGGATTAATTAGTGGTCAGATTACAATATATTTGTAAAATACTTACAAAAAAATAAAAATCGAAAGCTCAAATATAAAATATTTGAGCTTTCTTGTTTAACAACTAAATTATTATTTATGAAGAAAATCATTTTTTTAATTATTCTTGGTTCTTTTATGCAATCTTGTTTTATAATGAAAGCCATAGAAACACCTAAAATGCGTAAGGAATTTACTGAGAAGAATGATGCAATTCCACCTGAATTTGGTGAAGATAAAAATGCTGTTTTATTAGTAATAAAAAGAGGTAGGAATAGTTATGATAAAGGTTTAAAATCCGCTGTTAAAAGATATAGTGGAAAATATTTATTAATCAATAGAGATGAATTAGTAAATTATACAGATTTAAATAAATATAGATATATTTTTGATTATTCTGGTGGTAGTACACACACAACTCATTACAGTAATGGTTTGTCAGCTTCTTCTACATATAAGAGATTTTATGTTTATGACAGATTAAATGACAAAAGCTATCAATCTGGTGCAGAATTTACTTTTTTTGGTAAAGCAATGAAAGTATATTTTGAGAATTTGAATATCAAGTATAATTCTAAATAAACAATTATGAGTAAAACATTTTTTTCTATTATATTTTTCTTGTTTTTGAATCTTTCATTTTCTCAAAAGAATAATTTATATGTCTACGAAACTTATCAAGACTATGTTAGTAATAAACCAATTGATTATGGTTTAGCAACAGGTTATGGTATGACATTGGGTACTAGATATATTATTACTAAAAAGGAAGGCAAAGAAAAAAAGATTAAAATCAACAAAATGTGGGGATTTAAAATCGGTGATTATCTTTATAGGTTTAGTAAGAAAAAAAACGTTCCTGTTTCATATTTAAAGAATGAATTAGGATTATGTTTTTATATTGAAGCAGATTTTACTTTACGAAAAGCCGTTTGGGGTGTTGATTACTTTAATTCAACCGATCACAATAATGATGGATATTTTTACTCAGATGATTTGAATTCTGAAATTAATGAAATTTCTAAAATTCTAAAGATTGATAATCCATCTCCTGAATTAAAAGTATTTATAGAATGTATTAAAGATGCTAACGAAAGATACGGAGATCAAGCTAAATTTAATGGTTACACAAAATGTATTTTACCTGAAAAAGAAAAGCCCTGAATTATCAGGGCTTTTCTTTTATAAACTAGCAATCGCTTTTTCTATTCTTTTCACCGTTTCGGCTTTTCCTATCATTTCGATAATGTCGAATAAATGTGGTCCTTTTAAAGCTCCTACTAAACTTAATCGTAACGGTTGCATTACTTTACCCATTCCAATTTCGTTAGCTGTCATCCATTCTTTTAATAAGGTTTCGATGTTAACGGATGTAAAATCTTCTATTTTTTCTAATTCAGAAATCACTTGTTGCATTAATACTGGTGTTTCCTCTTTCCAGTTTTTAGCTGCTTTTTCATCGTAAGATCTTGGCGCTTCAAAGAAATAATCGGCTAAATCCCAAAACTCATTCACAAAATGTGCTCTTTCTTTAATCATTCCCACAATCTTTCTCAAATCGAGCGAAGTCGAGATATTTCTTTTAACTAAATCTTTTTCAAAAGCCTCCGCCAAACTTGCATCACTTTGCTTTTGTAAATACTGATGATTGAACCATTTGTTTTTCTCAGGGTCAAACTTCGCTCCTGCTTTGTGAATTCGGTTTAAATCAAATTTTTCTACCAATTCTTCTAATGAGAAAATCTCTTGTTCGGTTCCGTCATTCCAACCTAATAAAGCTAAAAAGTTAATCACCGCTTCAGGGAAAAAACCGTTTTCTCTGTAACCTGATGAAGTTCCTTCTTCCGTCTTCCACTCTAAAGGAAACACTGGGAATCCCATTTTATCGCCATCACGTTTTGATAATTTTCCGTTTCCAATTGGTTTTAAAATCAATGGTAAATGCGCAAATTCGGGTGCGTTCCAACCAAAAGCTTTGTATAATAAAACGTGTAATGGCATCGATGGTAACCATTCTTCACCACGAATTACATGCGAAGTTTCCATCAAATGGTCATCCACAATATTCGCTAAATGATAAGTTGGCATTCCATCCGATTTGAATAATACTTTATCGTCTAATAAATTCGTATCAAATTTAATATCGCCACGAATAATGTCTTTTAATTCTAAAATTTCATTCACAGGTGTTTTAAAACGGATAACATAATGTTCACCATTTGCAATTCGTTCCGCAACTTTTTCACGTGAAACCGTCAACGAGTTATCCAATTGATCTCTTACCGAATGATTATAAATAAACGTGTTTCCGTTTGCTTCTGCTTCTTTTCGCATCACATCTAAACTTTCAGCCGTATCAAAAGCATAATACGCCCAACCTGAATTAATCAGTTGGTCTGCATATTGTTGGTACATCGCTTTGCGTTCGCTTTGACGATAAGGTCCGAATTTTTCATTTTTTCCAACGGTTTCATCAGGTGCAATTCCCAACCATTCTAAAGCTTCAAAAATATAAGCTTCTGCTCCTGGAACAAAACGCGTTTGATCGGTATCTTCAATACGTAAATAGAAAACACCACCATGTTTTTTGGCAAATAAATAATTGAATAAAGCGGTTCTAACACCACCAATATGCAAAGGTCCTGTTGGACTTGGTGCAAATCTTACTCTAACTTGTTTTGACATTTTATTTTTATTTTTCTTTATTGTCACACTGAGCTTGTCGAAGTGTTGTGCAAAGATAATTAGAAGTTAGAAGTTGGAAGTCAGAAGTTTGAAAAAGTTATATTTTTTAATCTATTTCATAGTGTTTTTACCACATAGAAACATAGTTTTGTTTGAGTTCTCTATAATCCTTATCGTATTCACATAGCAATACTATGATTTCTATTGCTAGTGTAACGCCTTTTTATATTTTATTCACCATGTTTCTATGTGGTTTTAATTTTCTCATTTTTGAAAGTGTTAAGTTTCACTAAAAACCTATTGACTAATATCACAAGATGTTGTATTTTTATCGGTTATAAACAGTATATCAACAATCTTGGAGGCAAAAAGCATTATTTTCGATAAGCTCGAAGGGTTTATCAAGAAGTTTTACACCAATGAACTGATAAAAGGAGTTATTCTTTTCATCGGATTGGGTTTGTTGTATTTCATTTTTACCTTATTAATCGAATACTTTTTGTGGTTATCCACTTCCGGAAGAACTATTTTGTTTTGGTTGTTCGTTGGAGTAGAATCTTTTTTATTGATTCGATTCATAGCTTTCCCTTTGTTTAAATTATTTAAATTACAAAAAGGAATCAATTACGAGCAAGCTTCAGCTATCATTGGAAATCACTTTTCAGAAGTACAAGACAAGTTATTGAACTTTTTACAATTGGCAAACCAAAGTCAAACTTCTGAATTATTAGCAGCTTCTATCGAACAAAAAGCATCTTCGTTACAACCGATTCCGTTTTCAAACGCGGTGAACTTTGCTAAGAATAAGAAGTTTTTACCTTATGCGATTATCCCAATTTTATTATTGATTTTGTTTTTCGTTACCGGAAATTCTTCTATAATATCTAATAGTTTTGATCGTGTAGTTCATTTTCAAACGAAATACGCACCGCCTGCGCCATTTGAATTTGTGATTTTAAATAAATCATTAACGTCGCAACAGAATTCGGATTTTGTTTTACAAGTTAAAACGCAAGGAAATGTGATGCCTGAAAACATTGCCATTCAAATTGGTGAAGAAGAATATTTTTTACAAAGTACAAAACCTGGCTTTTTCGAATATACATTTTCAAAATTATCTAAAGATGTTATCTTCTCGCTTGTAGCCAATGGATTAAATTCCAAAGAGTACCAAATTAATGTGGTGGATGTTCCTACGATTGCCAATTTTGAAATGGTGTTGCAATATCCTTCTTATTTAGGTAAGAAATCAGAAGTTATTCAAGGAACCGGAAATGCCGTTGTTCCAGAAGGAACAGTTGTGAATTGGAAAATTAACGCATTGGCAACCGATAAAGTTAGTTTCAAGTCGAATAATCTAGTAAGTGTTTTTGCTAATAAAGAAAATAACTTTTCTCTTTCAAGAAGAATATCGGATAATTTGAGTTACGAAGTAATTACATCGAATAGAAATATCAACGAGTTTGAAAAGTTGTCGTATCAAATTGCTACTATCAAAGATCAATATCCAACTATTTCTGTTCAATTTGCTCCCGATTCATTAAAGTTGAAATCAAAAATGATGATTGGACAAGTAGCAGATGATCATGGTTTGTCAAAATTGCAAGTTGTTTATTATCCAAAAGGTAATCCAAATTCACTTCGAAAAGCAAATTTAATTATCAAAAATCAAGCTGTTGATCAATTCATCTATTCTTTTCCTAATGGATTGTCAATTGAGGAAGGTATAAATTACGAATATTATTTTGAAGTCTTTGATAATGATGTAGTTAATAATTTCAAAAGTACAAAATCATCCGTTTTTCTTCATTATGAATTGATTGAAGGACAAAAAGAAGATTTGCAGTTAAAAGAGCAGAATGAAAACATTAATAGTTTAGAAAAATCGCTTCAAAATCAAGAAAAGCAGTTATCGGAATTGGATAAACTCCAAAAGATGAACAAAGAGAAGTCTACTTTAGATTTCAAAGATCAAAAGAAAGTGGAAGATTTTATCAATCGTCAAAAACAACAAGACGAAATGATGAAAGAATTCACAAAAAAATTAACTGATAATTTGGAAGAGTTCAATCCAAATTCTCAAGACAAAGAAAAAGAAGAGTTGCTTAGAAGACTAGAGGAAGTAGAAAAGCAATCAGATAAAAACGAGAAACTCTTAAAAGAATTAGAGGAACTATCAAAAAAACTTGAAAAGGATGATCTTTTTGAAAAAGCTGATAAATTAAAACAACAAGCAAAAAATCAGAAACAAAATTTAGAGCAATTAGTTGAACTTACTAAGCGATTTTATGTAGAAAAGAAAGCCGAACAAATTGCAGATAAATTAGATAAGTTAGCGGATAAAGAAGACGCTTTATCCAATGATGAAAAAAACAATAATAAAGCTAATCAAGATGCGATTACAAAAGATTTCGAAAAAATTCAGGAAGAGCTTAAAGACTTAGACAAAGAGAATAAAGATTTAAAAGCTCCAATGGATATTCCTAACGATAAGAATGAACAAGAAGATGTTAAGGAAGATATGAAAAAGGCTGCTGAAGATTTACAAAACCAAAACCAGAAGAAAGCTAAACCTAAGCAAAAATCAGCTTTTAAAAAGATGAAAGAAATGAGTCAAAAAATGTCTCAATCTATGCAGTCTGGTGAAATGGAACAAATGGAAGAGGATGTTAAATTGTTACGCCAAATATTAGATAACTTATTAGCTTTTTCTTTTGAAGAAGAAACACTAAGTAAAACAACAAATAGCATTCAATTGCGCTCTTTAGAATTAAATAAAGTTTTAAAAAAGCAACAAGATTTAAAAATTCAATTCAAACATGTAGATGATAGTTTGTTTTCAGTAGCAATGAGAAATCCACAAATTACTGAAGTTATTCTTAAAGAAGTTGGTGAAATTCATTACAATTTAGATAAAAGTTTAGAAACTCTAGCAGATAACAATTTACCAAAAGGCGCTTCACATCAACAATATGCCTTAACATCTGCCAATCGTTTAGCAGATCTTTTAAGTAATGTGCAAAGCGAAATGAATATGGAGATGAATGGCCAAGGTCAAGGTAAGCCTAAACCCGGAAAAGGTTCTGGTTCTGGAATGCAATTACCAGATATCATTAAAAAACAAGATGGTTTGGGTGAAAAAATGAAAGAAGGAATGAAATCTGGAGAAAAACTTGGCAATCAGCCTGGTGAAAAACCAGGTGATGGTAAACAAAAAGGCAAAGAAGGTAAAGGTCAAACGGGAGATGAAGGTCAGGATGGTGAAAATGGTTCTGAAGGCAATGCTGGAAAAGTTTTAGAAATTTTAAAAGAACAACGACAACTTCGTGATGCTCTACAAAAAGCACTCGAAAAAGAAGGCATGACTAACCAAGGTATGAATGCCTTGAATCAAATGAAAGAAATTGAAAAGCAATTGATAAATAAGGGATTTAAGAATGAAACTTTACAAAAGATGTTAAATCTAAAACACGAACTTTTAAAGTTAGACACTGCTATCCAACAACAAGGTGAAGACACAAAGCGTCAGTCTAAATCTAACACTAAAAACTTCAACGGTGCTTCAACTCCGCTTTCAAAGGAGTTAAAAGATTATCTAAATAGTGTTGAAATATTAAATAGACAAAGCTTACCTTTGCAACCCAATTTTAATCAAAAGGTTCAAACCTATTTTAAATACAATGATTAGTTTTAATTACGAGACCGATTTTTTACTAGAGAATGAAGAACAATATGAAGTGTGGATTTCACGTATTATTGAATCTGAAGGTTTTGATGAAGGTGAAATAAATTATATTTTTTGTGATGATGAGTATTTGCATAAAATTAATGTTGAATATTTAGATCACGACACTTTAACCGATATTATTAGCTTCGATTACACGGTAGGAAATTTAGTACAAGGCGATATTTTTATTTCTATTGAAAGAGTACAAGATAATGCAAATGATTTTAATGTTTCTTTTGATGAAGAATTAAAACGTGTTTTATCACATGGTGTTTTACATTATTGTGGTTATAAAGATAAGACGCCAAAAGACGAAGCCCTGATGCGATCGAAAGAAGAAGAAAAAATGCAAATGTTTCACGTGGAACATTAAGCGTATAAACTAGAATTTTTTAAAATGTTTCACGTGGAACATAATATTTATAAAAGATGTTTTTAAATCAATATGATGTAATTGTTGTTGGTGCTGGGCATGCTGGTTGTGAAGCTGCTGCTGCTGCTGCTAATATGGGTTGTTCTACTCTATTGGTAACAATGAATCTTCAAAACATTGCGCAAATGTCTTGTAATCCTGCTATGGGTGGAATTGCTAAAGGTCAAATTGTGCGTGAGATTGATGCCTTGGGTGGATATTCTGGAATTGTTTCAGACAAAACCGCAATTCAATTCAAGATGTTGAATAAATCAAAAGGGCCTGCAATGTGGTCGCCAAGAGTTCAGTCGGACAGGATGCGTTTTTCTGACGAATGGAGAACCATGTTGGAAAATACACCGAATCTAGATTTCTACCAAGAAATGGTGGCCGGACTTTTATCTGATAACGGAATGATTGTGGGTGTTAAAACTTCTCTCGGAGTTGAGATTAAATCTAAATCTGTTGTATTGACAAACGGTACTTTCTTGAATGGTTTGATTCATATTGGCGACAAACAATTTGGTGGTGGACGTGCAGGTGAAAGTGCTTCTTTTGGAATTACTGAAGATTTGGTAAAATTAGGTTTTGAATCAGGTCGAATGAAAACAGGAACACCTCCACGAGTTGATGGTCGTTCTTTGGATTTTTCTAAAATGACAGAACAACCTGGTGATGATGTTCCAGAAAAGTTTTCCTATTCCAATTTGACCGCTCCATTAAAAACACAACGTTCTTGTTGGATGTCGTATACTTCGTTAGAAGTGCACGATATTTTACGTGAAGGTTTTGATAGAAGTCCAATGTTCAACGGAAGAATAAAAAGTTTAGGTCCAAGATACTGTCCGTCTATTGAAGATAAGATTAATCGTTTTGCTGATAAAGAAAGACATCAGTTGTTTGTAGAACCAGAAGGTTGGACAACGTGTGAATATTATATTAATGGTTTCTCGACTTCGTTGCCAGAAGATGTTCAGTTTAAAGCATTGCGTTCAGTTGCTGGTTTCGAAAATGTGAAATTTTTCAGACCTGGTTATGCTATCGAATACGATTACTTCCCTCCTACGCAATTACAACACACCTTAGAAACGAAGTTGGTGGAAGGATTATATTTTGCCGGACAAATTAATGGAACAACAGGTTATGAAGAAGCAGCTTCTCAAGGTTTAATGGCAGGAATTAATGCAGCTTTAAAAATTCAGAACAGAGAACCATTTATCTTGAAAAGAGATGAAGCGTATATTGGAGTTTTAATTGACGACTTAATTACTAAAGGTACAGAAGAGCCCTATCGTATGTTTACTTCTCGTGCCGAATACAGAACATTACTGCGTCAAGATAATGCCGATTTTAGATTAACACCAAAAGCATTTGAAATAGGTTTAGCTAAAGAAGAACGTTTGATTCGTATGGAACAAAAATTCTCTCAATCGGATGCAATGGTAAATTTCTTCAGAGAAACAAGTTTAAAACCTGAAGAAGCGAATCCGATTTTAGAATCTAAAGATTCCGCTCCTATGAGTCAACCTGATAAAATGTTTAAAGTTTTCTCTCGTCCGCAATTGGATTTAGAAGATTTTAGAAAGTTTAAAAAAGTAGCGGCTTATATCGAAGAACATGATTTAGATCGTGAAGTAGTTGAGCAAGCTGAAATTCAAGTGAAGTATTCAGGCTATATTGAAAAAGAAAAAAACAATGCGGATAAATTGACTCGTTTAGAAGACATGGTTATTCCAGAGAATTTCAATTTCGATAAAATCCAGTCGATTTCAATTGAAGCCAAACAAAAATTAAATAAAATTCGACCAAGAACTATTGCGCAAGCATCTCGCATTAGCGGAGTTTCGCCAAGTGATATTTCAGTGTTGTTAATATACATGGGTAGATAGTCTCAGTTTCCGGTCTCAGTTTCCAGTTTTTTATTTAACTGCGACTGAACACTGCGACTGCCAACTGAATATGTTTCACGTGAAACAACGCTGTCATCCCTATTAAAATAAGCCTTTCGCATAAAAATTAAATAAATGAATTTTTTAGAAGATAAAAGTTTTATTACTGTTAAAGATTTTTCAGTTTCTGGAGAATCTTTTTCCTTGTTGTTAAATGAAGAATATCAAATCTTAAAAACACATCCACAACCAACTTTAGATAAGTTAGGTTCGTATTACGAGTTTGAAGATTATATTTCCCATACCGATGGAAAAAGAACTGCTTTTGAAAAAATGTATCATTTCATCAAAAGAAAAGCAATTCGAGATAAAGTAAGTCTGATAAATTCGTATCAACCGTTAAAAGGAAGAATTTTAGACATTGGTGCCGGAACGGGAGATTTTCTTTTAGAATGTAAAAATCAAAATTGGGAAATCTTAGGAATTGAACCAAACGATAAAGCAAAAGGAGTAGCCGTTGGAAAAGGAATTAAATTTGGCGACACGATTGAAAAGTTAGAAAGTAATTCATTTGATGTGATTACCATGTGGCATGTTTTAGAACACGTTCCAGATGTTGAACATCATGTTGCCGAATTAAAACGATTATTGAAACCTTCAGGAACCATTATTATTGCGGTTCCTAATTTCAAATCTTACGATGCAAATCATTATGGAGCGTTCTGGGCAGCATATGATGTGCCAAGACATTTGTGGCATTTTTCAAAAACCGCCATCGAAAAATTATTCGATAATCAAAACATGAATTTAGAAGATGTTAAACCCATGTGGTTTGATAGTTTTTATGTATCACTTTTATCTGAAAAATACAAAACAGGAAAAATGAATTTTATCTCCGGATTTTTTATTGGTTTTATATCCAATTTATCAGGATTGTTCAAAAAAGAATATTCATCCCATATTTATGTGCTAAAAAACAAGTAAAAATCATTTTAAATCGATTTTAAGCGCTTTTTTATTCATTTTGATATATTTTGTTGTCTTTTTTTAAAAAATTTATCTAAAACAATTTATAGAAGTTGTTTTTTATAGCAATAGCTTATCAAAAATTATGTTTTCTATAAGAATTTCTTATAGTTTTTAAATAAATAAAAAAGGAACAAATTTGCTACTTTACAACTTATTATTACTTTTACGAAAAATTATTAATTACCAATATACAACAATGAAAAAAATAGTATTGATTTTAGGAGTTGCATTAAGCATTTTAGCTTGTAACAAAACAGAGACAGATTCAAAAGAATTTAAAACCGCATATATCAACACAGCAGAGATAATTGATAAATACGAAAAATTCAAAGATGAAGACGACAAGTTTAAAGTAAAATCAGAAGAATTAGGTCGTCCATTAGAAGCAAAAGTTCGTGCTTTTCAAAATGAAGCACAAAATTTTCAACAAAGCGCTCGTGTAAAAGGACCGCAATGGGCACAACAAAAAGGAGCTGAATTACAACAACGTGAGCAAGAATTAGGAATGGAGCAAAATGCTTTAATTCAACAATTACAACAAGAAGGGGCTGTTTTAAAAGATACTTTAATTAGTGAAGTTAAAAAGTTCATCAAAGATTACGGAAAGAAAAAAGGCTATGATTATGTGTATGGAACAGGTGATGCTGCTACCATTTTGTATGCTAAAGATAATTACGATATTACTAAAGAAGTTTTAAAAGAATTGAACGAAACATATAAAGCTACAAAAAAAGATGATAAAGTAGCCACTAAGGAAGAAGAGAAAAAATAACTATTTTATTCTAATTCTGAACTCGTTTAACTTCATTGAATCTTCGATTTCAGAATCTATAAAAAACATAAACTGAACATGTTTCAGTTGATAAGAGGTTCTATTTTTAAGAGCCTCTTTTTTTATTTCTAATTCTTTCTATATATTTGTAGTTCAAATTTATACGCCCAATGGAATCATTATCAGCCGCAGCTATTTACACACTCCGATTTATCAATCAAACGAATAAATCCGTATTTCTTACGGGTAAAGCAGGAACCGGAAAAACCACACTTTTAAAGGAAATTATCGCTACAACACATAAAAACACTGTTGTTGTTGCGCCCACTGGAATTGCCGCATTAAACGCAAATGGAGTTACTATCCACTCCATGTTTCAATTGCCTTTTGCCGCTTTTATTCCTAATAATAAGCAACTTCCACACTTTTCAGATACCGTAAAATTCGAAAATCGAGATTCGCTAGGTCGACATTTTAAGATGAATAACGTGAAACGTGCCGTAATTCGAAACATGGAATTATTGGTGATTGATGAAGTTTCCATGCTTCGTGCCGATGTGCTAGATGCGATGGATTTTATGATGCGAAAAGTAAGACGAAATGAACGGCCATTTGGAGGTGTTCAAGTTCTTTTTATAGGAGATTTACTACAATTACCGCCAGTGGTTAAAAATGAAGAATGGGAAATGCTGAAGCATTATTATCGCGGAATGTTCTTTTTTCATTCGCATATAATTCAACAATATCCGCCTTTATATATTGAATTAGATAAAATTTTTCGTCAAACAGATGCCGAATTTATTGATGTTTTGAACAATTTACGACATAATAAAATTACTTCTGAAGATGTGAAACTTTTAAATCAATTCGTACAACCCAATTTTGATCTGAAGAAAAATAAAGGATATATAACGTTAACAACACATAATTCTAAAGCCGATGCCATTAACGCAAAGTCTTTACAAGATTTAGAAGGAAAGCAATTCACCTATTTACCAGAAATCACCGCTGATTTTCCTGAAAAAATTTATCCTTTAGAAGAAAAATTACAGTTAAAAGTCGGTGCGCAAGTCATGTTTATTAAAAACGATTTAAATTTTGACAAGCAATTCTACAATGGAAAAATGGGCGTGATAAAGTCGTTAACCGAAAAAGAGATTTTTGTTCATTTTCAGGAAGAAAATAAAACCATTGAAGTGGAACGTTACGAATGGCAAAATATTCGATATAAAGTCAACGAAAACACTAAAGAAATTGAAGAAGAAGTTGTAGGAACGTTTGTCCACTACCCTATTAAGTTAGCTTGGGCTATTACGGTTCATAAAAGTCAAGGCTTAACATTTGACAAAGCAGCGCTTGATGTGTCGCAAGTATTTGCACCCGGACAAGCATATGTGGCTTTATCACGTTTACGTACGTTAAAAGGGCTTATTTTGCTTTCTCCGTTGCGAATGAATGGTATTTCGAGTGATGAAGAAGTGCTTAATTATTCAGAAAACAAAGCTTCCGAAGAAATACTACAACATGCATTAGCAAAAGAAACACAATCTTTTTGGTTAAATTCTCTTCTTAATTCATTTGATTTCAAAGAATTAGGTCAAGAATGGCGCAATCATTTGTTTAGTTATAATTCGAATCCCGAAACTTCGGGACCGAAATCGCCAAAAACAAAGCATAATGATTGGGCAAAAAACCAGGAAGCAAAAATAGCAGCCATTTTAGAACCTTCTAGTAAATTTATGTCGCAATTGCATAAGATTTTTTCCGATGAAAATTTAGATGTTAATTTTGTTAAAGAACGATGTGATGCGGCTTATCAGTATTTTTTTAAAATATTAGATACCGTTGCAGAAGAATTATTGTTGAAAATTGAAGAAGTAAAACGTATCAAAAAAGTGAAAGCTTTTTATGATGATTTGATGGTTTTAGAAGAACTTCAAATAAAAGCGATTATGAAGCTTAAAAAAGCGCAACTACTTACTAATACTATTGTTGAAGGAAAAGAAATTTCGAAAGCAAATTTAATTTCAGAAGATAGTAGCACTTACAAAATTAATAAGTTAGTAGTTGTTGCTGAACGCTTTAGAACTTCAAATGCAGCATTAGTTGCGGATGAAGATGATGTTTCCTATTACAGCGATTCAAAAAAGAAAAAAACGAAAGAACCTAAAAAATCTACAATCGAAGAAACTTTAGAATTGTGGAAACAAAATGTATCTATTTACGAAATTGCAAAACAGCGAAAACTAACACCACAAACCATTTACAATCATTTTACTAAGTTGATTCAAATGGAAATTGTGCAACTTTCCGACATTTTACCTGAAGACAAAATTTCCGATTTAAAATTGGCTTTTAAAGAATTTAAAGGCGAAAGTTTAGGCGAATTAAAAGAAATTCATGGTGATAAATTCTCTTGGGATGAATTACGTTTGTACAAAGCGAGTTTAGTTTAAAAGAAAATTTTTTATCCGCAACGTTTGTTATGCTGTCAAGCGTCTCACACATAGCATTTCATTACACAATAAACTTTACAAGCCAAAATCATGTTTGAATTTACAGAAGGAATCTACAACTTTTATGTTTACATTCTAACAAACAAAGCTAAAACAGTTCTTTACACAGGCGTAACAAACAATTTAAGAAGAAGATTAGAAGAGCACAACGAAAAATTAAACCCAAATAGTTTTACTTCAAAATATAATGTTGCGTTTTTAATTTATTATGAAAAATACGGTTGGATTCAACAAGCAATTGCCAGAGAAAAAGAAATTAAACTTTTGAGAAGAGATTTAAAACGGGAGTTAATAAAAGAATTCAATCCCAAAATAGAATTTTTGAATAATCGGTTTTCATAAGAAACAAAAAGAGATGCTTGACAGCATGACAAACGTTGTATTGATGTTTTTGCGTTTAGTTTTTCGTAAAGTTTGGAACGCTTTTAAGCCATTTCACATAAAGTTTAAACTTAATTTATTTCACGTGTAGTTTGTCATGCTGTTAAGCATCTCACGCAAAGTTTATCCTCTAATAACGATGTAATTTTTAACAGAATCTTTTTCAAATTCTATAATTAAAGTCCCTGTATCAATTCCAAAATGTGCATAACCTAAAGAATACCTATATTGAGCAAAAGTTTCAGTTTTATTGTTAGGTTCTCCAAGTAAATCAACTATTTCGTTTTTTGACATGCCAATTAGTTGATAATCATTTCTTAAACTATTCATCATGTCCCATCGTAAAGACCAATTTTCGTCTGAATTCATTTTAGCTGTTTTCCACTTTTGTGGTTCAAATTTATCACCAGAAATTCTACCGCGTAAAACAAATACCGATGTAAAAATCATAAACCAAAAAGCTACTACTACTAAAAATGGTTTTTTAAATAGTGTTTTCAAATTTTAAGTTTTAATTAAATCACTAAAAATAAAAAACTAGCTCAACCAAAAAACCGCTAAAACTGCAGGAATGAAGTAAATTACAATGGTTCTTGCACCATCATAATCTTTAGCCAAACGTTGGCCAAAAAGTAACATTAACAAAGTAATACAAGATAAAATGGCTCCATAAAACCCTAATCCTCTAATTACTACATCTTGAATTACATGCTGAATAATTCCAGAAACACATAAAACACCTGCTACAATTTCTAACAAAAGAATAATTCCTAAAGCTAACGGAACTTGTTTTGCTAAAATACTGTTCTCAAAATGTCCGGTTAACCAGGCTACATTTCCTTTCCAATCTTTAATTTTATCATATCCAGATTGTAGAAAAGTTATAGCTAATAAAGCTAAAATTAAAAGGGGTGCTACTTGTATCATAATTATATTTTTTTATGTATTAAACGGGTTAATTTTATAGACAAATCAGTTAAAATAATTTTTGCATTACCATTTCGTTCAATATGGTAAATGGCATCTTCTAATTCTTTGTAAATATCTAAAATATTAGCTCCATTTACAAACGGAGCAAATTTTTCTAATTCAAATTTTGGCACTTTAGTTTCTAAAAAAACCAAATCGTTAGCCTGATAATTCAATAATAATGCTTGTCTAAAAAAATGAATGCAATAGTGTAAAAATTGTTTTTGTGTTTCTCTACCTGTCGAAGCAATTTTTTCACTCCAAGCAATTAAATCGTTTATAGCGGCAGCATTTCCTTTTGCTCTAAAAGCACTTCGTACCCATTCTACAAACCATTCATCAAACGGAAATTCGTCTTCTTCTTTTCGTAAAAGATGCAATGCTTTGTTATAATTTCCTTCACTCTGATGCGCTATTTTTTTAGCAATAGTTGGCTCACAATTTTCATTTGTAACTAAAGCTTCAGCAATTACACTTTCGCTTAATCCTATAAAATCAATTACTTGACAGCGCGATAAAATGGTTTGCAACATATCACCTGTGTTTTCTGTAATTAAAATGAATACTGTTTTGGCAGGTGGTTCTTCTAATAATTTTAATAATTTATTTGCAGAGGATCCGTTCATTTTATCAGCCATCCAAATGACCATTACTTTGTAACCTCCTTCGTAGGCTTTTAAAGATAATTTTTTATTGATTTCAGTAGCTTCATCAACTCCAATTAAACCTTGTTTGTTCTGAATTCCAAGATTTTTTAACCAATCAAACAAACTTCCATAAGGTGATTCAGTTAAAAATTGGCGCCATTCTACCATAAAATTATCACTAACAGGATGACTTTTTACAGTATCTGTAGAGGCAACTGGAAAAACAAAATGCAAATCGGGATGTGAAAAATGTTCAAATTTTAAGTTACAAGTTGTGTTTTCTCCTACATTTTCTCCTCCTATATTGCCACACAAAATATATTGTGCATAAGCAATTGCCATAGAAAGTGTTCCACATCCTTCAGGTCCAACAAACAATTGTGCATGCGGAATTCTTCCGGCTTCGGCACTTTTTGTAAGGTGATTTTTAATATGATCTTGTCCTAAAATTTCTTTAAAAAGCATACAACAAACCTAATCAAAATTTACTAAAATTGATAAAAAACGAAGCAAAAATTCGAAACCATTATTTTTTAAAAATTTATTAAATATGACATTTAATATAAAGATTTAAAATACAATAAATTATATTTGCAATCATTCGAATTAAAAACATAAAAAATGAAAACACTTAACGACTTCAATTTCAATAACAAAAAAGCAATTATTAGAGTAGATTTTAATGTGCCTTTAGATGAAAATTTTAAAGTAACAGATGCCACTCGTATTGAGGCAGCAAAGCCTACTATTGATAAAATTTTGAAAGACGGAGGAAGTGTAATTTTAATGAGTCACTTAGGAAGACCAAAAGGTGTTGAAGCAAAATATTCATTACAACATATTGTTGAAAAAACAGCTGAAATTTTAGGTCAAAAAGTCCATTTTGCTTCTGATTGTATTGGAGAAGTAGCTGAAACTGCAGCTAAAAATTTACAACCAGGCGAAATATTATTATTAGAAAATTTACGTTTTTACGAAGAAGAAGAAAAAGGCGATGTTGATTTTGCAAAAAAATTAGCTTCATTAGGCGATATTTATGTAAATGATGCATTTGGAACTGCACATAGAGCACATGCTTCAACCACTATTATTGCTCAATTTTTTAAAGATGCTAAATGTTTTGGTTATTTATTAGCTAAAGAAATTGAAAGCATAGAAAAAGTATTAAAAAACTCAGAAAAACCAGTAGTAGCAATTTTAGGAGGTAGTAAAGTATCTTCAAAAATTACTGTTATCGAAAATATTTTAGACAAAGTAAACCACATGATTATTGGTGGTGGAATGACATTTACTTTTGTAAAGGCGTTAGGAGGAAGTATAGGTAATTCTATTTGTGAAGATGA
This sequence comes from Flavobacterium sp. LMO6, assembly GCF_009495795.1. Lineage (NCBI taxonomy): Bacteria > Pseudomonadati > Bacteroidota > Flavobacteriia > Flavobacteriales > Flavobacteriaceae > Flavobacterium > Flavobacterium sp. LMO6. Next base: position 145,927 of record NZ_WIBH01000001.1, on the reverse strand, counting down.
TAAATTAGAGTTAGCTATTGAAATTTTAAAACAAGCAAAAGAAAAAGGAGTTCAAATTCATATTCCAGTTGATGTAATTGCTGCTGATGCTTTTTCAAATGATGCAAATACACAGGTAGTAGATGTAAATCAAATTCCAGATGGATGGCAAGGTTTAGATGCAGGTCCAAAATCATTAGAAATTTTTAAACGTATTATTTTAGATTCGAAAACCATATTATGGAACGGTCCGTTAGGTGTTTTTGAAATGGAATCTTTTGCAAAAGGAACTATTGCTTTAGGAGATTTTATTGCAGAATCTACTGCAAACGGTGCCTTTTCTTTAGTTGGCGGTGGCGATAGTGTTGCTGCGGTGAAACAATTTGGCTTCGAAGATAAAATGAGTTATGTATCTACTGGTGGTGGCGCTATGTTAGAAATGCTAGAAGGAAGAACATTACCTGGAATTGCTGCTATTTTAGAATAGTAAGGCAATAAAAACCAGATAATTAAGTTGTTATTATTTAATGTGCCCCATAAAACAAAACAATATTGAAAAAATTAATTTTTATATCACTTTTAGTAGCTTCATCTAGCTTTGCTCAAGAAAGCATGGATCAACCTACTTTGCCATTACCCAAAATATCTTATTTAGACTCGCTAAAAAACACCTTTGTTAATCATTCAACAAGTAATTGTATTGATGAAAGATGGATGGCTGAATTAGCAAATGTAGAGTTGTCTGAAGATATGTTTTCAGATATTTCAAGTCTTAATATTGATTCAGAAGTTAGTTATGATTTATCTTCAGAATTATTAAAAAAGAGATTAAAAAAACTGGATGCAAAATCTCCATTTAATATTGAGTATAATCCAGCATTAGAAAACACAATAAAATCGTTTTTAAAAAACAGAACGAAAGCATTTGAGCGTTTAATGGCGTTATCAGAATATTATTTTCCAATGTTTGAAGAGCATTTAGCAAAATACAATATTCCAATGGAATTGAAATATTTAGCTATAGTTGAATCTGCATTAAATCCTAAAGCAAAATCTAGAGTTGGAGCATCTGGATTGTGGCAATTTATGTATCCTACTGGAAAACAGTATAATTTAGAAGTAAATTCATATGTAGACGAACGTCATGATCCATTAAAAGCAACTGAAGCAGCGTGCCAATATTTATCTAATTTGTATGAAATTTTTGGAGATTGGAGTATGGTTTTAGCTTCGTACAATGCTGGTCCTGGAAATGTGTCTAAAGCAATTAGACGTTCTGGAGGAAGTCAAAATTATTGGAATATTCGTAAAAATTTGCCTCGCGAAACTGCAAATTATGTTCCCGCTTTTTTAGCCACAATGTATATTTACGAATATAAAAAAGAGCACGGTATTCTTCCCAAAAAAGCTACAATGACTTATTTTGAAACCGATACAATTATGGTTAAAAAACAAATGTCGTTTAAGCACATTTCAGAATTATTGGACATTTCAGAAGAACAAATAGAATTTTTAAACCCAATTTATAAATTAAAAGTAATTCCTTTTGAAGAAGATAAACCTCATTTTCTTCGTTTACCTAAAAATAAAATGGGCTTATTTGTATCAAATGAAGAAAAAGTATATGCTTACTTAGATCATCTGGAAACATTTAAAGAAAAACCAATTTTTGTAGCAAAAGCAGAAAGCGAATCTTACAATGATCATTCAAGCTCACAAAAAAAGCTACAATATCACTCTATCAAGAGTGGTGAAAGCCTTGGGAAAATTGCACAGAAATACAATATTTCGGTTTCAAATTTAAAATCTTGGAATAATATTAAAGGTAATAATATTATTGCGGGAAAAAAGTTAAAAATTTATTCTGATAAAAAAGTTGTTGCAAAAACTGAGTCGAAATCCAATAACGACGGGACGTATACCGTTAAAAGTGGCGATTCGTTATACTCAATTGCAAAACAATTTCCAGGGATTTCTGCAGAAGACATTAAAAAACGGAACGATATTAGCAGTGATAATATACAACCCGGAATGAAATTAAAAATTAACGGATAAAAATTTCTACATGAAACAATTTGCCTTTTTATTTATTATTGCCTTATCATTTATTTCTTGTAAAGAATCGGCAGAAGAAGCAAAAGCAGTGCTATCAGAATCTAATGGTAAAATAAACAATGTTTCTATAATCATTGACGACAATTTATGGAATGGTGAAATTGGCGATAGCATTCGTAAAAAATTTGCAGCTCCTGTAGATGGCTTGCCTCAAGAAGAGCCATTGTTTACGCTAAATCAATATCCTACAAAAGTGTTTGAAGGTTTTGTACGTAAAAGCAGAAACATTATCATTGTTAAAAAAGGAAAAGAAGCAGGATTTGCATCGAACACAAATAAATATGCAAAACCACAAAATGTGTTTTTCATATCAGGTACGGATACTGAAGATGTTTTAACCATTTTGGAACAAAAATCAGCCGAAATAATTAAAACGATTAAAGCTTCGGAAATTATTGAAAACCAAGTTCGAATGAAAAAATCTTTGATTTCTGACGCTCAAGTTCAAAAAATGTTTGGCGTTAGTTTAAAAATCGGTTTTGGCTATAAATACGACATGGTAAAAGATAAATTTATCTGGTTAAGAAAAGAGTTTACGTCAGGATATAATAGTGTTTTGATTTACGAAGTGCCAATTAGTACTGTAGAAAAAGACACCAATATAATTGCTAACATTACGGCAATGCGAGATGAAATAGGCAAAGCAAACATTCAAGGAACATTACCAAACACCTGGATGATTACTGAAGCTGCATACGCTCCGTATTTATTTGATGTTACTATAGCTGGTAAAAAAACGTATTTAACTAAGGGAACTTGGGAATTAAAAAACGATTTTATGGCCGGACCTTTTGTTAATTACGCTATTAAAGACACAAAAAATAACCGTTATTTAATTCTAGAAGGATTTACTTATAATCCATCAAAATCGAAACGTGATTGGGTTTTTGAATTAGAAGCCATCATACAATCGGTTAAATTTTTAAAATAATTTTCAGGTAATGGGTTAAAGGTAATTGGTAATAGGTATTTAAACAATCTATTCCCATCACCCATCACCCATCACCCATCACCGAATCATGATAACATTCAAAATAAAGCGATTTAACGAACTTTCTACAACCGAACTATATTCTTTATTACAACTTCGTTCAGAAGTGTTTGTAGTGGAGCAAAATTGCGTTTATCAAGACGTTGACGGCAAAGACGAGAAGGCACTTCATGTTTTAGGTTATTACAATGGCGATTTAGCAGCCTATTCTCGTTTATTCAATAAAGGGTATTATTTTGACGAAACATCAATAGGAAGAGTTGTGGTAAGCCCAAAATACCGCGATAAAAAACTCGGACACGATTTAATGCGAACTTCAATTGAAGCCATAAAAGAAAATTTCAACGAGACCGCTATTACCATTTCAGCTCAAGAATATCTAAAAAAATTCTACGAATCACACGGATTTATCCAAACCAGCGAAATGTATTTGGAGGATGATATTCCACATATTCAGATGAAAAGGAGTTAGTGTTTTTACACAGAGATTCTCCGAGTTTTTTTGATATTGAATGTGTTGAAAAGAGTTACACAGAGCAATTTTCGCCTTAATTTTGTCACGCTGTTAAGCGTCTCTTTTAAACACAAGGAACACAAAGAAGGCACAAAGTTCACTAAGATTTTGTTTCAGGTTTCAAGTTTTGAAATTTTGTTTGAATTTGCCCTTGATTTTTGAATTTGATTTTTGCTCTTGCTACAGCTTATAACTAATCGTCAACATTACAATTCTTGGCAACGTGTATGTTGTAGAACTTGAAATCATAAAATCAGAGAAAGAGTTGTTGATTTTAGTTCCATTATTCAAGTAATTCTGTGCCGAAAGTTCAAAACGAAAAGGATTGTTTTTCTTTTGATAACTTAAATAAGCATTGGCAATTCGGAAATCAGTTGCGATGTTATTGCTGTTTTCGTTGAAAGTTACCTCGTAATCCGTTTTAAAATTAAAATGTTTCCAAAAATCGATATCCAAATCAAAACCAAATCGGTCAGAAGTTAATTTCGAATTCGTTAATCCTGAAAATTGACTAAAGGTTTTATTATAACTCACACTTGCGCTTGGCCACTTTTTATTAGCAGTTCGCAATCTAATTCCAACACTTTGATTATTTCTGTCGTTTGTAATAGTTTGGTTGTTTACGGTTTGTATGTAATTGAACCAAGATAAATTAGCATTTAAACTCAACCTAAACTTGTTAATTTTTTTATCAATATTTCCATAAACCCGATAGGTTGTTTCTGGATTATCCGTAATGGTTGGCGTTGTAAATTGATTGATACCATCTAAACCAATTTCATTACGAATGGTTCTTACTTTTTTAGTAAAACTTGCATTAGCAAAAAGCATCAAACCACGATACATACTGGTTTTTGTGTAATTCAATGTTGCGTTGTGAAAACGTTCGTTTCGCAACAACGCATTTCCTTTAAAAACTGAATTATAACTTTGTAACGTATAGCGTTCTAACAAACGATTCGCTTCTGGAAATTCATTCACCAAACGATAATTGAATTTTAAGTTTTCTGATTGATTGAATTCATATTCACTTAACCAACTGGGTTGTAAAAATGTATTGTTTAAGGTGTAATCAGCTGCAATTTGTTTTGTTTTCAAATGATAGTAATGGGCATAAATGGCAGGTTTATTCACCCATTTTCCTATTTTGAACTTATATTCTAAACCTAAATACAAATCGTTTAGTAAATAATCCATGTCGTTCCCAAAACCGTCGCTTGCAAAATCATTGATTGTACCATCGGTTCGGTATTGTTTTTCGGTGATTTGTAGTTGTGTTGTTCCTAAATTGTTTCCAACATTAGTATATAAATGATTGTAGTTGTTGATAATCCAATAATGTTTAAACAACGCATCAACACTGTTGTTCTTTACTTTTTTTACTTGTTGAATGTTGTAAAACGAATCATTTTCTAACGGAATTAAACCCGTTAAGAATTCGGTATCAGTTAACCAAGTATTGATTGGTTTTTGATTGTCGTAACTTTGATTAATTACTAATGTAGTAGTGTGCTTTAAATTTATTTGTTTGTGCCATTCTAAAAACTGCTTAATTTGGACATTATCAGCAGCATTTAAGGTTTCAAACGAAGATTCTTGACCATCAAGTTTTGAATTTAAAACCGAAGTCATATCATTGGCGCTCGATTGAAATTGACCATTGTAAAACCATTTTTCTTTAGTGTTGGGCGTGTAGTTTAGTTTTACATTTCCGATGCCTAAAACCGATTTATTTTCGCCTTTATTGATGCGTTCTTCTGATGTTGCTGTTGTGTTTTGAAGATATTCAATATTGCTTTCGGTTAAGGTACTTGTAAAAAGCTTAGAAAATATAGCAAAACCTTCTACATCTAATTTTTCATTAATTTCTTGACGAAAGTTCAAAGCACTAAATTGTGATTTATTTTCTATGACATCGGTGTTATCGTTAGCAAATGAATACAAATCAGTTAACTGTTGTCTTCCCGAAATAAAGCTACTGGCACCACCTTGAAAACGCATTAAATCTTGAAACGAAAAGGTACGTTTACCAATGTTATTACTGTCGCCAATGAAACTCAAATTGGTTTTAGTGGCATAATAGAACAAAGCGGCATGACCCAAATAAAATCCGTTATCATCAGCTACTTCGACACCGGCATCAACATCGCCAAAAATAAATTTCTTTTTATCTTCTTTCAGTTTGATGTTCATCGCCAAGTCTTCAGAATCGGAAACTTGTTTTAGAAAACCTACTTCGTTAAAGTTGTCAATGACTTCTACTTTATCCACCGCATCTGCTGGAATATTTTCTACGCCCAATTTTGTTCCTCCACCAAAAAAAGGTTTATTTTCTACGTAAAACTTAGTTACTTTTTTACCTTGAACCGTAACACCACCGTTTTTATCTACTTCAACTCCAGGCAGTTTTTCTAATTGTTCTTTTAGTTTGCGTTCGTTGCCGCTAGCAAAAGCTTTAACATCGTAAATTAAGGTATCTTTTTTAACTACAACAGGCTTGTAGTCATAGGTTATCGTGATTTCTTTTAATTCTTGCCCGTTTTCTTTGAGTTTAAAATGATGTTCTTTTTGCGAAAAATTAGCCGGAAGATTTAAAACTTCCTCTGTGAACCCTAAATACGAAACTCGAACTTCATAAGGCACCTCTTTTTCTAATTCTAATTTATATCTACCTAAATGATCGGCAATAGCAAATTTTAACCCTTGTTTTTCAACTAAAGGTTTAGCAATTACATTGGCATTTTGTAATGGGTTTCCAAGAGAATCTTTTACCGTACCAGTTAAGGTTTGGGAAAAAGAAATAATTGGAAAAACTAGTAATAGAATTAGGGATTTTGGCATCAAGAATTTATTAATTTTCTTCAGTTAATTTTTTCATCTCTGAATTAAAAATTGCTGTGAATTCTTCTTCTGTTATTATGTTTTCTTGTGGTAATACTAAAGGGATTTGAGAATCTAATTTTACAATACTTTTTAAATAAAATTTAACCTTAGAATTAACATAGTTTGCTTCAAATATTAAACCTGGTAATCCATAATAGATGTCAGGACCAAAAGGGAAAGGAATTTCTGGGCAAAACCAAGCTTCAATTTTATGACTTTCTTTACCTCTAAAATCATTTATCAATATTGTTGCAATGGCTTTATAACATGTAAAATTGTCTATTTTTTTCGTTTCATTAGTTATAGTCCAATTATACTTATTAATGTTACTTTTAACAAAGTATTTTTTTCCTGTCATTTCAGTTTCAAAAATTTCTATGTTATTTTTTTTATCAAAATAGTGAATTCCTTTGCCGCCACCTACAGAAATAGCTCTAGGATTAAATCCAGGTAATTTAAGTGTTTTTACATAGTTGAAGACGGCAACATCATTATTAATCAACATCTGATATTCTAATTGATCAAACGATTGATTAATACTAATAATATTGTTTTTCACATTAATATCGGTAATTTTTTCTAAATCTTCTGAGTTATTAGTAATAGATTTCCCATATGAGATTTTATAATTTTGCCCTATTGATGAGGTTGTAAAGAGTAAAAATAAAATTATTTTTTTCATTGTATATTGTTTATGAAAAAGAGAATAAAGGAAAAAGTAGTAATAGAATTAGGGATTTTGGCATTTATATTTTTGTAATTATTTACAGAAAAGGTTAGTTTTCTTTAGAATGTTTTTTAATAACTTCTTCAAGCTCTTTTATGTAGTCATCCGTTAAATCAGATTTTGTGTTAAGTTCAATTTTATTTACAATCCAAGTTCTTTTTGCTTCTGATAATTCTAAAACCAAGCCCGGTAGACTCGGATATTTATTAGGGCAATAGGCTAAAGGAATTTCTGGGCAATACCAAGCAATTACTTTGTATGTGTGATCTTTGCCTCTTGCGTAAAATTTCCATTCTGTTTCGGCTTTATAGCATTTATATCCCGAAATTGTTTTTGTTTCGTTGGTATAGTTCCAAACAAAATTAGACAAATCATATTTTAGAACATATTCAAAATCACTATAAATAGACCCTATTTCATAGCTAATAGTTTTATTATTATTTGTATAAAATATTTCACTTCCATAGAAATAATCAGCTATAGAATTATAGGTATTGACATTAATAGCGTCACTAGGTAACTTCTTTTCCATTTTAAAGCAAGATAAACTGTCTTTGTAATGTAATTCAAATGTGAAGTTTTTGGCCATTTCAATTTTTTCAAGTTCATATTGATATTGCCAAAGGCTTTCCTTTTTTAATTCTTCGGTTGCTTCAGTTTCGTTAAAAAAAGTATTGTAGGTAATTTTTCCTTCATTAGTTTTTTGTCCCCAACAAATTGAAGTAAAAAACAAAAAAAATATTGTATTTCTCATCTTTGTATTATAAAGGAGCCTTTTCCAGGCTCCTAATTTATTATAAATCAGCATCTCTAAATCTAAGATTATCACATTTGTTTTTATCATAACATTCATCAACTTTTGCCATCCATTTTTTGTTAGTAGGATCACTCCCAGTAACTTGTCCGTCTGCCCATTGTTGACATTGATCACAATCTGTTACAATAATCTTTTTCTCGACCTTCTTTTCTTCAACTTTTTTCTCTTCAATCTAATTCGCCATACCAGCAAATGAAAAAGCAATAAGTGCTACTGCACTAAAAATCATTTTTTTCATTTTGTTTAAATTTTTAAAATTAATATTTGTTTTTGGTTAACCGAGAACAAAAATGAAAAAAAAAAAAACGAATTTTCGCATGAAATATTGTGTTTTAACCATAATTTAACACGTAAAATGTTATAATATTGATAATCAAATATTTTTTTATTAAAAAAAATGGTGTAATTTGAATAGATTTAAGGATTTTGGTATTTAGTTATTTGTTTTTGAATTTAAAAATGAAATTCTAAATAGGAAAAAAACTAGACTTTAATATTAATTGTTACTAAATTCTCTCTTTGCTGCAGCACCAACTTTATTTTGATATTCTTGTTCGCTAATTATTTTACCTTCTTTTGGCAATATAATTTCTTTAACATTATTTGAAAACTCCATTTTTTCAACACCAAATACACTATTCCACTCTTGTAATTCTAATATTAAACCAGGAAGACCACCATATCCTCTTGGTCCAATTGAAATAGGAATTTGAGGACAAAACCAAGCAATTACAGGATGCTTGAAGATTTTCCCATTGTCTACAATATATTCATTAGTTGCCTTATAACAAGTATAGCCATCAATGATTTTAGATTCATTTGTTAGTTTCCAATTTTGATTTAAGGGTTCTATTATTAAAAACTCATTTTCTTTAAAAAGTCCGTTAGAATTATTATGATATATTTTATTCTTAAAAATATAAATTTCTTTTCTCGTTCTACTGTCTATTATTGCCATTTCTAGGTTTTGACCATCTAAAGACATGTTTTTTAAGAGTTTAAATTCTGAAATGGAATCATTAAATGTTAATTCAAATTTAAGATGTTTTGCCCCTTCAATTGCTTGTAAAAAAAACTCTCCAATAAGTTCGTTTTTAATGAATTTTTCATCTTCTAAGATTTTAAAATTATAGGTTATGGTTCCGCTTTTCTGAGAAAATGCAATTAATGTAAAACAAGTAAGTATAAATAAATAGTAGTATTTCATTGTAAAAGAAGCTTGTAATGTTATTTCTTCGGCTCCACAGGAACCACATCATTTTTTGTAATCAAAAGTTCAACCCTACGGTCTAAAGTGCTGCCTTTTTTTAATGATTGGGTGTTGCCATAACCTTTAAATGTCATGCGGGTTTTACTGATGCGTTTCATTAAGAAATAATTATATACTCTTTTGGCACGATTGATAGATAATTCTCGCTTTTTAGTATCGCGATCAATAGCTTCTTTTTGAAAAGTTGGCGTACAACAAACATGCCCTTGAATTTCAAAATGAATGTTTTTGTATTTGTTTAATTCTAAGGCAATTCGGTCTAATTCCTTTTTTGCTTTATAGGTTAATTGGCTACTTCCTCTTTCAAAAAGTACGTGATCTAAGTAAATTCTATCGCCAATAATTCGGTCTTTTTTTATAGTGCTATAAACGCCAGGTATTTTTAAATCTTCAACCACAATAGGTTTAAAGTTAACAACAACGTCTACTCTACGATTTTTAGATCGTGCTTCAGGAATGTTTGTTTGCATGTCTTCGTCAAGCATGATTCGGCCTTTTCCTTCCAGCGTAATGATGATTTTACTTTTAATCCCTTTTTCTATTAGTTTATCTTTTACGGTATTGGCTCTGTTTGTAGATAAAGTATAGTTGTATGCGTCTTTTCCGCGGTCGTCGCAATACCCAAATATTTGTACCGATTCTATTCGAGATGTGTCTATTTTACTAACAAATGCCACAACAGCATCTGCTTGTTCTTCTTTTAAGTTGAATTTGTTAAATTCGAAAAAGATAGAGTGTACTTCTTCGTCTTCTTGAGCAATTGAAATGGCCGAAAAAAGGAAAAAAAGTAATGAAAGGTAACGTGTCATGCCTATTTTTTTAATATCGATTTGTATTGCGTTTCGTTATTTAAAAGCAAAATAGCTTTTTCAATTTCTACATTTTCTTGTGTATAAAATAAATATAAACCTTCGCGATATTGGTAACGTGTTATTAAATCTTCTTGAATTAGTTTTTTAATTTGAGCTTTGTTTTTATCTAGTTCAGCATCGATGTTTTTCTCAATAGCTAATTCTAATTGCTTGTATTCAGCAGCAATTTGTTTGTCTATTTTTTCTTTTTTAGCACTTTCTAAGACCGCTTTCAGTGCTTTGTTGGTTTCTGTGTCTAAACTAACATTCTCTTGTTTTAAATACGCTTTAAACGCATTAAAATCGGTATCCGAAATAGATGGATTGCCACTAACATTAAGATTGTTATAATACCATTTTGTCGCAAAGTTAAAAATGGCATCTGTTTTATTTAGTGCTTCTGTAATATTTGCCATTTTAGTTTCTTCAATTTCTACATCAGGCAAAACACCACCACCATCATAAACGGTTCTTCCGGCTTTGGTTTTAAAAGCGTTAAATTCGTTTTGCGATTTTTTTATTGCTTTTCCGTTTTCGTCTTTTTTTGAATAATCTAAAGCCTGAATACATCTGCCAGAAGGTGTGTAATATCTAGAAATAGTAACTTTGACTTGCGTTCCGTATGATAAATCTAATGGGCGTTGCACCAATCCTTTTCCAAAACTTCTTGTTCCTAAAATTACACCTCTATCTAAATCTTGAATAGCGCCTGCTACAATTTCAGAAGCCGAAGCACTTTTTCCATCTACAATTACCGCAATTGGAATTTCTATATCGATAGGTTCGTTTTTAGTACGATATTCTGAATTGTGTTTCGGATTTTTAGATTTTGTAGTAACAATTAATTCGTTTTTAGGCACAAAAAGATTACAAATATTTACCGCTTCATGTAATAATCCACCTGGATTTCCTCTTAAATCTAAAATAATTTTTGTTGCGCCTTGTTTCTTTAATTCTAATAATGCCGCTTTAGTTTCAAAGCTCGATTTATCAGTAAATTTATTCAAAACGATATATCCAATATTGTTTTGTAATAATGAAAAATAAGGAACTGCTTTTATTTCTACATCGTCTAAAATTATAGCTCCATTTTGTGTTTTTCCTTGGCGAATGTATTGAATTTCAATTTTTGTGTTTTTAGCTCCTCTAAATAATTGAGAAGCATCTTCTTTGTATTCTTTTAAGCTAATATCGCCTATTTGAATAACCTCATCGCCCGCTTTTAATCCGGCTTTATCAGCAGGAAATCCTTTGTAAATTTCTTTTAATAAAACTTTCCCTTCACTACGTTGAACCATAGCGCCAATACCAGTATATTCGCCTGTATTATTGATTTTGAATTTTAACACATCTTGCTCGTTAAAAAAAACAGTGTAAGGATCTAATTCCTTTAACATGTTTTTTATAGCAATATCCATCATTTCACCCGGATTGGTTTCGTCTACATAATTTTGGTTAACGGTTTTAAATAACCCAGTAAAAATTTCGATTTGCTTAGCAATTTCAAAAAAATCGTTCTTAAAACTTACACCTACAAAAAGGAAAGTTGTGGCAACTATTGTTACTATTATTTTTCTACTGAAAAAACGTTTCATGTGTTGAGTTTTTGATTGATTCTAGTTTACGAAAGTAAAGAATATTGAACAAAAATTAAACCAAAAGATAGATTTACTTCTGTCTTTCATTGAATTTTTGAAAAAGTTGAATGGTTTTTTCTTCAATTTCTTGATAAGAAAGTCGTTCTTTTGTTTGATAGAAAAACATAAAAGCATACGGTTTTTCTAAATTATCAATTAAAATATGCTTGTTTAATCGGTATGTTTCGCGTAAAACACGTTTGAAATAATTGCGATCAACGGCTTTTTTGAAATACTTTTTAGAAACCGAAACACCCATTTTAATTGGCTCTGCATTTGGTTCTTTATTTTCTACATATACCAAACGCAGTGGAAATTTCGAAACCGAATTTCCTTCAGAAAAAAGCAAATCAATTGTGGTTTTGCTTTTTAATTTTTCTTTTTTTGGATAGGTGAACTGCATGTGGCAAAGGTATAAAAAAAGCTTCTTCATTTTTTGAAGAAGCTTTTTCAATGGCAAAATTCGTTTTACACTTCAGTAAATAACGCATTACTTATAACTAAATTTTCCTGAACGTGTGCAGGAACTAATTGATAATTAACAAAGTCCATTTTAAATTTTGCCTTTCCTTGTGTTAGCGATCGAAGCGTAGATCCATAATCTTTTAGCTCAGATAAAGGAACTTCTGCTAAAATTTTCTGATAATGTCCGTCAGTATCCATTCCTTGAATAATGGCTCTTCGTGTTTGTAAATCGCCCATAACATCTCCTGTATGATTGTTATCACATAAAACTTCTACATGATAATAAGGTTCTAGTAGTTGAGGTTTTGCATCATTAAAAGCCATTCTAAACGCATGTGAAGCTGCTAGTTGAAAAGAAATATCATTGCTATCTACTGCGTGCATTTTTCCATCATAAATGCAAACGCGTATGTTTTGACAATTAGAACCGGTTAATGGACCTTCGGTCATTTCTTGCATTATTCCTTTTTTAATCGCAGTTGCATAACGATTATCAATAGCACCACCAACTATGCACCAATAGAATGCAAATTTTCCGCCCCAAGGTAATTCTTCAATTTCTTTATTTCTAATATTAAAGCCTTGTGGCTCTGGCATATCATCAAAATAAGGTTCAATGGTTATGTGAACTTCTCCAAATTGTCCAGAACCGCCACTTTGTTTTTTATGACGATATTCTGCTTTTGCCGATTTAGTGATGGTTTCACGATAAGGCACTTTTGGTTCTTCAAAAACAATTTCTATATTATTTTCGGTTTCTACTCGATGTTTAATTAAATCTAAATGCAATTGCCCTTGACCTTGAATAATGGTTTGTTTTAATTCGGCAGATTGTTCTACTTTTAAGGTTACATCTTCTTCCTGAATTTGGTGTAATGCCTTAATCATTTTTTCCATATCGGCAAGATTAGCAGTCGTAATTGCTTTTCTAATTCGACTTAATGGAAATTGCATTTTTCTCACTTTTCTATCGCTACCTTTAGCGTTTAAGGTATTGTTTGTATGGCCAAATTTTAAGCGAACCGTTGCGCCTAAATCGCCAGCAATTAATTTTTCTACCGCAGTTCGTTGTTTTCCTTCGGTTACAAAAATTTGGGTTAAGCGTTCGATTTCACCATTTTCTGCATTTACTAGTTCATCTCCTGCTTTTAATTCTCCAGAAAGCACTTTGAAATACGAAACCATTCCTACTTGTGGTTCAGCGAGTGTTTTGTATATAAATAGAGTTGTTTTATCTGTAGCATCGCATTTTAATTCATCTCCATTTTCTAGTTTTTTTGCTGGTCTGTCTGCAGGAGAAGGTGCAATATCGTCTATAAATCCCATGATTCTTCCGCTTCCCATATCTTTTAATCCCGAAGCACAAAAAACAGGATATATTTGTTGGTTAGCAAGTGCAATAGTTAACCCTTTTGCTAATTCTTCTTCGTCTAAATTACCTTTTTCAAAGTATTTTTCCATTAAACCTTCTTCGTTTTCTGCGGCAGCTTCTACTAATGCATTATGAAGTGTATTTGCTTTTTCAAGTTCAGATTCAGGTATTGGCATTTTATCTGGTTTTCCTCCATTTTCAGGAAAAACATACATCGTCATGCGAAGCACATCGATAATACTATTAAAATTTTCGCCAGAATTATATGGGAATTGAACAGGAATAACTTTATTACCAAAGCGATTTTTTGCTTGTTCTAAAGTGGCATCAAAATCTGCTTTTGGATGATCCATTTGATTAATAACAAATAGGGCAGGAGTTTGATAATTTTGAACATATTCCCAAATAATTTCAGTACCTACTTCTACTCCCGATGTTGCGTTTAATAGTACTAAAGCTGTATCAGACACTTTTAACGATGAAACTACTTCACCAATAAAATCGTCAAAACCCGGCGTGTCTAAAATATTTATTTTGTTATTGTGCCATTTTACGTGCATTAAATGACTGTAAATGGTGTTTTCTCTTTCATGTTCTAAATCGGTAAAATCAGAGATGGTGTTGTGTGCTTCAATTGAACCACGTCTTGGAATACTACCACTTTCAAATAACATGGTTTCAATAAATGTAGTTTTCCCAGAACCCGAATGGCCAAGAAATACTACGTTTCTAATGTCTTTGGTTGCACTTATCATAAATAGTGTATTTTTAAAATTGCTTATTAATTTTGATTTGCTTTTTAAGCACATTAAAATTATAAAACACAATACACTCAAAGAATGATATTTGTCATTTCTTAAATTAAAATTTGACATAAAAAAAGCGACCTTAATAGGTCGCTTATATTTTCTATTTTTTCACAAAAATATTGTCTTCTTTGTTTATATCAGCCATTATATTTTCTGGGTCAATGGTGATGGATTTGATTAAAGCTTTTGGTTTCGCAATTTCAAAAGTAAAAGTAGGATAAGCCCAATCCCAACCTGTTAGTACCTTTCCTTTAATTTCAGGATACGGATTAGGTTTTTCCCAACGCATTAACGTGTTTGGAATGTAGAAAAATTCTTTTGTTCCATCTGAATATTCTACAATAACATCTAAAGGCATTGGCATTCTACCTTTTCTTTCAAAAACAACTTTTGTATTGGCTGCATTGGCCTCAGAAACTTCTTTAATGCTATAATCTATAGTGTTTGTAGTCAATGTCCAATCTAATAAATACCAGTCTAAATTTGCGCCTGAAACTTTTTCTGCTACACGTTTTATATCGTTTGGTGTAGGATGCGTAAATTTATACTCGTTATAGTAACGTTTGATGGTTTTGTTGAGGTTTTCTTGGCCAATTAAATATCCTAGTTGCACTAAAAACACTTCGCCTTTGCTATAGGCAGAAATGCCATATGCCATATTTACATCATAACGATCTGCATGAGTAGATAAAGGTTGTTCTTTTCCTGATTTTGCTAAATAAATATAATTTTTATAAGCACTTTCAAATGGAGTTTCTGGTTTTTTAGGAGGTAAAATTTTATTCATAGCTAAGTTAGAAATGTAGGATGTAAATCCTTCATCCATCCATTCATGTTTGGTTTCGTTAGTAGCTAGTACAAACTGAAACCATGAGTGTGCCATTTCGTGTGCTGTAACGCCTACTAAACTTCCAAAAGCTCTATTTCCGGTGATTAAGGTACACATACCATATTCCATTCCGCCATCACCACCTTGAATCACAGAGTATTGTTTGTATGGATATTGTCCTACGTTTTCGTTAAAATACGCTAACAATTCTGCTGTTTTAGGTTGCATTTTTTTCCAATTTTCTAAATTTTCTTTCTTGTTTTTATACAAGAAATGCAATTCAACATTATTTGGACCTAAAATCATGTCGTGAATGAATTCATTATCGGCACCCCAAGCAAAATCGTGCACATTTGGTGCATAAAAATGCCATGTTAAGTTTTTAGTTTTCTTAGCATGTACGACTTTTATTCCGGTATCTTGATAACCATGTCCAATTTCGTTTTTGTTTTGTAAATAACCTGTTCCACCAATGGTGTAGTTTTTGTCAATCGTAATTTTTACATCAAAATTTCCCCAAACACCATGAAATTCTCTTGCAATGTATGGGTTTGAATGCCAGCCTTCAAAATCATATTCACATAATTTTGGATACCATTGTGTCATGGATAAAGCAACTCCTTCTTCTGAAATTCTTCCCGAACGACGAATTTGCAATGGTACTTGCCCATCAAAATCTAATGATAAAACTGTTTTTTGTTTTGGTAAAATAGCTTTTGCTAACGTAACTTCTAAAATAGTTCCTACTACTTTTGTGGTTGCTGTAACGCCATCTTGTTTAAAATTTGCAATATTTAAATAGCCAATTTCATTTGGTTTTAAAGTGCTAATTCTACTTTCTTTTATGTCTTTTCCTTCTTTTTTAAAGGTTCTTACCATTCGTTTGTCTGGATCGGAAATAGCCTGAAGCCTTGCATCCATTTCACTTCCGGGTTGAAAAGCATTGTTGTATAAATGATAATATACTTTATGTAAAGTATCATTTGAATTGTTCGTATAAATTATTTCTTGCTTACCTGTATATTGGAATTTTTTCACATCCATTTTCACCTCCATTTTGTATTCAACATGTTGTTGCCAATACCCTGGATTTGGATTGTTTTGACCAAATGTTAAAAAGGGAAATAAACCTAAAAACAATAATTTTTTCATATTCGTTTTTTAAAAGAAAACCCACAAGACAAATTATGCCTTGTAGGATTTAAGATAATTTAATTTTTATTATTTAGACATTTTAGCCGCTAAAACTAAAGCATTATAAGCATTTACAATTCTACCTGATTTAGAAGCATCGGCAAAATTAGCTTTGTGTTTGTCTTCTCCAATTACAACTGTGTTTTTTAATGGCGTTCCACTTTCCATAATAATTTGTTTTACTTGCACAGCAGTTAATTTAGGATAGTAAGAACGAATTAAAGTTGCAACTCCAGCTACATTTGGTGAAGCCATTGAAGTTCCTTGTAAATATTCGTAAGTATTTAATGGAGTTGTAGCATATATTTCATCTCCAGGAGCATAAATATCTACATTGTTTTTTCCGTAATTTGAAAAACCAGCTACCATTTTAGAACCATAATTTGGAGAAAGCGCTCCAATTATTAGTACGTTTTTAGCAAATTCTGGACTACCATCGTAGGTGTCGTTTGGATATTTGTTAGTAACATCTAAATCAAACGATTCGTTTCCGGCAGCAATAACAATTAAAACATCATTAGATTCTGCATATTTAATGGCATCCATAACCCATTCTTTATGTTGCGAATAGTATTTTCCGAATGAACCGTTAATTACTTTTGCACCATTATCTACCGCATAACGAATTCCTAAAGCGATATCTTTATCATATTCATCACCATTAGGAACTGCTCTTACCGTTAATATTTGAGCATTATTAGTTACACCATCACCACCAAGATTATTTCCTCTAATTTGAGCTACAATTCCAGCAACGTGTGTTCCGTGTTTGGCTTCTTTTGGCTCAGGACCAACTACATTATTGTTTCCGTATTTCGTGTCGTTCAAATCGTTTGGATTATCACCTACAATTTTTCTACCATCAAACTCAACATTTAAATTATAGTTAATTTGTCCATAAACATAGTCTTTAAATTCTTCAATTTGAGCATCAAATTCAGCCTTGGTAGATTTGCTTAAAATTTGAGTAAACATTGCTTTTGCTTGTTTTACCCCAGTTTCATCCGATTGAATTGCTTTTACTTCTTCTAGCGTAAAATCACTTTTTTTAAGGAAAGTTGCTACTGTTTTCTCAGCATTTAATATAAAATCTAATTGTTGTTTTTGTGGCTGAATTCCTTTTAGCTCTTCCTCCAATTGCGCTTTCGCTTTATCATAATCTGGAGTTCCAGGTCCTTTTTTAACAATACGCGTCATTTCTAATTGTTCATGAACAGCATCTCCTAAGAAATTCCATCCGTGTATATCATCAATGTATCCGTTTTTGTCATCGTCAATGCCATTTCCAGCAATCTCTTTTGGATTGGTCCAAATCACCGCTTTTAAATCTTCGTGGTTGATATCAACACCTGAATCTACAATTCCAACGATGACTTTTTTACCTTTTTTACCTTTGATTAATTCTTTATACGCTTTGTCAACACTCATTCCAGGAATTGTGTCATTTACTAAATCTAAGTGACTCCAACGTTTTAAGTCATTTTCAGCTATAGGAGTAGTTTTTAAAGGTAAATTATCTATGTTTTCAACCGGAGTTGATACCATTTTTTGTGATCCACAACTTGCTAAAGCAAAAGCGATAGTCAAACTTAAATAAAGTGGTTTAAATATTCTTTTCATTTTTTCAATAATTATATTTCGGTTATTGGACTGAAATCTTTTGTGATTGTTACAGTTAGTGTTTTTTTTAACTTTATTTTAAAATATCGTTACAGGTAAAAACTTCTTTTAAACGAACACCTTTTTCTGTTTTTTCTACCGTAATAATTTCATTGTGTGCATCGTGCTCTAAAAACAAATAATAATTATTTTCTGCAGCAGCATTCATGAATTTTGCTTTTTCGTCTAATGTTAATAAAGGTCTTGTGTCGTAACCCATAACATATGGAATAGGAATATGACCAGCAGTTGCTAATAAATCGGCACAAAAAACAATTGTTTTTCCGTTGTAATTGATGTGAGGCAACATTTGTTTTTCGGTATGTCCGTCAGCAAAGAAAATTCCAAAACCTAATTCTGAAGTAGCTAAAAAATCGCCTTCAGCTCTTTTAATGAAATTTAATTGTCCGCTTTCTTGCATTGGAATAATGTTTTCATGTAAAAAAGATGCTTTTTCTCTTGAATTGGGTTTTGTTGCCCATTCCCAATGGTTTTCGTTTGTCCAGAATTTAGCATTTTTAAAAGCTACTTCGTAACCTGTTTTATCTTTATTCCAGTTGACACTTCCACCACAATGGTCAAAATGCAAATGGGTCATAAAAACATCTGTAATATCATCACGATGAAAACCTGCATTTTTTAGCGACTTATCTAAAGAATGATCACCCCAAAGAGAGTAATATCCAAAAAATTTATCTGATTGTTTGTTACCCATTCCGGTATCAATAAGCGTTAATCGGTTTCCGTCTTCAATTAAAAGACATCTTGCAGCAATGTCAATTAAGTTATTTTCGTCAGCCGGATTAGTTTTATTCCAAATGGTTTTTGGCACAACGCCAAACATAGCACCACCATCTAATTTAAAATTTCCTGCTTCTATTGGATGTAATTTCATACTTCGTGAAATATTATTAATGAGTTTATTGTGTTATCGCCTTTTGTTTTTTGAGGTTTGATTTTACTAACTATTTTACTTGCGATTTCGTATGTCAAACATTTTTCAGCCAAATTACAAAAAATACTATAAACAGAAACTATTAATCCATAAGTTATAAAAATGTTAGCAACTCTTGTTAAAAGTAAATTATGCCTTATATTTGCCGTTAATTTAGACAAAATCAAAATAAGCTATGATCAAAGTTTCAGACACAGCAAGTAAAAAAATCGTTGCAATGATGCAAGAAGACGGTTTTGATGCAGCAATTGATTACGTTAGAGTTGGCGTAAAGAGTGGCGGTTGCTCGGGTTTGTCTTACGAATTAAAGTTTGACAAAGAAATAGGAGAAAACGACAAGGTTTTTGAAGATAATAATATAAAAATTGCTGTTGAAAAAAAATCCTTTTTATACTTAGCCGGTACAATTTTAGAATTTTCGGGCGGTTTAAACGGAAAGGGATTTGTTTTTAACAACCCAAATGCACAAAGAACGTGCGGTTGTGGAGAAAGCTTTTCTTTATAAATCAAAAAAATATGAGTAAATATACTGAAGACGACTTAAAAGTCGAATTAGAAAATAAAGAATACGAATACGGATTTTACACCGAATTGGACTCGGAAACGTTTCCTATTGGTTTAAATGAAGATATCGTTCGTGCCATTTCAAAGAAAAAAGAAGAGCCAGAATGGATGACCGAATGGCGTTTGGAAGCTTTTAAGGCTTGGCAAGAAATGATTGAACCAGAATGGGCTAATGTACATTATGAAAAACCAGATTTTCAAGCGATTTCGTATTATTCTGCACCTAAAAAAGCCGATCCTAACAAAAAATTAGAAGACGTTGACCCTGAACTTTTGGCGATGTACAAAAAATTAGGAATTTCGGTTGACGAACAAAAGAAAATGAACAATGTGGCGATTGATATCGTGGTTGATTCGGTTTCTGTAGCAACGACTTTCAAGAAAACATTAAACGAAAAAGGAATTATTTTTTGTTCCATTTCAGAAGCCATTAAAGAGCATCCAGAACTAGTTCGTAAATATTTAGGAACAATCGTTCCACAAAAAGATAATTTTTATGCTGCTTTAAATTCGGCTGTTTTTTCTGACGGAAGTTTCTGTTATATTCCAAAAGGTGTTCGTTGTCCAATGGAATTATCAACGTATTTCCGAATCAATCAAGGAGGAACAGGACAGTTTGAAAGAACATTGTTGGTGGCTGATGAAGATAGTTATGTTTCATATTTAGAAGGTTGTACAGCACCTAGTAGAGATGAAAATCAATTGCACGCAGCTGTTGTAGAATTAATTGCAATGGACGGAGCCGAAATAAAATATTCAACAGTTCAAAACTGGTATCCAGGAAACAAAGAAGGAAAAGGTGGTGTTTATAACTTCGTAACCAAAAGAGGTTTATGTGAGAAAAACGCTAAAATTTCTTGGACACAAGTAGAAACAGGTTCGGCAGTAACTTGGAAATATCCTTCGGTTGTTTTAAAAGGAGATAATTCAATTGGCGAATTTTACTCAATCGCCGTTACTAATAATTTTCAGCAAGCCGATACCGGAACTAAGATGATTCATTTGGGAAAAAATACCAAATCAACTATTATTTCTAAAGGAATTTCAGCTGGTAAATCACAAAATAGCTATAGAGGATTAGTGCAAATAGGAGCAAGGGCAGAAAACGCGCGTAACTTCTCTCAATGTGATTCTTTATTAATGGGCAACGATTGTGGAGCACATACTTTTCCGTATATCGAAAGTAAAAATGCATCGGCAAAAATTGAACACGAAGCAACGACTTCAAAAATTGGAGAAGACCAAGTATTCTATTGCAACCAACGTGGAATCCCAACAGAAAAAGCTATTGCGCTTATCGTAAACGGATTCAGTAAAGAAGTTTTGAATAAATTACCAATGGAATTTGCGGTAGAAGCGCAGAAGTTGTTGGAAATTAGTTTAGAGGGTTCTGTTGGATAATCAATCATAAATTTGAATAAATAACACATTTACAAAATGTTACAAATAAAAAACTTACACGCGTCTGTTGAAGACAAAGAAATATTAAAAGGAATTAACCTTGAAATTAAAGCAGGAGAAGTTCATGCGATTATGGGACCAAACGGTGCCGGAAAATCAACCTTATCTTCTATCATTGCTGGAAACGAAAATTACGAAGTTTCTCAAGGAGAAATCTTTTTAGACGGAGAAGAAATTTCAGAATTTGCACCAGAAGAAAGAGCACACAAAGGCGTTTTCTTATCGTTTCAATATCCAGTTGAAATTCCGGGAGTTTCGGTTACGAATTTTATTAAAACAGCAATCAACGAAAGTAGAAAAGCTAACGGTAAAGAAGAAATGCCTGCAAACGAAATGTTGAAATTAATTCGTGAAAAAGCAGAATTATTAGAAATGGATAGAAAATTCTTATCGCGTTCTTTAAACGAAGGTTTTTCGGGAGGTGAAAAGAAACGTAATGAAATTTTCCAAATGGCAATGTTAGAGCCTAAAATCGCAATTTTGGACGAAACTGATTCAGGTTTGGATATCGATGCTTTACGTATTGTGGCAAACGGAGTTAACAAATTAAAAAACGAGAATAATGCTGTTTTAGTAATTACGCATTACCAACGTTTATTAGATTATATCGTTCCAGATTTCGTTCACGTATTAATGGACGGAAAAATTGTTAAATCAGGAACAGCTGCTTTAGCATTAGAATTAGAAGAAAAAGGTTACGATTGGATTAAAAACGAATTAAATTAGTTTACAGTCTCAGTCACAGTTATCAGATGACTGCGACTGAACACTGCGACTGAACACTAAATACAATGGAATTAAAAGAAAAAATGTTAGCTTCTTTCATGGCTTTTGAAGAAAAGATTGATACAAACTCTGAACTTCACGAGCTTAGAAGCAACGCTATAAAAAACTTTGAAAACAAAGGTTTTCCTACTAAAAAAGAGGAAGCTTGGAAATACACTTCTTTAAACTCAATTTTAAAGAACGATTTTTCGGTTTTCCCAAAGAAAGAAAATACAATCGAATTTAAAGATGTAAAAAAGTTTTTTTTACACGAAGTTGATACTTACAAAGTAGTTTTTATTGATGGTATTTTCAGCTCCTTTTTATCGTCAACTACACATGATGGTTTAGATGTTTGTTTGATGTCTTCGGCATTAACAAAACCTAAATACAAAATGATTATTGACACTTATTTTAATCAAATTGCAAATAAAGAAGACAGTTTAACGTCTTTAAACACTGCTTTTTCATTAGAAGGTGCTTATGTAAATATACCAAAAAGCAAAGTTGTTGAAAAACCTATTGAGATCATTTATTTCTCTACTGGTAATGAAGCGGCTTTAATGACACAACCTCGTAATTTAATTATTGTAGGTGAAAATGCTCACGTTCAAATTGTAGAACGTCATCAGAGTTTAAATTCTAATCCGGTTTTAACGAATTCGGTTACAGAAGTTTATGCTCAAAAACGTGCCATTGTAGATTATTACAAAGTACAAAACGATGTGCAAACAGCAAATCTTGTAGACAACACTTATATTGCTCAAAAGCAAGAAAGTAGAGTTTCGGTGCATACGTTTTCGTTTGGCGGAAACATCACAAGAAACAATTTGAATTTCTATCACCAAGGCGAAAGAATCGATTCAACTTTAAAAGGCATTACCATAATTGGCGATAAACAACACGTAGATCATTATACTTTAGTGCAACATGCAACACCAAATTGCGAAAGTCACCAAAATTATAAAACCATTTTAAACGATAGTTCAACTGGAGTTTTTAACGGAAAAATCTTCGTAGAAAAAGAAGCACAAAAAACCGATGCTTTTCAACAAAATAATAACATTTTAATTGGCGATAAAGCTACTATCAACGCAAAACCACAATTGGAAATTTTTGCCGATGATGTAAAATGTTCGCACGGTTGTACGATTGGACAATTAGACGAAAGTGCAATGTTCTACATGCAACAACGTGGAATTCCAAAAAAAGAAGCAAAAGCTTTGTTGATGTACGCTTTTACAAGCGAAGTAACAAATAGCATTAAAATACCTGAATTAAAAGCAAAAATTGCCAGACTTATTGCAAACAAATTAGGTGTAAATATGGGATTTGATTTGTAAATTTTAAACCGCTTAATTGCGGTTTTATTCTATAATATAAAATACAGTAATATGTTTGATGTTCAAAAAATAAGAGCTGATTTCCCCATTTTATCGCAAAAAGTAAATGGCAAACCCTTGGTGTATTTTGATAATGGAGCTACTTCGCAAAAGCCACAAGTGGTTATTGATGCTATTTCGAAATATTACAGCGAAATCAATGCAAATATTCATCGTGGTGTACATACGTTGAGTCAATTGGCTACAGATGCTTATGAAGTGTCTCGAAATACGATTCAAAATCACTTAAACGCGAAACATAATCACGAAATCATTTTTACTTCAGGAACGACTTTCGGAATTAACTTGGTAGCGAATGGTTTTGCAAGTTTGCTAAAAGCAGGCGATGAGGTCATGGTTTCTGCCTTGGAACACCATAGCAATATTGTGCCTTGGCAATTTTTATGTGAAAAAACAGGAGCGAAGTTGGTGGTTATTCCAATGAATGAAAAAGGAGAATTGATTATTTCAGAATTCGACAAATTACTTTCAGGAAAAACGAAAATCGTAACGGTGAATCATATTTCAAATGCATTAGGAACGGTTAACCCAATTGAATACATCATCAAAAAAGCACATGGAGTAGGAGCAGCCGTTTTAATCGACGGTGCACAAGCAACACCGCATTTACGTCCAGATGTACAAGCATTGGATTGCGATTTTTATGTGTTTTCAGGACATAAAGCGTGTGGTCCAACAGGCGTTGGAATTTTATACGGAAAAGAAGAATGGTTGCGAAAATTGCCACCGTATCAAGGCGGAGGTGAAATGATTGCCGAAGTTACTTTCGAAAAAACTACTTACGCTGATTTACCACATAAATTTGAAGCAGGAACTCCAAACATCGAAGGCGGAATAGTTTTAGGAACTGCCATTGATTACATGAATGCTGTTGGTTTTGACAACATTGCAGCATACGAACAAGAATTATTAGACTACGGAACCAAAAGATTGCAAGAAATCGAAGGTTTGAAAATCTTTGGGACTAGTGAAAACAAGACTTCGGTGATTTCGTTTAACATTGATGGAATTCATCCGTATGACATTGGCACAATTATAGATAAGTTAGGAATAGCGGTTAGAACCGGTCATCATTGCGCACAACCTATTATGAATTATTTCAATATTCCAGGAACAATAAGAGCAAGTTTTGCTTTTTATAATACTAAAGAAGAAATAGATATCTTTGTAGAAGCGGTTAAAAAAGCACAAATGATGTTGTCTTAAAAAATTAAAATTATGAAATCATTATTCTCTATTTTTTTAGTGTTTTTTTTATCTAAAGGGTGCTCACAAGAACAAGATTTATCTAGTGTTAAAATTATCTATGGAGCAAATAGTAGAGGTTTTCATAGAACCATTCAAATTGAAAAAAACGTTTTTACGGTTATAGATACAAGAGATTCTCAGCCTGTTTTACTAAATTTAACTGATGAGCAATGGAAAGAAATTGCAAATTTATATAGCAAGATTGATCTAACTACTTTTAACGAATTAGAAGGTCCAACTATGGAACGAGCTTATGATGGGAAAGCGCATGCAAACTTGACAATTTTAAATAAAGATAAAACATATACTACTAAAGGATTTGATCATACCATTCCGCCTGTAAAAATTAAGGAATTAGTCGATTTTATTAATAAATTAGTAGACGATTCTACTATAAAAAGTCCTATTATTGGAAGCTACTCTGTTGAAACATTATTATCAAAGGATGTAAGTAATAAAGAATATTTTATAAGTTTTGATGCTGAAAGCGTTTCTGGTTTTATGGGTTGTAATATGTACTCTGGAACTTACAAATTAGAAGAAGAAGTTATTTCTCTTTCTCCTTTTATGGCTACCAGAAAATACTGTGATAATGCAATGGAAAACGAAACTCTGTGGTTTAACATAGCTAAAAATGTAACTGTTTTTAAAATGGAAAATAAAACCATTTTATTATATGATAACGAAGGTAAATTACTTTTAAAAGCAACAAAAAAATAATTTTAAATGACAATTAAAGACATTCAAAACGAGATTGTTGATGAATTTTCCATGTTTGACGATTGGATGCAACGTTACGAATACATCATCGAATTAGGAAAGACACTTCCCTTAATTGACGAAAAATTCAAAGTTGATGAGAACATTATAAAAGGCTGTCAATCAAAAGTTTGGGTTCATGGAAAAGAACTAAACGGCAATATTGTTTTTACAGCAGATAGTGATGCCATTTTAACAAAAGGAATTATCGCAATTTTAATTCGTTCTTTTTCTAATCAATCTCCAAAGGATATTTTGGATGCAAATACTGATTTTATCGATGAAATAGGATTAAAAGAACATTTATCTCCAACGCGTGCAAACGGATTAGTTTCAATGATAAAACAAATAAAAATGTATGCTTTGGCATTTCAATCGAAGCAATAATAACGAAATTTTAATTACCATATAAGTCATATAAGAAAGTATAAGTTTTATGAATTATACAAAATAAGATTTAAAAGATTTGGTTTATAAAGTAAATGGAGCAGCTATTGAAGTTCACAAAAGTCTTGGTCCAGGTTTATTAGAAAGTGTTTATCATAAATGTTTAATACGCGAACTTGAACTTAGAAATGTTAAATTTCAATCGGAATTATCAATTCCAATTCAATACAAAGGAATTGAAGTTGATGCAGAACTAAGATGTGATTTATTGATAGAAGACAAATTAGTTTTAGAATTAAAATCAGTAACTGAAATGAAGCCGATTTTTGAAGCACAGATTTTATCATACATGAATTTATTAAATGTACCAATGGGATTATTAATTAATTTCAATGTGACAAATATTTATAAAGAAGGTCAAAAAACATATATTAACAATCTATATAATCAACTTTGGGATTAACTTATATTCCCTTATATGCCTTATATGGTTAAAAATAAAAAAATGGAAGAATTTAACGACACAATTAATTTAGGCGAAGACGTAGTTAAGGTTTTAAAAGGAATTTACGATCCTGAAATACCTGTAGATATTTACGAATTAGGATTAATTTACGATGTTATGATTAATGAAGATAACGATGTAAAAATCTTAATGACATTAACCTCTCCAAATTGTCCAGTTGCTGAAACATTGCCAATGGAAGTAGAAGAAAAAGTAAAATCCATCGATACTGTAAAGTCATGCGAAGTAGAAATAACTTTTGATCCGCCTTGGAGCAAAGATTTAATGAGCGAAGAAGCAAAATTAGAATTAGGAATGCTTTAAAATAGTAAGCAGTCGCAGTCACAGTTAGCAGTGTTTTTACACTTACATCTGAAAACTGCGACTTAAAACTGTGACTAAAAAATGGACGAAATAGTAAATAAAGTAGCGCAAAGTTCTTTGATGGTTTTCGATTTAGAAGATTACTATCCAGATTCTCATGTAGAACATTTAGATATTTCACAATGGTTGATTGAAGGTTTTATCTTGAAAGAATCTGATTTTAGATCTCAATTAAAAAGTACCGATTTCTCATCTTTTCAAGATAAATATGTGGCTATCTATTGTTCAACAGATGCTATTTTGCCTGCTTGGACTTTTGCTTTAGTTGCTGTGAATTTAGCACCCTATGCTTTAAAAGTTATTCATGGAACTAAAGAATTGGCCGTTGTTGAGTGGTATCAAGATATTTTAAACAAACTCGATTATACCGATTATTTTCAAAAACCTGTTATTTTAAAAGGGTGTTCTAAAAAATCAGTTCCCAATCAGGTGTATACTTTGGCTATTCAAAAACTAATGAAAGTTGCTAAAAGCGTTATGTTTGGAGAAGCTTGTTCGGCTGTTCCACTTTATAAAAAATAAGTTATATCGTTTAAATCATGTATTTGGTCTTTAAAATTTGGTCGTTTTAAGTAATTATGTACTTTTGCTTCTTTAATCTTAAAAAAATACAAATGAAAAAAATTTTCCTTGTACTATTATTTGTTTCTTCTTGCGTTTTTGCACAAGAGACTGTAACAGATTCTACTAAACATTGGACAAGAAAAGGTGTTTTTACCTTTTTGGCAAATCAATCTTCTTTTAGTAATTGGCAAGCAGGTGGTCAAAATAACTTTGCTGGTAACATTGGCTTTAATTATGATTTTAATTATAAAAATGGCGATTGGAACTGGGACAATAAATGGATTGTTTCTTACGGTTTAACCAAAATTAAAGGAGCAGATACTCAAAAAACAGATGATAGAATTGAGTTAAATTCGTTATTAGGAAAAAAAGCGTCTGGTGAATGGTTCTATTCTGCTTTTTTTAACTTTAAAACACAAATGGATACAGGTTTAGATCCTGCTACTCAAACGGTTAAAATCTCACATTTCTTTTCTCCGGCTTATTTTCAACTTGGACCGGGTATGTTATGGAAAAAAAGTGATAATTTAAAAGTGAATTTTGCGCCAGCAACTTCAAAATTAATTATTGTTCATGATCATTTTACTGAGTTCGGTTCTTCTTTTGGAGTTGAGCAAGGTAAAACTTCAAGATATGAATTAGGAGCTGCAATTAATGGTTATTATAAGTTCAATATTATGGAAAATGTTTCTGTTGAAAATATTTTAAATTTTTATTCTAACTATTTAGAAGATCCTCAAAATGTAGACATAGATTATCAATTAAACGTTGTAATGAAAATTAATAAATATTTATCTACTAATTTTGCTTTTCAAACCATTTATGATGATAACGCTTTTAGAGGTTTTCAAACAAAACAAATCATCGGTTTAGGTGTAAATGCTACGTTTTAATCAAAGACCGCTTAAATACAAAAAAAGACCTCAAATTGAGGTCTTTTTTTATTCGTTTTCAATTGCATCTTTATAATCTGGGTATAAAAACTTGTTGTAAGGAAATCTTGTAATATGAATTTCTCTAACAGCTTCATATACTTTTTCTCTAAACTCTTCAAAATTAGCTTTTTCAGTGGCCGAAATAAATAAGGTGTTGTTTTCGCCTAATTTACTCATCCATGTGTTTTGCCATTCTTCTAAAGTATAATGTTTGGTTGTTTTTTCAATGCTTAAATCGTTTTCGTCAAAATACACCGGATGATATGCATCTATTTTATTAAACACCATAATGGTAGGTTTATCGGCGCTTTTAATATCTAACAAAATTTTATTTACAGAAGCAATATGTTCTTCAAATTCAGGATGTGAAATATCAACTACATGAAGCAATAAATCAGCCTCTCTAACTTCATCTAGCGTACTTTTAAACGATTCAACCAATTGTGTTGGAAGTTTTCTAATAAATCCAACCGTGTCGCTTAAAAGAAAAGGTAAATTCTTAATTACGGTTTTACGAACTGTTGTGTCTAGTGTTGCAAACAATTTATTTTCTACAAACACATCACTTTTACCTACAGCATTCATTAAAGTAGATTTTCCAACATTAGTATAACCTACTAAAGCTACACGAACCATAGCACCACGATTGCTTCGTTGCGTAGCCATTTGTTTATCGATTACCTTAATTTTTTCTTTTAGTAAAGAGATTCTATCACGTACAATACGACGGTCGGTTTCAATTTCGGTTTCCCCCGGTCCACGCATACCAATTCCTCCTTTTTGACGCTCTAAGTGCGTCCACATTCCGGTTAAACGAGGTAATAAATACTGGCATTGTGCTAGTTCTACTTGTGTTCTTGCATAAGAAGTTTCGGCACGTTGCGCAAAAATATCTAAGATAAGATTGGTTCTGTCCAAGACTTTACAATCTAATTCTTTGGTAATATTTTTGGATTGTGAAGGCGTTAATTCGTCATCAAATATTACGGTCTTAATGTCGTTATCTTTGATATAATATTTAATTTCTTCTAGCTTTCCTGTTCCTACAAAAGTCTTTGGATTAGGTTTATCCATTTTTTGTGAAAAACGTTTTACAACTGTTCCTCCGGCAGTAAAGGTCAAAAATTCCAATTCGTCAAGATATTCGTTTAGTTTCTCTTCGCTTTGGTTTTGCGTTACAATTCCTACTATAATTGATTTTTCAAAGTCAATAACTTCTTTCTCTAACATAATCGTTCTTTAGTGTTACAAAGGTACGAAATAGCGGGTATAAAAAAAGCACCTCATTTGAAGTGCTTTTAATTTATTTATCTAAAAGTAATTAGTTAATTACAATATCATCTATTTGCATAGTAGTTGTTGGTCCACCAGAACCATTTCCTACATATTCAAAGATGAAAAAACCATTTCCAGTAATTCCTGCAGGAATATTATAAACACCACTAGAAGTAAAACTTGAAGCATAAGCACTTGAAGGTCCAGAAGGAATTGTAAAACTAGATGTTATATTTACTAAAGTAGCAGTACTAATTTGACTTCCTGGAACATAATCTGTTGAATAATATACTTTTAATACGGAACCATTATCATAACCAGACAAAGTTTTAAATGAAAAAGTACTAGCTGCTGTCATGTTAACAGGAACAATAAATAAAGTACGATTAGCTTCTGGAGTTCCACCAAAAGAAGACATTTGAATGTAAGTATTACCTCCAAAAGTTTTTCTTTGCCAATATCTACTTCCTACTGCTGCATCATTAATGTATTTAGGAAATATTTGTTGGTTAGTAGTTGTATAAGATGTAAAAGGCTCGTTTAAAGTTGCATCGTAAACAATTGCAGAACCACCAATTGGTGGATTTAAATCGATATCTAATCTAGTGTTAGTTAAGTTTACATCGTTTAAAGTTCTAATCATAAATTGGTAATCACTATTGTATTTCGTCATTACACCTCTAATTTTTCCATTAAATGATGGAACTGCGTTTGAAGCAAAATTTGCAAATTCACTAACTCTTACAATAACTTTGTTACCAAATTCATCAGTGATTTCATGATTTGTTGCACCACCAATACTATTTAAAGATACATCATAATATTTTTTACCTAATGAAGCATCAGTAAACTGTACTGCATCAAATTCGATTAACATGTTTAAGTATTGGTCGTTTTTAGCAGCAGCAATTGTTAAGTCTTTAACAATATCGTTTTCATTTACATTTTCACAAGATCTTAAAATAACATCTTTATACTCAACGCCAGAAACTCTACCAACACCACTATTATAAGACGAACCTATAATTGTTGAACCATATTGTTTGTTATAATATCTGTTTTTGTCTAGCTTGATGGTAACTTTTCTTCCTGGTTCAAACTCAGCGTATAAGTTATAATTATCAACTGGCATACTAAAACCAGATAATCCGTCTAAAGACATCATTGAAATTGATTTATAAAAGTTTCCACCTTCATCACTTGAAGTAACATAAGCTTCAATATAATCAGTTAAATTTTCGTCTGTTGTATATTGAACTGTTGCTGAAGTTGAAATATTGGTTATATCTGAAACTTCTTTTGTTTTTGCAATGGTTACACAATCATTTGATAAATTTGGTGTACCATAATCATCGCCATTAACACAACTCAATAAGGTTGCAAAAACAGCTGTTGTTAATACTAATTTTAAATTTTTCATAGCTATTTAGTTTTTAGTGATCTTAACATTGTCTAATTGTAAAGTAGTTGTAACACCCGCTTTACTTCCAGTATATTTGAATGCAATTCTTACATTATCGCTTTCATAAGAACTAAGGTCAATATTTCCACTACTTACAAAAACATCATTTACTGTTGGTGCAGTAAACACTAGAGGAGCCCATGTTGCAGTTGCAATTCCACCAGTTGTTCCATCATAATCAGTTGAAATTAAAACCGTTAAAGGATATCCATTTGCAAATCTTGTTTTTGTTGTAAAAGATAAAACTTCACCTGTTGTAGCTGTTAAATCTAGTTCTGGAGTAATTAACCAAGCTACATCATTTGTACCTGTTACAGAATAAAACGAAGAAAATTCTGCGTAAATGTTGTTGCTAAATGTTCTAGCATGCCATAAGCGAACTGATGCTGGAGTTGATGTTGATCCATTATAGTTTACCCATCCTTCCAAAGTAATTGGCACTTCAACTGAACCACTTCCAGTTGTAGAAGTTTCAAATCCTTCGTTAAAAGCATAAGTATATACAGTAGGAATTACATAATCATCATCTCCTACACAACTTGTTAAAACACTTGATGAAAGTGCTAACAAGAACATTGTTTTTAAAAATTTTATTTTCATAGTATTTTTTTTAGAAGTTTATGTAGAAGTTAACAAAGAATGTTCTTCCGTACCCGTAAAAATATTTAGATCCAAAAGAAGGTGTTCCATTAGCTTGATCGGCTTGTAAATCTGGGAAAGTTGCTTTTCTAGATTGTTCAAAACCACCTGTTTTGTATGTAATATCAAAAACATTGTTTACAGAAGCAAAGAAACCAACTGTATTACGATTTGCTTTACTAATTCTCCAAGATTTCCCTCCCGTTAAGTTAACTAATGTAAAGCTATCAAATTTTTCTTGTTTTAAAATATCTCTTACTGTTTCAGGAGTAGCGCCAGAGTAATTGTCTCCAGTTGCTCCATCAATACTAAAATTGTCAGTTCTTAAGATGCTAGCAACATCAATGTAACTATTAGCTAAATAATTCACATTAGCACCAATCCACCAAAAATGAGGGTCACGATACTCTAAACCAAATGAAGCTGCCGTTTGTGGCATACCTGGTTGGTGATAGTTTTTAATATATACTGTTCCAAAATCAGTTAAAGAGTTATTTCCAGTAGCTGCTAATGCGTCATCATTTGTTTTTAAATTTGCATTATCAGAATAAATATACTGACCATAAGAAGCAGCAACAGTTGCTTTAATAGTAGAAGTAATTTGGTATTCTAAACCAAGTTCTGCACCCATATTTTGTTTTTGAATTCCAGTAACTATTTCACTTACAAAAGTGTCTTCGTCTCCACCAGTATCACTTCCAATTCCTTCTCCGTAGAAGAAAGATATTTCAGTTGCATTTTGTACTTTAGAGTAAAAACCTGTTAAACGTGCTTTAAATTTAGGCGCTCTTAAGATATAACTTGCATCAGCACTTGTGATACTTTCGCTTTCTAAATCTGGAGTAATAACATTGTTTAATCTTGCATTTGAAAAAGTACTTCTTAAACTAGGAGCTTTTGTTTGGTATAAACCGTTGAAATCTAAATAATTTCTTCCGTTTAATTTATAAGTTAATCCTCCTTTAAAACCAAAGTTTTCGAAAGTAACGCTTTCTCCTTTTCCAAAAGAATTATCTGCATATATTCCGTTTCTATACAAACCTTCTCTTTGATATTCTGTTCTAGAGAACGATTGTGCTAAATAAAAATCAGCTTTATCATAGGTGAATTTAAACTGCGTAAACCCATCAAAAGTTAATGCGTGTAATAAATAATTATACCCATAAGTTTCATTTTCTCCTATTTGTCTGTTCGGGTTATTTAAATCTGATTGACTAGCATTTCCTGAATAAAAAGGATCGATGTCAAGAAAATATTGACCACCCATTAAATCTAATAGGTTTTGATGATTGTGAGAACGAAGCTTTCTGAAATTTGCTCCAGCAGTTAAACTAATGTTTTCAGAAATACTTGAATTTAAAATACTGTTAGCACTTAATTGGTTATCATCTGTTCTGTCTTCGTATAATACATAAACACTTCTACCAGGAAAAGCACTATTTTGATTAGCTATATACATAGCATTCCAATTGATCTGACTGTTATTTAAGAAATACGTTTCAGCAGATGCAGCACCAGCAGCATCTCCTAAGTTATTGTAGTAACTTGGTAAATTTTTGTAATATGTTGGATCTGGATTGTTACCTAATTGGAAATCTAATCTAGAGTTTCCAATTGAACCTGTTTGAAAAGCAACATTTGTATTTAATGTAGTTCTTTCAGTAATTTTCCAATAGTGAGATAACATTGCAATTGGTTCTTCAACGTCTTTATCTCTTGAATTACGTTTTTTCCCATTTTGCCATCCCCAATATGAATTGTATTTGATTCCCATTAAATCATTTACTTCTTGCGTATTTGGAGACGATTTCCCTCTACTATTTTGAGCGTAAACAGCAGTTAAATTTAAACTGTGTTTGTCATTAATTTTTTTCTCAACACTTGCAAATAATGAATTTGCTCCATAATCAGTTCCTTCAAAGTAACCTTCTTGCGCCCATCTTCTTGAAGCAGAAACTACAAATGCCCATCCGTCTTTGTCCATTCCAGATGCGTGAGTTCCCATCATTCTCCAGCTGTAATTTGTGTTCGTTCCAGACATCGAAATTCTAGATCCTGGACGATAAAAAGAAGCTCTTGTGTTTATTTCTTGAGTTCCTAAAGCACTACCAAATGTATAATCTGATGGTCCAGAACCCATTGTAAATTCTTGATTTCTTGTTGCGTCATTTAAACCACCCCAGTTACTCCATTGTGGTCTACCATCATACAATTTATTCATAGAAATACCATTAATCATGGTAACTCCATATTCATTATCTAAACCTCTAATTCTAAAACGAGCTAAACCCCAATTAAAGGCAGCAGCTTGTTGATAAACATCTCTAGTTGCCTGTAACAGTCCAGAAGTACTTTCTGAACCACTGTTGTCGTCACCTAAATCATTTTCAGTAATGGTTACTAAACTTAATTGTTGTTCTGAAGTAATATCTTCCTCTAAAACAACAACACCTAAATCTAAAGCTTCCCCTAAAGTTGGCTCTAAAACAAATGTTTGTTGAAGATAACCTCCTGTTTTAATCACTAAAACTTGTTCTCCCTCAGGTAGTGTTTCAAATTTGAAATTTCCATCAAAATCAGTTAAAGCAGATTGGTTGGTGCTTTGAATTGTTGCCACAACATTTTGTAAAGGTTTTTGACTTTTAGAATCGATAACCTTACCTTTTAAGGCTGGACTCTGCTGTGCAAAAACAAAAACGGCTTGCAGTACTAGTAAAGTACTTAATACAAGTTTTTTCATAAAGAATATTATTATTAATACTTATTTAACGTTAAGTGGTTAAAAACTTAACAGCCTGCAAATGTATAACTTTTAATAATATTATTTACCTTTGGCACCCAATTTGTAATAAACTTGATATTAATATAACATTTAATTTATGAAAATTAAACACCTTTTGGCTGGATTTATAGTGATTTTGTCAGTAAATAGTGCTTTTTCACAGGATAAAAAATTTAAAGTGCATACTGTAGCATTTTATAACTTTGAAAATTTATTTGACACAATTAACGATCCAGATACGTATGATGAAGAATATACTCCTGTTAAAGGGTGGACATCTAAAAATTACAAAAAGAAATTAGATAACTTAAGTAGGGTACTAGTTGAATTAGGAACTAGCGAAAATCAAAAAAATTCTCCAGTAATAATTGGAGCTTGTGAGATTGAAAACCGAAGAGTTCTTGAAGATTTAGTAAAACAACCTAGACTTATTGATAAAGGGTATAAAATTGTTCACTTCGATTCTCCCGATAAAAGAGGAATTGATGTTGGGTTTTTATATCAAGAAAAACATTTTCAGCCTACAAGTTATATTAATGTTCCTTTATATATATATGATAACGAAACTTCAGCAGACAAAAAAGATAAAAAATCTGACGAGGAAACTGATGATAAAGGAAGTGTTGATGCAAAAACTAAACGAATTTATACTCGTGACCAGCTTTTAGTAACAGGTTTGTTAGATGGAGAAGAAATTAATATCATTGTAAATCACTGGCCTTCTCGTTCAGGAGGAGAGAAAAAAAGCAGCCCATTTAGAGAAGCCGCTGGAAGATTAAATAGAAAAATAATGGATTCAATCATTAAAATTAACCCAAAGGCAAAATTCATTACTATGGGAGATTTAAATGATGGTGCCTATAACAAAAGTGTAAAACAAGGTATTGGTGCAAAATTAAATAAATCAGAATTAAAAGAACCAAGAGATGTTTACAACCCTTTTGAGCAAATGGCGAAAGACGGACATTCTTCTTTATTTTACAGAGACTCAGGTGATATTTTTGATCAAATTATGGTAAGTCAACAATTCATACCAGCAGATAAAAACGATTATAGCACTTTTAAATATTGGAAAGCAGGTATTTATAACAAGCCTTTCCTGATTCAAAAAACAGGTCAGTATAAAGGATATCCATTACGAAATCAAAATGGAGTTCCAGGATTTTCCGATCACTTTCCGGTATACATTTATTTGTTAAAAGAAGTAAAGTAGTTTTTTCTTAAAAATTTAATAAGGTTAGTTTGTAATAAAAAGTACAGCTAACCTTTTTTCTTTTTAGTAACTTTACATTTTAAATGGAAAAAAAAATGGCAATAGGCAAACCTTTTAATTTACAAAAGTGGATTCAGGAAAATAGAGAATTATTGAAACCGCCCGTTAGTAATAAGAATTTATATGTGGAATCGGAAGATTACATTGTAATGATTGTGGGTGGACCCAATGCTCGAAAAGACTATCACTACAACGAAACCGAAGAATTGTTTTACCAATTAGAAGGTGAAATCACAGTTTACATCCAAGAAGAAGGTAAAAAGAAAGCCATGAAACTTTCGGCAGGCGACATGTATTTACATCCTGCTAAAGTGCCACATTCTCCTTCTAGAACTGCCGGATCTATAGGATTAGTTATAGAAAGAAAAAGAGAAGGTAAAGGTTTTAATGATGGATTACTTTGGTTTTGCGACAATTGCAATCATAAATTGCACGAAGTGTATTTCGAGTTACACGACATAGAAAAAGACTTCCTACCTCATTTTAATACGTTCTATAGTTCAGAACAAAAAAGAACCTGTAAACAATGTGGTACAGTAATGGAGAGTAATGCAAAATTTACATCCAAAAAGTAAATAAACCTTCTAATCACATAAAAGCATAGTTTTTAGCATAAGGGAACAATCAACTTACATAATTTTAGGTCTTATAAGTTTAGATTTCTAAAAATTATGTAAATTTGTAAAAATTTAACAAAAATCGATAAAAAAGTTATATAATGTCAACAACAACACAATCATCTGTTGCTCAACAATTTGGAATGCAAGAGGCTTTAGAAATTTTAGGTGTAAAAGCAATAAATGAAGGAACTTCTACAGGAAATGAGTGGTTTTCTAATGGTGAATTAATTGAAAGTTATTCTCCGGTTGATGGTCAATTAATTGGAAAAGTAAAAGCAACTACAGCTGCAGATTACGAAAAAGTAATGCAATCTGCTACAGCAGCATTTAAAACGTTTAGAGCAATGCCAGCTCCACAAAGAGGAGAAATTGTTCGTCAGTTTGGAAATAAATTAAGAGAATTAAAAGAACCGCTTGGTAAATTAGTTTCTTATGAAATGGGTAAATCGTTGCAAGAAGGTTACGGAGAAGTTCAGGAAATGATCGATATCTGTGATTTTGCAGTAGGATTATCACGTCAGTTAAACGGACAAACTATTCCGTCTGAGCGCCCAGGACACGTAATGCGTGAACAATGGCATCCAATAGGAGTTGTTGGAATTATTTCTGCTTTCAATTTTCCAGTAGCCGTTTGGTCTTGGAACACAGCATTAGCTTGGATTTGTGGCGATGTGTGTGTATGGAAAGCGTCTGAAAAAGCACCTTTATGTTCTATTGCATGTCAAAATATTATTGCAGACATTTTAAAAGCTAATAATTTACCAGAAGGAATTTCTTGTATTATTAATGGTGATTACAGAGTAGGAGAAATGATGACAAATGATACACGTATTCCATTAGTATCGGCAACAGGTTCTACAAGAATGGGACGAATTGTTGGTGCTAAAGTGGCAGAACGTTTTGGAAAATCGTTATTAGAATTAGGCGGAAACAATGCCATTATTATTACTCCAACTGCCGATTTAAAAGTTGTGGTTCCAGGGGCTGTTTTTGGCGCTGTAGGAACTGCCGGACAACGTTGTACTTCTACAAGACGTTTAATTATTCATGAAAGTGTGTACGATAAAGTAAGAGATGCTATTGTAGGTGCTTATGGTCAATTAACGATTGGAAATCCGTTAGATCAAAAAAATCACATCGGACCACTTATTGATAAAGATGCTGTAAACACGTATTTAGCTGCAATTGAAAAAGCAAAAGCAGAAGGTGGTAAAGTATTAGTTGATGGTGGTGTTCTTTCGGGAGAAGGATTTGAAAGCGGTTGTTATGTAAAACCAGCCATTATTGAGGCAGAAAATCATTTCGAAATTGTACAACACGAAACATTTGCTCCTGTTTTATACTTAATGAAATATAGTGGCGAAGTTGAAAACGCTATCGAGTTACAAAATGGAGTAGCACAAGGATTATCTTCTGCAATTATGACGAATAGCATGAAAGAAGCAGAAAAATTCTTATCGTTCTCTGGTTCAGATTGTGGAATTGCTAACGTAAACATTGGAACTTCTGGAGCAGAAATTGGTGGTGCTTTTGGTGGTGAAAAAGAAACGGGTGGCGGACGTGAATCAGGTTCTGATGCATGGAAAGTATACATGAGAAGACAAACCAATACGGTAAACTATTCAGATCAATTGCCTTTAGCACAAGGTATTAAGTTTGATTTGTAATATTAAGTGATTAGTGAAAAGTAATTAGTGATTAGTTACTTTTTGGATATAGAGAAACCCTGCAAAATTTAATTTTTGCAGGGTTTTGTTTTATTTTGATGGCACGGAATGCAATTCCGCGCTATCGGGATTAGTGAAAAGTAATAAGGGATTAGTTACTTTTTGGATATAGAGAAACCTTGTAAAATTTAATTTTTGCAGGGTTTTTTGTTTGTAATTTAGTATTTTTGATTCTGTAAACAATAAGAATAGATTCGCATGCGAACTTTTATAAATATTATTTTTTACAATATATAGTACTAGTTATAAAATCCAGCAAGTTAAATATTAATATGATAATTAAGTTTAGTAATAATAAGATGGCAGTTTTTTTATTATTATCATTTATTTTTATAAAGTGCAATACTTATAAAAAGGAAATGCTTGTAAAAGGAGGAGAATCACAAGCCATTGAAAATTGTATTATAGACTATTATCATACTAATAAAAAATACATAAAAGAGTATGATAATTTTTATATTCGATTTATTGATGATGAAAAGTCTAATTATTATCATATAAATGTCTTACCACAAAGAAATAAGATTTCAATAAGAATGAGACACGTTATCGATTCTATTGTTACAGATGAATTTTTTCCTACTAATTATAAGTTATATAATAAAAAACTCTTCATGTGGTATGATAAAGATAAAACTCTACAAAAGGATATTCTAGATGAATTAGATAAAAATAAATTGTTAGATTCTATTTGGTTACGTTATGATTTAGGTATTTATAAGGATGATTGGGATAATCCAAGTAAATATCCTTCTCCTCCAACAATCACTATTGATGAAACTATTGAAGGAGTAGATTATATTGTGTGTAAAGAAAAAATACAAATTTTTACAAGAGTTAAATCGAATAGATATATATCTTATAAAGTTTTACCAAAACCGAAATGTAATTAATTCAGTAAATATTAAACTTAATGTAAACTTATATTAGAAAAAGAAAAGTTGTCAAAAACCAAAAACTCCACAAATCAAATTTGCAAGGTTGGTTACGAAATGAAATTTAGTGCTAATAGGTTTATTTAGGTTAAATAGTTCTTGTAAATATCTTAATCGTTATCTTTCTCAAATGTCCCAGTTTTTTTGTTGAAATAATATTTTTCGATAAGTTTTTGAGGTTTAATACTTAAACTATAACTTTTTGGTTTATTAGTAAATTTACCTTTGTATATTTTAATTGTATCTGTGCATTTATTTTCCTTATTGTAAAGAATATCAATATAGAATACAAAATCCAATTTTTCTTCATCTTTTACCCAACTAAATGATGATATTTCATGCTCAAAAATTGAACTTATCTTTTGGGTTTTAGTATTATATCGCATTATATCCATATAATGATAATTTCCCATTGTACCGCCTCCAGCTGATTCTACGATAAATTCTTTTTGATTGTCATTACAATTAATATCAATAAATTTTAAGTTGCCGCTTCCAGCTAGTTTTGGACCACTTGGGTTAATATATTCTATTTCCTTTTTAGTTTTCCCATCAAAAAAAATATAAAAACCCATTTCAGAAAATATGTATTCAGGAATATTATCAGTATTTAAATTTATCCTTTGTAGGTTGTTTGATTTGATGT
Organism: Flavobacterium sp. LMO6; assembly: GCF_009495795.1. Classification (NCBI taxonomy): domain Bacteria; kingdom Pseudomonadati; phylum Bacteroidota; class Flavobacteriia; order Flavobacteriales; family Flavobacteriaceae; genus Flavobacterium; species Flavobacterium sp. LMO6. Next base: position 106,526 of record NZ_WIBH01000001.1, on the reverse strand, counting down.
AATCTTTAAATAATTTTTGCTTATTTTCTGTAATTTCATTTTTCTTTTCTGTTAACTTTTCTTGGTTTATTTCTTTTTTGCAACCAATGAGAAAGATTATAGATAAGATTAAAGTCGTTTTTTTTAGTTTTTTCATAAAAATGTACGCTAATATTAACCTCTGCTATCGTTCAAATTCTTTTGCTTGAATTTTAATTCTAACAAATATTCCGACCGCGCGAATTTCTCACCGCATAGATAGTGCGGAATTGCATTCCGTGCCCACAACCCACTTCAAAACAAAGCTACTGAAATAATTTTATCTATTTAAATACTTAATTATTTATACCTACAAGGTTAAAAGAATCCGATATCCGAAAATGCTTTCTGTGCTCACAAAGTAAATAAAATAGGATTAGTTAACAGTTTGCAAAAAAATTAAACGGCATTGCTATATAATTCAGAAATGCCGTTTCTTTAGTAGTATAAACAAGAAAACTTAACCTTTACAAGTTTGGATTCTTTTTATGTGAAAAGGTTTTTATATTTTAAGTTATAATTTCTCTATTTTATCAGGGTTTTGATGGCTATTAAAAACTGCATTTAAGAAAACGGTTTTTGAAGATTCATCTACTAAAAAGAAAGCAATAAAAGGAAATTTTTTAAAAGGCAAATACCTGTAATTGTTATCATGAAAAGGATAAAATGGATTTTTTTGTAAGTCTTTATAGGTTTTCTTATAATCATTTAAAAAGTCAAAAGCTACTTTTTTATTAACTTCTTCAGTATAATAAGCCACAGCATTATCAATATTTTGGATTGCTATGGGCGAAATAATAATCTTATAAGCCATATTTGTTTTTTAAATTGGCATATACAGTATCAGCATCAGTGTAGTCTTTTTTATCTAACCCTATTTGACTATCTAATACTTTTTGTTGTTCACTAGATAAAACAAATGTTTTCTCTTTAGAAATTTCAAACTTAATCTTCAAGGCTTTCATAAATGCTTTAACGGCTTCAACTTGAGCATCGTCATTAGGATGAAGAGTGATATTAATTGTTGACATAATCATTTGTTGTTGAAAGGTTCTTTTTTTGTGAAAGATATTTTCTAGCTGTAGAATAACAATGTAAAAATACTAAAAAATTACCTTTGAATTTTTTTGAAGAGTAAAAAATAACAAAATTTACCTTCGTAAATAAAGATGAGAGTCGTTTTACGCATTGTTTATCTTAGTTCACTTTTAATAAATATAATTTTCTACTGCTTTTTAATTATTAAAGTAATCTTGATTAAAAGACAAAAACCCCACAAATCAAATTTGTAGGGTTTTGTATTGTTGCATTGCCGCATCGGCACATTGAAAACTACTTCGTTTTCTTCACGTATTGCGTTAAAATATAAATGTTTTGGTTTTCCACTCTACCTTCAATCAAGTTAGCGTCGTCCCAAACTAATTTAATGTTGTGAACAGCAGCTCCACGTTTTGCAGTAAAAGTAGCGCCTTTTACATCTAAATCTTTAATTAGTACAACTGAGTCCCCATCTAATAAGGTTACACCGTTGCTGTCTTTATGTATAATTTTGTTTTCGTCTTCCTCTTCGCCTTCACCCGTTGCTTTTGCCCATTCTAACGCTTCTTCATCCAGATACATCATCTCTAATAAATCGGTATTTTTTAAACGCGCTAACATTCTCCATGATACAATTTGAACAGGTAAATGCTCACTCCACATACTTTCCGATAAACCTCTCCAGTCTTTTTCATCGGTAGTTTCTGGGTTTTCAATTTGGTCTTTTAGGTGTTTTGCAATTAACACACTATTTTCAACCGTTCTTTCATTTGTTGGTGGCAATACATATACAACTAAGTCATGTTCCGTACCACTAATTTCGCAAACTGAACCACTACGGTCTTTCAGTTTTCTTTCTATTACACTCATTTTGAATGGATTTTACGTAAATAAATAATTTGGAGCAAAGGTATAAATAGTATTAAGATGACATAAAAAAAAGCAATTAATTTCTTCCTTTTTCATTTGGGTATAAATCAGGTAAGGCATCACTTTGCCAAAATTCTTTGGTGTCCACATCCATAATAGATAATTTTCCTTTGAAAGCAGCGCCTGTATCTACATTCCAAACACAAGCTTTATTTACAGGAATGGTTTCGTCAATTTTAGTAACAGGCGTATGACCAATGTAAATTTCTTTATATAATTTTAATCGGTTAGGATAGGAAATGGCGTCTTTCGAAAGTTCATTATCCATAGCCAAAACCATTTCCCATAAAGTTCTATCCCAATAAAATAAAGGTTTAAAAAACTCATGTGTAACACCTCTTAAGTTGGTAAATCCAGCATGAATAAAAAGTCGATTTTCATCATCTAAATAATAATTTTGCAACGATTTTAAGAATTGAATGTGCTTGTTTTTTGTAGCTTCATCTTTATTTTGATAGGATAAAGCTGTTGCTTCACCGCCATGTAAAAACCACATTTTTTCATCAAAACCTTCATGATCTCCGCACAACCATTTTAGTAATAAATCATCATGATTTCCTCTAATAAAAATGCAATTTTGTTGTTGTTTTAGGTGTATCAAAAAATCTAAAACCGCTGGCGATTCGCTCCAACCATCAACAAAATCTCCTAAAAAAATTAAGGTATCTTTTTCGGAAACTTTAGCTCTTTCTAGTACTTGAACTAATGCTTTTAATCCTCCATGAATGTCGCCAATTACTAATTTTCTATTCATTCTTTTTATTATATTTCATTTTTCTTAAAATTCGCATTACTTCTTTGAACGACAAATATACTAACGGATTATCAAATGCTTTCATATTTGCTTTTGCATCAATTAATTTTTGTTTGGCTTCGTCAAATCCATTCAAATAACAAATCATTAAAGTATGAGATACATTTACCAAATCTTTTTTTTCTATGTCTTGTAGTGGTGTTCCTTTATTAAGTTTATTAAGCAAGGTAATGTTTGAATTGTAAATGTGATGCAACATTTTTTTATTGTATTGCGGAGGTTCAAATAACATTTGAGAATCCATTTTATAATATCCATTATCAAAAAAAGTTAAAATTACCTTTTCAAGAGGATAGAAACTCGTTTTATCATTTAGTCCTAAACAAACGTATTCTGTAATAGAAAAAGATTCATTATCATATTCAATACTTACTTCATCTAACGCAGAATAAAATAGTTTTACTTGTTCATTTACCAATTCAATATCCACTCTTGAAAAATAGGTTTTATCACGCACTTTTTTCTTGTTTCCGGCCCAGCAAACCACAAAAAGTTCTTTAAAAACCTTATAATTTGATTCTAAATCTTTGTGCCGGTTATTCATAAAATCCAATACACTTTCTAACGTATACGAAATACTATTTCGCGAATTGTTTTCTAAACTTATAACTGTTTCAATATTTTGTTTGGAATACGGAATTTTATCTTTTGTAGGCGTTGTATTACTTCCTTTTCTAATAAAGGTACTTTTGGCTTCAATAGTGTGAATTCCTTTTTTAAAATAAGAAGTTTTAGATTTTGGTTTTATGGTAACCAACCCCACTACTTTTTCTTTTGGTAAATTAGGAAAAGGCACGTTTTCATATTGAATTTTTGGCGGATTTTCTAAATAGGCATTTACTAAATTTTGAATTTGACTATCATCAAAAAAATCGTCACCCACAATTTCATTGGTTTCATCTTCCACACCAACAACAATATAGGAATTGTTACTCGGATTTGAATTAGAAAGCGCACAAATGTGTTTTAAAAATTTTGCTTTTCCTTCTTTTGTATGTAAATTTAACTGGCGTTTTTTATCATAAAAACTGTTCTCATCGTTGTGAGCTAGTAGATTTTTGATAAGTAGACGTTTGTTTATCATGTTTTTAGTGATGAGTAAATAGTAACTAGTGAATAGCAAAAACTAATTACTAATCACTAGTTACTAATTACTATTTTAAGGCACTTTATTCCCCATACTCTCTGTCCAAATAGCAAACCAATCTTGTTTATCTAAAACCAATGATTTTGCTTTCATTAATTGTTGAATGCGACTTACATTAATGGTTCCGGCTACTGGTAAAATATTGGCAGGATGTTGTAAAATCCAAGCTAATAAAATTAAGTCAGCACCCACATGATACTTATCTACTAATTTAGAAAAGAGTAATTTTAAAGGTTGTGTTTGTTCGGTATTTTCTCTAAAAACAACTCCTAACGGATTCCAAGCCATTGGTGTAATTTTATGCAATTGCATATAATCTAAACTTCCATCTAACATGGCTTCATGGTTGGTTGCAGAAAACTGAATTTGGTTAAACGAGACTTCTGTTTTTTGACGTAATAATTCGGTTTGTGAAGATGTAAAGTTAGAAACCCCAAAAGAAAGAATTTTTCCTGCTGCTTTTAATTTTTCAACCGCCTCAGCAACTTCATCCGCTTGCATTAATGGGCTTGGTCTGTGCAGTAAAAAAACATCTAAATAATCGGTTTGTAAATTTTTTAGTGAATTTTCTACCGACCAAATGATGTATTCCTTAGAATAATCATAATGTTTAATTACATTTTTAGGTCTATTTTCAGAAACATATTGAATACCGCATTTGGTTATCAGTTGAATTTTTTCTCGATCCATTTTACTTGAAGCTAAAGCTTTTCCAAAAGCTGCTTCAGTGGTATAACCACCATATAAATCGGCATGATCAAAAGTAGTTATTCCGTTTTCTAAAAAGAGATGAATTAAATGATTCATTTCGTTTGTATTCAGGTTTTTATCCCAAACACCCCAATTCATAACTCCTGCAATAATAGGTGATAATTTTACTGACATATTGTATCTAATTTCTAAAATTTTCTTAAAATTATAAAATTGAATCATAAAACACTCACAAAACCTACTTTTTTTATTGTTTTTTAACGCAATGTTAACAACTAAAATCTAAAAAAAATTACAATTTGCAGCGTTAAAAAATGTTGTTAATTTCACAGCGCCAAATTAAAACCAAAATGGAAGAAAATACATCGACTTTAGACATTAGAGCTATTAATGAAATGATAGAAAGAGAAAGTGCTTTTATTGATCTACTTACCATGGAAATGAACAAGGTAATTGTAGGACAAAAGCAAATGGTAGAACGATTACTGATTGGATTATTAGGACAAGGACATATTTTATTAGAAGGTGTTCCTGGATTAGCAAAAACCTTAGCAATTAACACGCTATCACAAGCAGTTCATGGTTCTTTTAGCAGAATTCAGTTTACGCCAGATTTATTACCTGCAGATGTTGTAGGTACAATGATTTATAACATCAAACAAAACGATTTTACCATTCGTAAAGGACCTATTTTTGCCAACTTCGTATTAGCGGATGAAATTAACCGTGCTCCTGCAAAAGTGCAATCGGCCTTGTTAGAAGCCATGCAGGAAAAGCAAGTTACAATTGGAGACGAAACGTTTAAATTAGATAAACCATTCTTAGTAATGGCAACTCAAAACCCGGTTGATCAAGAAGGAACCTATCCGTTACCGGAAGCTCAGGTTGACCGTTTTATGTTAAAAGTGGTTATTGATTATCCAAAAATGGAAGATGAACGCTTGGTTATTCGTCAAAATTTAAAAGGCGCATTCGAAAAAGTGAATGAGGTGGTTTCGTTAGAGCAAATTTTAAGAGCTCAAGAAGCCGTTCGTGAAGTGTACATGGACGAAAAAATCGAAAAATACATTTTAGATATTATTTTCGCAACACGTTATCCTGAAAAATACAAATTAGAAAGTTTAAAAGGTTTAATTAGTTTTGGGGCGTCGCCACGTGGAAGTATTAATTTGGCAACTGCTGCTAAATGTTATGCTTTCATCAAACGTAGAGGATATGTAATTCCAGAAGATGTTCGTGCAGTGGTTTATGATGTATTACGTCACAGAATAGGAATTACCTATGAAGCAGAAGCTGAAAATGTAACTACAGAAGACATTATTAGCAAAATCGTTAACGAAATTGAAGTGCCTTAATTTAGTTATCAGTGTTCAGTCTCAGTTTTCAGATACTACTGATTTAATACTGCGACTGTCAACTGCGACTGCCAACTAATAAAAATGGATACCAAAGAAATTCTAAAAAAAGTTCGAAAAATTGAAATTAAAACCCGAAGATTGAGTGATCATATCTTTTCGGGAGAATATCATACGTCTTTTAAAGGTCGCGGAATGACGTTTTCAGAAGTGCGTCAATACCAATATGGAGATGATGTAAGAGCTATTGATTGGAATGTTACCGCACGTTATAACGAACCATTTGTAAAAGTTTTTGAAGAAGAGCGTGAATTAACGATGATGTTGGTTGTTGATATTTCGGGTTCTGAAAGCTTTGGAACTAAAAACCAACAAAAACGCGATATGGTTACTGAAATTGCTGCAACATTAGCTTTTTCGGCAACGCAAAATAATGACAAAATAGGATTGTTATTGTTTTCAGACCAAATTGAATTATTTATTCCGCCTAAGAAAGGAAAATCGCACGTGTTGCGAATTATTCGGGAGTTAATTGAGTTTCAACCTAAAAGTAATAAAACCGATTTAGCTCAGGCGTTAAAATATTTGTCAGGAGTTTTAAAAAAGAAAGCCATTGTGTTTATGATTTCCGATTTTATGGTGAAAGATTATCAACAAACCTTAAAAATTGCAGCTAAAAAACACGATGTTACAGGAATTAGAGTTTATGATCAAAGAGAAGAGAGTCTTCCAAATATTGGAATTGTAAACATGATGGATGCTGAAACAGGAGAAACTTTATTAGTAGACACTAATTCTAAACAAGTTAGAACTAATTATGAAAAGTATTATCAAGAAAATGTAACTTATTTTAAAGATATATTTTCTAAATGTGGCGCCGGAACCATAAGTTCAAGAGTAGATGAAAGCTATGTAACCAAATTATTAGGTTATTTTAAAGCGAGAAATTAAGAAGAAGGAAAAAATGAAAAAGATTTTTTACGTTTATATTTTATTGTGTTTTGGTTTCTTGGGTACTGCTCAAAAAATCACAACTTCTATCGATTCTACACAAATTAAAATTGGTTCACAATTTAATTTAACCATTAAGGCAAAAGTAAACGCTAAAGATAAAGTGGTTTTTCCAAATGCTAAAAATTTTGGAGCTTTAGAAGTGTTAGAATCATATCCAATAGACACGATTAAAAACAATACTGAATTCGAATTAATTAAGAAATATGGTTTAACTCAATTTGATTCAGGAAGATACGTTATTCCAAAACTTTTAGTAAAAATCAATAAAGCAGATTTTAAAACAGATTCTCTATCAATCATTGTTAATGATGTTAAAGTAGATACTACAAAACAACAAATGTATGATATTAGAGATATTATTGCTACAGAAGAAAAACCAAGTAACGAATGGTGGAAGTTGTTGGTTTTGCTTGCTTTAATAGTTGCTTCAGGCTTTGGATCTTATTTTATTATTAAAAGACTTCAAAAAGGTAAAGTTCAAAAAGAAGAATTTTTTGCCTCACCTATTGAAAAAGCTATCGCATACCTTCAAAATTTAGATAAAAAGCAATTGCCTCAAAAAGGAGAAGTAAAAGAATACTATTCCGAAATGACAGATATTGCAAGAACTTATATAGAAGAATCGGTACATATTCCTGCAATGGAAAGCACATCGAGTGAGTTACTAGACTCATTAAAGAAGGCAATTTCTGAAAAGAAAATGTTTGTAAATCGTGAAGAATTAGAAAGGTTTAAAAGTGTTTTAGAGAATTCAGATTTGGTAAAATTTGCAAAATCACAACCACTTCTTTTTGAAATTGAAAAAGACAAAAACACAATTGATAAATTTTTATTAATAATAGATAAAGCGTTACCAAGAACAGAAGAAGAATCAGTAGCTCTTTTTGCAGAAGAAGTGCGTAAAAAAGAATTAAAAAAACAGAAATTCTTTAGAACAATGGCGGCTGTTGGTTTATCATTAGGATTGTTTCTAATATCCGTAATTATATTTATGTACACCATTGGGTTTGATTATTTAAAAGAAAATTATATCGGTTATACAACAGAAGAATTACTTGAAAAAGAATGGATAACTTCTGAATACGGAGAACCAGCTATAATTATTTCAACGCCAAAAGTGTTAAAAAGATTTAACGACGAAAAAATTCAGAACAATCTTCCAGAAAATGTAAAATCTAATAATCGATTTATTAACGGAAGTATTGTAGATGATTTTTCAACTATATTAATTTCAACTGCTTTTAAAGACACTACTCGTTTAGATTTAGACGTAGCTTTAGAAACAAATTTAAAAGAGTTAGAGCGTTTAGGTGCAAAAAACATAGTGGTTAAAACAGCTGATTTTGAAAACGCTAAAGGACTTTCGGGCAAAAAAGCATACGGATCATTTACCGCTTTTAATGAAGTAGAGAAAGAAGATCAAAAAATGTCTTATGAAATCATGGTGTTATCACAAGCAGGTGGTGCTCAAGAATTTTTCTTAATTTATAGAGAAGAAGATGATTATGCTAAAAAAATTATCGAAAAAATTCAGAATTCAATAGAACTAAGAAAAGCTAAGAAATAATGGGAAAAGTAACTTTTTTAAATCCAGAATTTTTGTGGCTATTTGTATTGTTGCCATTTGCAATTGCATGGCTATTTATTAAAAGAAATCAGCTATCGGCAACACTTAAAATGAGTTCGATTACACCTTTTAAAGGAAATCGTACTTTTTTATCTAAAGCAAAACCATTTTTATATGTTTTAAGATTGCTTGCATTAAGCGCAATTATAATTGCAATGGCTCGTCCTAGAAGCGTAGATGTAACTTCAAAATCTAAAACTACCAGAGGAATTGATATTGTAATGGCAATTGACGTTTCTAGTAGTATGTTAGCCAATGATTTAAAACCAAATCGTTTAGAAGCTTTAAAAAAAGTAGCAGCTACATTTGTACAAGATAGAATAAACGACCGAATAGGTTTAGTAGTTTATGCTGGAGAAAGTTATACGCGAACCCCTGTAACTTCTGATAAAACAATTATTTTACAATCGCTTAAATCAGTAGAATTTGACGATTCTATAATTGCAGATGGAACAGGAATTGGAGTTGGTTTAGCAACAGCTATTAATCGAATAAAAGATAGTAAAGCTAAAAGCCGAATTATTATTTTATTAACCGATGGTGTAAATAATTCAGGAACAATTGATCCTAGAACAGCAGCTAGTATAGCAAAAGAATACGGTATTAAAGTGTACACTATTGGAATTGGAACTAACGGAAAAGCTATGTTTCCTGTTGCAAAAGACGCAAACGGAAAATTAGTTTTTAAAATGATGCCAGTGGAAATAGATGAAAAATTAATGCAAGAAATTGCAAAAAACACTGATGCTAAATATTTTAGAGCTACGTCAAATAAAAAATTACAAGCCATTTACGACGAAATAAACAAATTAGAAACCACTGAAATAGATGAGAAAAAATTCTACAACTATGATGAAAAATATAAGCCATTTGTGTTAATTGCTTTTGTTTTATTAGGAGTTGAAATGTTATTGAGAAATTCAGTTTTTAGAGGAATCGTTTAGAAAGAGAGAAAATGTTTGAGTTAGAAAATCCAAAATACTTTTATTTATTACTACTAATACCGGTTATAGTAGCACTTTTTGTATTCAATTTAATTTGGAAAAAACAAAAGCAAGCTGCGTTTTCAGACTTAGAATTATTTCAAAAATTAAGCCCAGAAAAATCGACTTTTAAACCTGTTTTAAAAATCATTATTCTATTATTAGCATTAGTTTGTGTTATAATTGCTATTGTAAACCCAAAAATGGGAACAAAAATGGAAACGGTTAAACGACAAGGTATCGACATTGTTTTTGCAGTTGATATTTCAAAAAGTATGTTGGCAGAAGACATTAAACCAAACCGTTTAGAAAAAACAAAACAACTCGTATCGCAAATTATTAATCAATTAGGGAATGATAGAGTTGGAATTGTAGGCTATGCCGGAAGTGCTTATCCTATTTTACCTATGACAACCGATTATAGTATTGCTAAAATGTATTTGCAAAGCATGAATACGAATATGGTTTCTTCTCAAGGAACGGCATTTAATGATGCTATAAAATTAGCTGTAGATTACTTTGATGTAAAAGATACAAGCAAGCTAATTATATTGGTTTCAGACGGAGAAGATCATGGCGAAGGAGCTTCTGAGGCTATAGATTTAGCCAAAGAAAAAGGAGTTCGCATTTTAACTATTGGTGTAGGAACAGAAAAAGGTGCATTAATTCCTTTAAAAGATAACAAAGGAACTATTTCATCATATAAAAAAGATCAAAATGGTGAAAATGTTATAACAAAATTATATCCCGACGTTTTAAAAAATATCGCAACCAAAACAAAGTCAAAATACATTTTTGGTTCTTCTACAAAAGAGGTAGTTGAAGAAGTAAAAAAACAATTAGATAAAATTGAAAAAACAGAATTCGAATCGCAACAAATAGCCGATTATGAATCGCAATATCAATGGTTTTTAGGTTTAGGATTTTTATTACTTCTTGTAGATGTTTTTCTATTAGAGAAAAAAACAAATTGGGTACAAAAGTTAAACTTATTTAATGAAAAAAAACATGCATAAGATAGTTTATTTAGTAGTTTTATTAGTTAGCGGAATGCTTTTTAGTCAAGAAAGCGATAAAAATTTGTATAATGGAAATCAATCATTTGAACAAAAAAAGTATACAGATGCAGAAGCTGATTATCGAGTAACTGAATCTAAAAAATCTCCCAAAAAAGCAACTGCAGGATATAATTTAGGAAATAGTATTTACAGACAAAATCAGCAAGGCGAAGCGCAAATTAAATACATTCAAGCACTAGAAACGGCAAAAACAAAAACAGAAAAGCACCGAATATATCATAATTTAGGCAATACATTTATGTTAGATAAAAATTATGATGCTGCGGTTGATGCCTACAAAAATGCTTTGCGAAATAATCCATTTGACGAAGAAACGCGTTATAATTATGCTTTAGCTAAAAGAAAGAAAAAAGAAAATCCGCCACCAAAAGGAGGTGATAATGATAAAAACAAAGGTGGTAACGACAAAAAACCACAACCAGAAAACAATAAAAACGACAAAGGAAATTCTGATAAAGACAATAAAAAAGATCAGAATAAAGATAAAGACAAGGGCGACGGAGAGAAAAAAGAAGATGAAAAAGAAAATCCAAAACCTAGTGGTGCCGACAAACAACGTATCGATAATATTTTAGATGCAGTTAACAATGCAGAAAAGAAAGTGCAGGACAAAGTAAATGCTAAAAAAGTAAAAGCGCGTCCGGTTTCAAATGAAAAAGATTGGTAATTCATGAAAAAAACAATTTTAATTTTATTATTCTCATTATTATATAATGCTGTTTCCGCACAAGTAAAATTTGAAGCGCAAACAGAAAGATCTTCTTATGGTTTAAATGAACGAATTCAGTTGGTTTTTTCTATAAATAATGAAGGAGATAATTTTGAACCACCAAAAATTTCAGGTTTCAAAACCGAAGGTCCTTTTATTAACCGAGGAAACCAAACATCTATAACCGTAGTAAACGGAAAAGTGTCTCAAAAAAGAGAAATTTCTACACAAGTAATCTATTATTTAACTCCAATAAAAAAAGGCGTTTTTACAATTGGTGCAGCATCAATTCAATATAACGAAACTACATATAAATCGGCACCCATTAAGATTACCATTACTGATCCTATTCAAATGCCAACTTATCCTGGCCAGCAAAACAATGCAAATTTTGGAGAAGGAATTCATTTAGTAGCCGAGATGTCTACTAAGAATCCGTTTGTAAACGAGCCTGTAACCGTAATTTATAAATTGTATTTTGAGCCAAGATCTACTGTTGGTAATTTTAGAAATTTTATTGCGCCAAAATATGAAGATTTTTGGAGTCAGTATATCGATATGAAACAACTTACGGCTGAACGCGGAAAATTCAACGGGAAAGACTTTAGTATGGTGGTCTTGAGAAAAGTTATACTGTATCCTTTAGAAGCGGGAGCCAAAAAAATAGAGCCTTTTAAAATTGATATTGATGCCGAAGTACCAACAGGTAGAAGAGATTTTTTCGGACAATATGAAATGAGTGTAGTTCAAAAATCACTTTCAACAGGAGTACAAACTATCAACGTAAAACCACTTCCCGAAAACGGAAAACCAGAAGGATTTACCGGTGCAGTTGGAAAATTTGATTTTGTTGTTAAACCATCAAAAACTACTTTAAAAGCCGGAGAATCTCTAGATTTGGAAATAAGTGTTTCTGGAAAAGGAAATTTAAAATTATTCACATTGCCTAAACCGGTTGTGCCAAGTGCTATTGAAATGTACGAACCTGCACATACTGAAAATGTGGAAACACCTGTTACCGGAATGGCAGGAAAAATTTCAGACAAGTATACCATAATACCACAATTTAAAGGAAAATACACGATTAAACCTATTGTTTTTTCGTATTATGACTTAACAACTAAGTCTTATAAAACGATTACATCAAATGAAATAACAATTGATGTTTTAGAAGGTGACGGAACAATCGTTTCCAATCAAAAAGCAACTAATAAGCAAGAAGTTATCAAAAAAGATGTATTTCAATACAATAAATTAAAATCTGAGTTTGCTTCGGTTCATAAAAAAGATTTCTTAGGTTCGGGCTTATTTTATTCATTGTTGTTAGCGCCTTTGTTTTTGATTCCAATTGTAATGATTGCTAGAAAACAAAAAGAAGCTAAAGATGCCGATGCTTTTGGAAACAGAGTTCGAAGAAACAACAAATTAGTTAAGAAATATTTATCAGAAGCTAAAAAACAAATGGGAGATAAAGTACCATTTTATATGGCAATGGAAAAAGCATTACACAATTTCTTAAAAGCCAAATTGCATATTGAAACGGTTGAAATGAGTAAAGAAAATATTATTGAAATATTACAAAATAAAAATGCATCTGAAATCAGTGTCAATCAGTTTATGGAATTAATGAACGATTGCGAATTTGCAAGATATGCACCTGCAACCGACACTGCCATGAACAATGATTTTGATAGAGCTATCGAAATAATTACGGAACTTGAAAAACAAATTTAACCACAAAATAGGAACTTGTCCTGCTGAACTCGTTTCAGCATCTCAAAAAGGATTAATTTAGATACAAGATTGGTTTAACAAATAAATTATGAAAAAATACATTCTCCTTTTCATACTAACATTTCAATTCGCTTTAGCAAACGAATCAATCGACGCTACTTTTAAAAAAGCAAACGATTTGTACAACAAAGGCGATTACGAACAAGCAGTACAATCTTTCGAAAGCATTGTAAATCAAGGCAACGAATCGGCCGATTTGTATTTTAACATGGCCAATTGCTATTACAAATTAGGAAAAGTAGCGCCATCGATTTACAATTACGAAAAAGCATTGCTTTTAAACCCAGATGACGAAGCGATTCTAACCAATCTGTCTTTTGCGCAAAAAATGGCTATTGATGATGTTAAAATTGTTCCAGAAGTCGGTTTTAAGAAAATGGTAAAAGAATTTGTCTCTAAATTGCATTATGATACTTGGGCTTGGACAGCTGTTTTTATTGCGTTTTTGAGTTTACTATCCTTTTTAGGCTATTATTTCGGAAATACCGTGTTTTTAAAACGTACTTTTTTTACTTTTTTTCTGTTGTTTTTAATCGGAATTGGTGTAACCGTTTTTTCTGCTTTTTTACAAAAGAAATACGATTCCAATTACAACCCAGCCATCATTTTTGCAGAAGTTACTACTTTAAAAGCTGAACCAAAAAACAGTTCCGAAGACGTAGTAACCCTTCATGAAGGCACAAAAGTCTTCGTTTTAGAAACGTTAGGCAACTGGAAACAAGTAGAACTTACTGACAAAACAAAAGCGTGGATTGACAAAGATGCAATTAAAGAAGTAAAGAAGTAGTTTTCAGTGTTCAGTTTTTTAGTAATCAGAATTTAGGTTTGTTAGGATGAACTTATAGAAGCTTTTACTCCTCACTTGCAACTTCCGACTTCAAACTATCATACCAACCTTCAATCGTAGGATAAATCGCTTTTGAAATATTCTGAATTGGATTATAAAATATCGAATTCTCTTGTGTTTCTTTAGAAAGCAGCATGTTGTCAATATTAATTTTCTCAAAAATGAAAAGCACAACACTTAATGCTAAAATCGTTTTTAACAAACTAAAAATCACACCAGCCAATTTGTTAATCCAACCTAAAAAAGCAAAATCAGCTAATTTGGTTAAAATTTTTGCACTTAAATGAATACCAATCACCACCAGTAAAAACGTAATGATAAAAGCCGTTATTTCTATGTATTTCGGATTCCAGCTTGGCACATAATCACTAAAGACCCCGCCAATTAAGCTCGAAAATTTAATTGCGACATAAATTCCTAAAATCAAAGCTACAAACGAAGCCACTTCAACAAAAAGTCCGTTTTTTAATCCTTTATAAACCGAAAAACCTAATAAAACTGCAAATACAATATCAATAAAATTCATATAAAAAGAAAATAGAATAAAGAACAAAGATAAAAGAATTGTTGAAACTCGTTTTCTGTTGTTATCTTTGCATGAAATTTGGTAATTGGTTATCAGTAATTGGTCAAAGAAACCCATTGCCCATCACCCATTACCCAAAACCATAGAAAATGTCAAGAGACGAACAATTAAAACAACGCTGGGAAAGCGTTATCAACATATTATCTACTCGATTTTCGAGTGGAGAAGACCTTGATTTAGAAGGAATTATTTATCTAATAGGCGTTCAAGAATTAGGAAAAATTAATGTAGCCTTTAAAAAAGACGAGAAAGTAAACCTGATGCATATTGCTATTTGTAGGTTACTAGAACCTTACGGATATTATGAATTTGATTATTTTGATAATGATGGTTGGCCACATTACAAAATAAAAGAAGAATTACCACCGTTAAAAGCGGGTGAGCAATCTGTTTTAATGAAAGAAGCCATCGTAAGCTACTTTTTAGAGAAAGAGTTGATAGATTAGTTTTCAGTCGCAGTTAGCAAATTTGTAAATTCTGAAAACTGTGACCGAGATTGCTAACTTAAAAAACTCCTAACTTCCAACTTCCAACTCCCAACTTTTTACTAAATTTGCACCTTTATACAACGAGCGATGACAGAAACGATTAAAGCCCATATTGAAGAAGTAAAAGCTTTTCAAACCGATAATAAAGAACAATTAGAAGCCTTCCGAATTAAATATTTAGGAAGTAAAGGCTTGTTGAAAGATTTTTTTGCCGAATTCAAAAATGTTCCAAACGAACAAAAGAAAGAATTTGGTCAAGTAATTAACGAATTGAAAACTTCGGCGGAAGAAAAGGTAAAAGCCATTCAAGACGCTTTAGAAAATAAAGAAGAAGCAAAAGGAATTTACGGCGATACTACGCGCCCGGGAGAAGCTATGAACATTGGTTCGCGCCACCCAATTTCTATTGTAAAAAACCAAATGATTGATATTTTTTCAACCATTGGTTTCAACGTGTCTGAAGGTCCAGAAATAGAAGACGATTGGCACAATTTTACTGCATTAAATTTACCAGAATACCATCCAGCAAGAGATATGCAGGATACGTTTTTCATTCAAACCAATCCTGATGTTTTGTTGAGAACACACACTTCATCAGTGCAAGTGCGTTATATGGAAAACAACAAACCGCCAATTCGTACGATTTCTCCAGGAAGAGTATTTCGTAACGAGGCAGTTTCTTCGCGTTCGCACTGTATTTTCCATCAAGTGGAAGGTTTGTATATTGACAAAGACGTTTCGTTTGCCGACTTAAAACAGACGTTATTGTACTTTACGAAAGAAATGTTCGGAAAATCGAAAATTCGTTTACGTCCATCGTATTTCCCATTTACAGAACCAAGTGCTGAAATCGATATTTATTGGGGATTAAAAACCGAAACCGATTACAGAATTACCAAAGGAACGGGTTGGTTAGAAATTGGTGGTTGCGGAATGGTAGATCCAAACGTATTGAAAAACTGCGGTATCAATCCAGACGAACACACCGGTTTTGCTTTCGGAATGGGAGTAGAACGTATTGCCATGTTGTTGTACCAAATTGGTGATATCCGTATGTTTTATGAAAACGACGTGCGTTTCTTAGAGCAATTCAAATCGAGTATATAATCAATATTCCAACTTTATTAGGAATCACATTAAGAGAATAAAAACTTTGAGCCTTTGTGGCTTCGTGGCAAAATGAAAAAAGACATTATCATCCCAAAAGTAGCAAACGTTCACATTGTTGCTTTTCAAGAATGGAACGACGATTTTATGGAAAATTCTTGGTATGCTTATTTAATAAACGATACCGATGATTTGCTAGAAATGGCTATGGTAGTTTCACGAGCTTATGGTTTAATCAGTGGCGAAGAACGAAAAACAGGAACATTTCGTCATGCGTTTGCCAAAGTTGAACCAAGAACCGCCGTTAAAGTTGAATTGTTAGAAAACAACGTTTTACAATTGAATAACGAATTCATGTTATCGTATTTCTCAAACGGTCAATTATTCGATAAAACCTTCGTTTTTAGAACCAATTCCATCAACGAGAAAGCCACTGCCGATTTACCAATTATCAACAAAAGAGGCGTTTTCGCGAATTAGATTTTAAAAATTTACCGCAGATTCGCAGATTAAATACTAAATCTGCGAATCTGCGGTTTTGATTTTATATAATCTATAAAATGTGAGTTTACTCTCTCTAAAAAAGAAAATATTTTTACCTTTAAGAAATTTTTTCAACAATACAACATGAAACCATTTCTTATTATTTTAGCCTTTTTATCAATTACTTTTTCCCAAGCACAAGATTTTGCCAGACACGTCAACCCATTTATTGGAACAGGCGGTCACGGACATACATTTCCTGGCGCTACCGTGCCTTACGGAATGGTACAACTTTCTCCTGATACGCGTATTGATGGGAGTTGGGATGGCTGTGGCGGGTATCATTATTCAGATAATTTGATTTACGGATTTTCGCACACGCATTTGAACGGAACTGGTGTTTCGGATTATGGTGATATCATGTTGATGCCTACTATGGGTGAGCCTTCGTTTGATAATAAAGTGTATTCTTCTACTTTTTCGCATGCCAATGAAAAAGCTTCCGCTGGATTTTATTCTGTGAAATTAGACAAACATAATATCGATGTGCGTTTAACCACTTCAACTCGCG
Source organism: Flavobacterium sp. LMO6 (assembly GCF_009495795.1). Lineage (NCBI taxonomy): Bacteria > Pseudomonadati > Bacteroidota > Flavobacteriia > Flavobacteriales > Flavobacteriaceae > Flavobacterium > Flavobacterium sp. LMO6. The sequence continues at coordinate 89,225 of NZ_WIBH01000001.1, read as the reverse complement.
TAGGTTTTCATGAATATACGTTTAACAAAGAAGGTCAAGCGAATATTATTTTAGATTTGAATCATCGTGATAAATTATTATTTGGTGAAGTCCGAATTGTAAATCCAACAACCATTGAAATTTTGAGAAGAAGCGAAGCTTGGGCAAGAGATCAATATGTTTACGCTCGAATAGAATTTAATATTCCTTTGAAAGTCAATCTGGTTAAAGAAGAAAACAAGGAAAACACAAAGTTAGAAGGAATATACAAAGGAACTGAATTGGCTTTAATTTTCTCAAAACAAGTCAAAAAAGGCGAAAAAATTCTCGTAAAAGTGTCGCTTTCACCAACGAGTTATGAAGGAGCCAAATTAAACAGTTCCGAAATCAAACATTGGGATTTCGATAAAGCACATAAAGCAGCTATCGCACTTTGGAACAAAGAATTATCAAAAATTGAAGTCACTTCCGATGATAAAGATAAGTTAGCGATTTTCTACACGGCTTTGTATCACACGATGATGCAACCGAATATTGCACAAGATTTAGATGGAAAATATCGCGGTAGAGACAATAAAATTCATGTTGCCGAAGGATTTGATTATTACACGGTTTTTTCGTTGTGGGACACGTTTAGAGGCGCACATCCGTTGTACACGTTGATTGATAAAAAACGAACTTCCGATTACATCAATACCTTTATCAAACAATACGAACAAGGTGGCAGATTACCGGTTTGGGAATTAGCTTCCAATGAAACCGATTGTATGATTGGCTACCATTCCGTTTCTGTAATTGCGGATGCGATGGTAAAAGGGATAAAAGGTTTTGATTACGAAAAAGCCTTTGAAGCGAGTAAAGCTTCAGCCATGCGTGATGTTTTAGGTTTGGATGCTTATAAGAAAAACGGCTTCATTTCGATAGATGACGAACACGAAAGTGTTTCCAAAACCTTAGAATATGCTTATGACGATTGGTGTATTGCTCAAATGGCGCAACTTTTAAACAAGCAAGAAGATTACCAATATTTCATGAAACGTTCTCAAAATTGGAAAAACATTTTCGATTGGGAAACCGGTTTCATGCGTCCAAAGAAAAACGGAGGTTGGGACAAACCTTTTGATCCAAGAGAAGTCAACAACAATTTTACCGAAGGGAATTCATGGCAATACTCGTTTTTCGTTCCACAGGATGTTTACGGCATGATTCAAGCTTATGGTGGCCCTGAAAATTTTGAAGCTAAACTCGACGAAATGTTCAACAGCGAAAGCAAAACCACAGGTAGAGAACAAGTCGATGTAACCGGTTTAATTGGGCAATATGCACACGGAAACGAACCAAGTCATCACATGGCTTATTTGTATAATTATATTGGAAAACCAGAAAAAACAAATAAAAAAGTAAAATACATTTTAGATAATTTTTACACCAATACGCCAGATGGTTTAATTGGAAATGAAGACTGTGGTCAAATGAGCGCTTGGTATGTGTTGAGTGTTTTAGGAGAATATCCAGTTTGTCCTGGAAGTATTATTCATCATTATGAAAACGATTTATATTTTGATAAAATAGTATTAAATCTTGAAGGTTTTGAAAAGGTTGAAATTTCAGAAGAACAAAGAATAATCGACAAACAAAAAGCGATTCAACAAGAGAAAGAAATTGAATCTTCTGAAGATATTGATTGGAATCAAATTCTCACATATGAGAGTATTACCCCAGTTCCAGTAATTCAAGCAGAAAGCAAAGCTTTTAAAGATAAATTTAAGATAGAAATGAAATCTCAAAATTCAAATGATGAGATATATTTCATGATTAATGATAAAGATGACCATTTGGCAAAGAAAATGTTCGTTAAATACACAAAATCTTTTGAAATATCGCAAACTTCAACTGTTGAAGCTTATGTAAAAACAAAAGAAGGACAAAGCAACACTATTTCCGCTACCTTCTTTAAAAAACTAAACAACTACAGCATCAACATCAAATCAGTTTATAATCCGCAATATCATGCAGGTGGTCCAGAAGGGTTGTTAGATGGTATTTTAGGAACAGAAAACTGGAGAAAAGGCGATTGGCAAGGCTACCAAAGTCAGGATTTTGAAGCGGTTGTCGATTTAAAAGAAGTGAAAAATATTACTGAAATTTCAGCCCGTTTTTTACAAGACCAACGTTCTTGGATTTTAATGCCAACGAAAGTTGATTATTATATTTCGGAAGATAATGTGAATTTTACGTATTTCGGTTCGGTAAACAATACGTTAGATCCAAAATTAGAAGAAAATACGATTCTAAATTTTACCTCAAACGAAAACAAAGGAAAAAAAGCGCGTTACGTAAAAGTAATCGCCAAAAATTTCGGTAAATTACCCGATTGGCATCAAGGTTTTGGTGGCGATGCGTTTATTTTTGTAGATGAGATTACTATCAAGTAAAAGCTAAAAAGTGACCGCAGATTCGCAGATTTATTAAACTATTTCTGCGAATCTGCGGTTTAATATTGAGTTCAAATATTTAATCCTTATCAGGAAATAACAAAGAAGCGATTACAGACAATAAAAGCGCACAACCTACCACCATTAAAGAAAATGATGTTTCAATATGATAAAAAGGCGCTACAATCATTTTTATTCCTATAAAAGCCAATATAAAAGCCAATCCGTATTTCAATTTGCTGAACATGTACATAAAGTTCGCCAACAAAAAATACAACGAACGCAATCCTAAAATCGCAAAAATATTAGAGGTGTATAAAATAAACGGATCATCTGGTGCGATTGCAAAAATCGCAGGAATACTGTCTACCGCAAATAATAAATCGGTAAGTTCTACAATTGCTACAACAACAAACAAAGGAGTTGCCAATTTAATTCCGTTTTTAACAGTGAAAAATTTATCGCCATCAAAATTTGGGCTTACTTTAAAAAACTTATGTACAAATTTAGAACCAGCACTTTTACTAAAATCTTTACTTCCATCGTCTTCTTCATTACTAAAGCCCGATTTTATTCCGGCAACAATTAGAATAATTCCGAAAATAAATAACAAATAGTTGATTTTAACGACTTGTCCAAAAAGTTCCATTTCGGGTAAATAGGTGTAATTTAGCAACCAAACACCTGTAAAAATAAAAATGGCTCTAAATACCAAAGCACCAATTACACCCCAAAACAATACTTTGTGTTGGGCTTCTTTAGCCACATTGAAATAGCCAAAAACCAAGATAAATACGAATAAATTATCTACTGAAAGTGCTTTTTCAATCCAATAAGCGCCTTGAAACTGCATGAATTTTTCAGCTCCCATGTAGTGGTAGATAATTCCACTGAATCCCATGGAAAGTGAAATCCATATTAGGGACCAAATAGTCGCCTCACGATTAGAAACCACATGACTTTTTTTATTTAAAACCCCTAAATCAAGAATTAGCATTGCTAAAATCACGATAGTAAAAGCAGCAATAATTCCAGGGTGATTTATTAAGTTGTCCATTGTTTTATCCTAATATTCTAATAATATGACGAGTAAAATGAATTAGTTAAAAAAAAATGTAAACAAATAAAAAGCAATTGTTTACATTTTTAAGCAACCTAAAAAGGTAATTTAATTTAATTTATCTGTTAAAGCTTTAAAAACAGTTTTAGCGTCTTTATTTTCGTATAATATTTTATAAACAGCATCAATAATTGGTGTATCGGCACCATATTCTTGGTTTAATTTATAAGCACTTTTTACCGCATAATATCCTTCTGCAATCATACTCATTTCCATTTGAGCCGATTTTACGGTATAGCCTTTTCCAATCATGTTTCCAAACATTCTATTTCTTGAAAATACCGAATATCCTGTCACCAATAAATCGCCCAAATAAGCCGAATTATTAATGTTTCGTTTCATTTTATGCACTTTACGAATGAATTTCTTCATTTCGCGAATACCATTACTCATCAAAACCGCTTGAAAGTTATCGCCATAACCTAAACCATGTGCCATTCCCGCTGCAATAGCATAAATGTTCTTTAAAACGGCAGCATATTCTGTTCCAATAATATCATCCGTAGTTTTTGCTTTGATGTAGTGTGAGCTTAGATTTTTAGCCACATATTTGGCTTTTTTTCTATCGCTACAAGCAATGGTTAAGTACGATAAACGTTCCATAGCCACTTCTTCTGCGTGACATGGACCCGTAATAACCCCAATATTATCAAACGGAATATCGTATTTGGTATGAAAATGTTCACCCACAATTAAACTCGATTCTGGAACAATTCCTTTAATCGCAGAGAAAATGATTTTTCCTTCTAAACTTTCGGTTAAACTTTCTAATTCTTTGCTTAAAAAAGCAGAAGGAACTACAAAAATCACATAATCAGCGTAAGCAACCGCTTCGTTGATGTCGTTTGTAAGTATTAATTTATTGGTATCAAACGCAACCGAACTTAAATAATTTGGGTTGTGTTTTTGATGTTTTAAATGTTCAATAGCATACGTGCTTCGCATGTACCAAGCAATTTCGTCTTGATTTTCACAAAGCATTTTAGCAATTGCAGTAGCCCAACTTCCTCCTCCAATGACTGCAAATTTTGGCTTTTTTTCCATTATGTGTTTCGATTTAGAAAATCAAAAATAATCATTTTAAAAGGATTTACAAAAAACGTCTGCGTGAAGCGATTTTAATAACTCATTTCTACGATTGCTTTTACCTTTTCGATGGTGATATTTTGTTTTTCGCCCAATACTTTCCAACCTCTTTCTTCAAATCGATTGGCAATGAAATCAGCGGTATTTTCGTAATTTTCTGCGTTTTCCGATAATTTGGTTTTCATCCCCATTTTGTGAAAGAATTCAACTGTTTTTTCGATTGCTTTCTCGGCAATTTCTTCAGTTGAATTGCCTTGAATATTCCAAACACGTTGCCCATACTGAGCTAATTTATCTTTTTTCGTATCGAACATTACGCGGTATAAATTTGGACCTATAATTGCCAATGTTCTCGCATGGTCAATTTCGTATAAAGCCGTTAATTCATGACCAATCATGTGCGTTGCCCAATCGGAAGGAACTCCTTTTTGAATCAAGCCATTCAACGCCATGGTAGCACTCCAAACAAAGTTGGAAGCCAATTTATAATCACTCGGATTTTCCACTACATCCGGACCAATTTCGATTAACGTTTGTAAAATACTTTCTGAAATTCGGTCTTGTAATAAAGCATCGTGTGTATACGTTAAATATTGCTCCATAACGTGTGTGAACGCATCCACAACTCCGTTTTGTAATTGTCTTTTTGGTAACGATGTAATTACTGTTGGATCTACAATGGAGAAAACTGGAAACAAAGCGCTCCCGCCTAAGGTTAATTTTTCTTGCGTAGCTTCAATCGTAACTACAGCGCCTGAATTCATTTCTGAGCCTGTTGCTGGCAAGGTTAAAACGGTTCCAAAAGGAATTACTTTAGAAACATCTTTGAATAAAATACGTTTTTTTAAAATATCGGCTTCATCGCCTTCAAAATTAACGGCTGCCGAAATAAATTTCACACCATCAATTACACTTCCGCCACCAACAGCTAAGATAAAACCAATTTTTTCAGCACGAATAATTTCTACTGCTTTCATCAAAGTTTCAAAACGCGGATTCGGTTCGATACCACCAAATTCCACAATATCATGGTTGGGTAAAGCCGCTTTTACTTGGTCGTAAACACCATTTTTAAAGATACTTCCACCACCATAAGCGATAAGAATTTTAGTGTTTGTTGGAACTAAATCAGTTAGTTTTTCAATCTGTCCTTTTCCAAAGACATAATTTACAGGATTGTATAATTCGAAGTTTAGCATAATAATTGTCTTTTGTCCCGAAGCTTCGGGATTAGTTTAGCATATTGACAAAGATACGCAATGGGATTGGGAACGAATGGTAAAGGAATGTTAAGTCTTTAAAAATTTAGCAACTTCAGAGTGATTATTTGTAATGTAAGTTATCAAATATTGATGCTCTTCATTTTCAAAAAAGACATACCAAGTCGTTCTTGAATTACTATTATAGAATATGTATTTTGAACCTAATGAATAAAGAGGTAAAGGTGTATTCTTGTATGGAAAATTTGCGATATTTTCTTCAACAAAATCAATGATTTTATCTTTGTAATCAATAGCATTTTCCAAATAAGAAAAGTAATTTTCTTTGTAAAGAATATAAATTAATTCGTTTAAAAAATGTTCTACTTCGGGTTTGTAGAAAACTTCTATTTCTTCCATTCTAAAGATTTAAGAAAAGAAGTGGTTCTTTTTTTTAATTCTTCAGCGGTAATCGCAGTTTCTAATTCCTTTTGGAAATTAAATGTTTTGTGTTGTTTTCTAAAATTATCCAATTGGTTAATAGTGGTTTCATCCTCTACAGAAGATAACCATTTTAATAATTCTGATTTTTTAGTTGCAACACTCATGTTTTCAATTGTTTATTCAAAAATACAAAAAAATTCAAAACTTTTTACTTCTTATAAAACAAATTATGTTCCACGTATTCCCAAACTTTATTCGGTAACATTGGAATCACATTTTTACCTTTTTTAATGCTTTCGCGAATGAAAGTAGAAGACAATTCAATCACAGGTGCGCCAACTCTATGAATTTTTGCATGATTTACAAATTGGTCGTCAATTTCACCTGAATTTAGTCGCGGATAGACATAAATATCATGGTTTTGCAGAATAACTTCGTAGTTTTTCCATTTGTGGAGTGAGTTCAAATTGTCTTCACCCATGATTAAGGAAAATGCGTGTTTTGGAAATTTTTCTTGTAAATGCGCTAAGGTATTTACGGTATAATTCGGCTGCGGTAATTTGAATTCTATATCCGAAGGTTGGATTTTTGGGTAATCTTCGGTGGCTAAATGCACCATGTGTAAACGATGGTAATCATCTAACAACGTATTTTTCTGCTTGTGAGGATTGTGTGGTGTAACGACCATCCAAATTTGATCCAAATCAGAATGCTCTGCCATGTGATTGGCAATAATTAAATGCCCAATGTGAATGGGATTAAACGTTCCGAAATACAATCCGATTTTCATTATTTTAGTGATTAGTAAAAAGTGATTAGTGATTAGCTTTAAGTGTTTTAGAAAAAGCGTTAATCATCTTTGACTCTTCTTCAATTTGGTTTAATAATTCTTGAAATAATTCGAAATTTGTAATAAACCCTAATTCTTTCGCAATAATTAATTGTGTTTCAATTTCAAATAAAGAACCTCTAGCAATGTCTAAAAAGTGACTAAATGATTTATCTGTATTTCTACCATAACCTTCGGCAATATTTGAAGGGATTGATACAGAAGCTCTTTTTAATTGACTTGAAAGCGCATACATTTCTTCTTGAGGAAAAATTTTTACAAGTTGATAAACTAATTTTACAATTGTAATTCCTTTTTTCCAAATTAATAAATCTTTATATGATTTTATTTCATTCATTTTAAGCTAATTACTAATCACTTTTTACTAATTACTCTTTATTTATAAAATCCTTTACCAATTTGTATGCATCTTCTTTTGCCACATCTAAATCATAATTTTTTATGATAGTGTCAAATTGAGGTGCGGTTGCTAATTCTACAGAAGCTTTTGCAATGCGCATGTTGATTTTGTCTTCACTTTCTGTAGAACGTTGTTTTAGGCGACGTTTTAATTCGTCAACGCTTGGCGGTTTTACAAAAACAGCTAAGGTTTCGTTTGGAAATTTGCTTTTTATTCGCAATCCGCCTGCTACGTCAATATCAAAAATTACGTGTTTTCCTAAAGCCCAGATGCGTTCTACTTCGGCTTTTAAAGTACCGTAGAAATTATCGGTATATACTTCTTCCCATTCCACGAAATCTTCCGCTTTAATATGCTTTTTGAATTCGTCCCAAGCAATAAAGTAATAATCTTTTCCATGTACTTCTTCGCCGCGTGGTTCGCGTGTTGTACATGAAATTGAAAATTCAAGATTCAAATCAGGTTGGGCTAATAAATGTCTTACTATAGTGGTTTTTCCTGAACCTGATGGCGCAGAGAATACTAATAATTTTCCTTTAGTCATTGTGTTGTTATTTTTGCCACGGATTATAGGATTATAACGATTTTAATCCGTGAAAATTCGTGTAATCTGTGGCTTAAACTATAAAACGTTTAATACTTGTTCCTTAATTTTTTCCAATTCATCTTTCATCATCACCACCAATTTTTGCATTTCGGTATGGTTGGATTTAGAACCCATGGTATTGATTTCTCTTCCCATTTCTTGGGTAATGAAACCTAATTTTCTTCCGTTGGCTTCTGTTCCATTTAAAGTTTCTAAGAAATAGTTCAAATGGTTGCCTAAACGCACTTTTTCTTCGGTAATGTCGTATTTTTCTAAATAAAAAATCAATTCTTGTTCGAAACGATTTTCATCTACATTTACTTTTAGTTCGTCTAAAGCGGTGCGTAAACGAGTTTTTACAGTTTCAACGCGTTCAGCATCGTAAGAAACCGCTTCGTTCATTAAATTATTGATATTACCAATACGCAATTGGAATTCTTTTTCTAAAGAAGCACCTTCATCTTTTCTAAAATTAGCGATGTTTTCTAGGGCTTCATCAATCACGGTTTGGATTTGCTTCCATTCGTTTTCATCGATTTCGTCGCGCTCTGTTTTTAAAGCATCGGGCATACGAACCGCCATTTTCATTAATTCCGTTTCATCTGCTGTTGGAATAACCGCTTTCATTTGGTTGATATACCCTTTTATAATTGGCACATTGATTTTTGAAGTCGTTTCTTCGCCAGTTACTTCTACATAAAGCGAAAAATCAACTTTTCCACGCTCTAAACGTTGCGAAATTTGATTGCGTAAACCTAATTCCATTTCACGAAAAACCGATGGCATACGTGTATTTAAGTCTAAACCTTTACTGTTTAGCGATTTGATTTCTACGGTAATTTTTTTGGTTGGTAATTGCAAAGAAGCTTTCCCAAAACCCGTCATGGATTGTATCATATATTTTATAAAAATGTCTTCAAAGATAAGAAAAAGTTTTCAGTCACAGTCGCAGTTTTCAGTCCTATACTGTGACTGTCAACCGAGACTGCCTACTTTTTCTGCGTTACTAAATAAACACCAACAAATATCAACACAGCTGATATCAATTTCACTAAACTCAAATCGTCTTTTCCTAAACTTACGGCGAAAATGGTGGCGAAAAGAGGTTGTAAATATATAAAAACAGCTACGGTTGTTGGTTTTAGTTCGCGCATGGAAATTAAATTTAGTAAATAAGTTAAGAAGGTTGAAAACACAACTACAAAGCCTATTTTCCAAAAAATATCCATTGGTAAATTAGCAAAATCTATGGCTTGAAATTCGTTCCAACCAAAAGGTAAGACCATCAAAAAACCAAATGTATAAATCCATTTTACGAAAGTAAATGCGTTGTATTCATCCATTAATTTCTTCACGATGATGAGGTAAAACCCGTAAGAAACCGCATTAACAAAAACCAATAAATTTCCTAATGATGCATTAGGAGCATTTACCATTGATTTTCCATAGAGAATTAATGTTGTTGTTCCGGCTAAACCTAAAATAATCCCTATAACTTTACGGTTTTCCATCCGTTCTTTCATAATGAAAGCTGATAAAACAAGTACAATCATAGGAGTAGTTACCATTAAAACGGCTCCCATAATAGGAGAAGTGTAACTTAATCCTTTGAAAAAAGTCAGCATATTGAAAGCTACGCCGAAGAATGCAGCAGCAACAATTCGAGGGAAATCTTCTTTGGCGATTTTTTCTTTGGGTCCAAAAAATGAAATTAACCAAAACAATACCACCGAACCGCCAACACGCATTACAATAAATCCGAAAGCGTCAACGTATTTAGGCATAACATCTTTAGCAATTGTAAATGTTACACCGTAAATGATGGAAACTAAGGTAGCGGCAAATAACGCCCAACTTCTTTTAGACACTTTGAAGGGCTTTTGTTAATTTAAGAACATTGGGTTGCGTGTTCCCAATAAAAATTTCATCATTAAAAAGAACGACAGGACGACTCAAAAACGTGTAATGTTCTAAAAGGTATTTTTTGTAATCGGCTTCAGTTAGATTTTTATCTTTTAAACCTAACGATTTATACAATTGTGCTTTTTTGCTAAAAAGCGCTTCGTAACTTCCCGAAAGTTGGTACATTTCTTCCAAATCACTTTCCGAAATTGGATTTTGGCGAATATCAATAAACGTTAATTTATTAGAGTTCGGCAATGATTTGATGATTTTTCGACACGTATCACAAGAAGCCAAATAGTATATTTTGTTCATTTTATTAGTTTTTCATTTTCTGGCACAAAAATACAGCCTTTTGAATTCTAAAAATCAGTAATTTTATAAAAAAATTAGAAATGGAAGCAACTTTTAGAATTTGGGAAACCAGTCGGAACTTATACAAGAATTTTTTAGACAATTATTCGTTAGAACAGTTGAATACAATTCCAACCGGAATGAGCAATAATTTGATTTGGAACATTGGTCATATTATTGTTTCCCAACAGAAATTGGTTTATGCTTTATCAGGTTTGCCAATGCATATTTCGGATTCACTTTTTGAGAAATATCAAAATGGTTCGCGCCCAGATGGAAAAACTACTAAAGCCGAAGTAGATGAAATTAAAAAATTCCTTTTAGAAATGGTTGAAAAAACAAAATCTGATTTTGAAGCCGGAATTTTCAAAGAATTTCATCCGTATCAAACCAAAACCGGATTTTATTTAGGCACTTTTACAGAAGCCATCGCTTTTAATAATTATCATGAAGGTGTTCATTTAGGAATTATGATGTCGATTAAGAAATATATTTAGCGAATTGTTAACGATTCAAGAAGCAGCATCAAACAACTTTTATTTACCTTTGTAAAAATTTTTTTAAAAGATGAAATTCAATACAAAAACGATACATGGTGGGCAACATCATGAAAAAGTAACGGGAGCCGTAATGCCTCCTGTATTTCAAACATCGACTTATGTGCAAACAAGTCCAGGGAAACCAGTGGGTGATTACGAATATAGTAGAGCAGCAAACCCAACAAGAACGGCTTTAGAAGACGCTTTAGCAAGTATAGAAAATGGAGCAAAAGGTTTGGCTTTTTCATCTGGTTTAGCCGCAACTGATTGTTTATTACGCATGTTCAAAGCTGGTGACGAAATCATTGCAATGGATGATTTATATGGCGGAACGTACAGATTGTTTACAAGATTATATAAAGATAGCGGTATCAAATTTCATTTTGTGGATATGAATGATTTGGAGAAATTCCAATCGTTAATCAATGAAAACACAAAATTGGTTTGGGTAGAAACACCAACAAATCCATTAATGAAATTAGCAGATATTGCTGCGATTGCTCAAATCACTAAAAAGCATACTATTTTGTTTGCTGTTGATAACACATTTGCAACGCCTTATTTACAAAAACCATTAGATTTAGGTGCTGATATTGTAATGCATTCAGCAACCAAATATTTAGGAGGTCACTCTGATGTTATTGCAGGCGCTTTAATTATTAAAGACAAAGCATTAGGCGAAGAATTACATTTTAAACAATTCGCAACCGGAGCAACTTTAGGGCCAATGGATTCTTTCTTGGTTTTAAGAGGAATCAAAACATTGCACTTACGTGTACAACGTCATTGTGAAAACGGTGAAAAAGTAGCGGCATATTTAGATAATCATTCTTTAGTGGAAAGAGTCTATTATCCTGGTTTAGCTTCTCATCCGTTTCATGAAATTGCTAAAAAGCAAATGAGTGGTTTTGGAGGAATGGTAACATTTACTTTTAAATCAGGTAAAAAAGAAGATGCGATTAAATTCTTAGAAAATTTAAAAGTATTTACTTTGGCAGAATCATTAGGCGGAGTAGAATCTTTAGCAAATCATCCTGCTTTAATGACACATGCTTCTATTCCAGAAGATAAGAGAAAGGAAGTTGGGATTTCAGATGATTTAGTTCGTTTGAGCGTAGGAATTGAAGATATTGAAGATTTGCTAGCCGATTTAGAACAAGCGTTTAAATTATAGTAAATCTATAATGCAAAAAATCCCGATTCATAAGAATCGGGATTTTTTATAATGGTTTGATTTTTATTAATTTAAATAATAAATATAACCAAAGTGGAACCATAAGTTCCAATCGTTCGCTTTGTTTTCTGTATAAATTTTAGGATCAGGATTTAAACCATCTACCCAGTCAGAAAAATAGTATTGCCATCTTAATTCTACAAATAAATCAGAAAGCTCAGTTAATTTATATCGTGTACCAACACTAGAAACTACAGACCAAGTGCTTCCGCCTTCTTTAGACCATGCGCCATAGTATTTTATAGGAGTTGATAAAGGAGTATCCATTGGACCAAGTTCTGAATAAGTTCCGTTTTGAAAGAAAGAGTAGTGAGCACCTAATCCAATAAATGGAGCCCAAGCACCATCAGTAGCTGTAAATTCTCTAATACTTAATGGAAAAAATTCTAATTGCATACCAATATCAGTAACTTTAGCTTCTCCTTTCATAGCTCTTAATTGAGCTGCAGTTAAAGAATTTCTATCTACCCATTTACCAAAGTGTTGCAATTGAGTGCTATTATATGAAAGTTCAGAACGTACTTTAAAGTGATCGTTAAAATATGTTTCGGGAGTGTAACAGTTACATTCTGCACGATAAGCAAAATTCATGTAGTGAACTAACCCAACACCAAAACCGGTATTTCCTGCATTAGTTTCAAAATCATGTCTAACACCAAAATCAGATTGCATTGCCACTCCTCCTACAAAAGCACCAACTTCGTGAGAGAAGCCAAATTGCGCCATCATGGAGAAATTTACTCCTAAAAGCATTATAAGTAGGGTTTTAATTTTTTTAGTCATTTGTAAAAAATTTCCATTATCGGACAAATATATAAAAACTAAACACACTTCAAAAAAAAAAAGACTATTTTTCTTGAATTATAAAATTTTAAACACAAGAAATGACAAATATTTTATCACATAAATTATAATTTTTTATTAAAAATATAACAACTAACTTTTATAATGTATATTTGTCGACTTAAATTTTAGGAAAAATAGAATTTAAGTAAAAAAACATAATTATTGAATTAGTTTATTTACAAGTTTTATAGAATAATGGAACAAAAAATCAATGATTTTATGGCTCTTATTGAAGCCAAAAATCCAAATGAGCCTGAATTTTTACAAGCAGTAAGAGAATTTGCTGAAACAGTTATGCCTTTTATTGCAAATGAAAAAAAGTATGACGGGAAGAATGTGTTATTAAGAATGGCTGAGCCAGAGCGTTCAGTTATTTTTAGAGTGCCATGGGTAGATGATAAAGGAGAAATCCAGGTTAACAGAGGATTTCGTATTCAAATGAATTCTGCTATTGGTCCTTATAAAGGAGGAATTCGATTTCACCAGACTGTAAATTTATCAGTTCTTAAGTTTTTAGCTTTTGAGCAAGTATTTAAAAACAGTTTAACAACACTTCCTATGGGTGGTGGTAAAGGTGGTTCTGACTTTGATCCTCAAGGTAAATCAGATGCTGAAGTTATGCGTTTTTGTCAATCATTCATGACGGAATTATGTCGTCATATTGGTCCAGATATCGACGTTCCTGCAGGAGATATTGGTGTTGGAGCAAGAGAAATTGGCTTTATGTTTGGTCAATATAAAAGAATAAGAAACGAATTTACTGGTGTGTTAACTGGAAAAGGTTTGGCATACGGAGGTTCATTAATTCGTCCTGAAGCTACTGGTTACGGAGTGGTTTATTTTACGCAACAAATGTTAAAGACTATTGGGCAATCAATAGAAGGAAAAACAGTTGCGATTTCTGGATTTGGAAATGTAGCTTGGGGAGTTGCTTTAAAAGTAAATGAATTAGGAGGTAAATTGGTTACTATTTCTGGTCCTGATGGATATATATATGATGCTGATGGAATTTCTGGAGAAAAAATCGAGTTCATGCTAGAAATGAGAGCAAGCGGAAATAATAGAGCAGAAAGTTTTGCTGAAAAATTCCCAAGTGCGGTTTTTCATAAAGGAAAAAGCCCATGGGAAGCTAAAGTTGATGTTGCTATTCCATGTGCTACACAAAATGAACTAAATGAAAAAGATGCAATGCAACTAATTGCAAATGGTGTTTTGTGTGTAACTGAAGCAGCAAATATGCCATGTACATTAGATGCTATCAAACAATTTTTAGATGCAAAAGTATTATTTGCTCCAGGTAAAGCAGCTAATGCTGGTGGAGTAGCAGCTTCTGGTTTAGAAATGACTCAAAACTCAATTCGTTTAAATTGGACAAGTGAAGAAGTTGATGCTCGTTTAAAAGATATCATGACAGGTATTCACAGTCAATGTAAAAAATACGGTACTGAAGAAGATGGATATGTAAATTATGTTAAAGGAGCCAATATTGCTGGTTTCGTTAAAGTTGCAGACGCCATGTTAGCACAAGGTGTGGTTTAATAACTATACTTTTAAATTTATTAAGCTCTTTTAGGAAACTAAAAGAGCTTTTTTTTATCAAAAATATATCAAAATTAAAATTAAAACGTTTATAGTATATTTGTATCAAACACTTGCAATGAAAAAAGCGATTTTAATTTATATTTTTTATATTTCTCAATTCTGTTTTGCTCAACAAAGCAATCAGATGTGGAAAGGTTATTTTTCTTATAATGAAATTGTTGATGTAGAATCAGCTTCTCAAACTGTTTTTGCAGCAACACAAAATGCTCTTTTCTCTAAAGAGACCTCGTTAAGCGATTTAAATATTTACAATTCTATTTCAGGATTAAAATCTGATGTTATTACTTCAATTCATCATTCTAACGATTATAATAAAACTTTTGTTGGCAACAGTAATGGATTAATATTAATACAAAATGCAGATGGTTCAGTTACTACTAAAGTTGATGTTATTGAAGAAGTTCCGGTAGCTCCAAATAAAAAGAAAATAAATGATTTTTATGAATTTAATGGTCGCTTGTATGTAGCAACAGATTACGGAATTTCAGTAATTGATTTAGCAACTTCAGAATTTATAATAACGTATTTTATTGGTCCATCAGGAGAAGAAACAGAAGTATTACAAACTACAGTTTTAAATAACGAAATATATGCTGTTACCCGAAATTATGGAATTAGAAAAGGTAATTTAAACAATCCAAATTTATTCGATTTTAGTCAGTGGCAAACTTTTGATGTAAATTATTGGAGCGGAATAGTAACATTTAACAATCAATTGGTTGCTACTAATACCAATGCAAGAACCTATCGATATAATGGTGCTGTTTTTCAGGAAATTCTAAACCACAATCAAACAGGTTTAAAATTAAAGACAAATGGAACTGAGCTTATTGTAACAACTCAAAACAATGTGTATGTTTTAAATCAATCATTTTCTGTTTTAGCTCACATAACACAAATCCCAGATTTTAATGTGCAATTTACAGCCGCATCTGTTGTAGACGGAATAATATACTTAGGTACTCAAAAAAATGGTTTGTTTTCAACAACTTTAACAAATCCAACAGTTTTTACCGAAATGTCTCCAAACGGTCCGCTTCAAAATTATACTTTTAGAGTAAAGAAAGCACCAAATAAACTATGGATGGTTCATGGCGATTACACACAACAATTTAATCCGTATCCATTAGATGAATTAGGAATAAGTACTTATAATTCAGAAACAGGCTGGGTAATTAAGCCATACGAAGATTTATTAGGTGCTAAATCATTATCAGATATTGCAATAAATCCATCTCGACCAAATGAAGTTTTTATTACTTCTTATTTCTCAGGAATGTTAAAATTTCAAGGAGACGCAATAGAATTGTTAAACAATACAAATACAGGACCTAACGGACTGGAGTCTTTATTTTTGCCAGGGAATCCATCTTATGTAGATATCCGAATTAATAGTCCGGCGTTTGATAAAGATGGAAATTTATGGGTAACAAACGGATTAGTTAATAAAGGAATAAAAGTATTAAGAGCAAACGGACAATGGCAATCGTATGATTTAACAGGAATAACAGCAAATCTCGATTCGGGGCGCTACGGAGCAATGGCTATTGATAAAAACAGTACCAAATGGATTGCTGCATATAATGACGGTGTGTTAGCTTTTAATGAAAACTATAATAATAAGTTTATTGTTATTACTCAAGATAATGCAGATCTTCCTACATCAGTTGTTAATTGCGTAGCAATAGACAATCGTAATCAATTATGGATTGGAACTGTAGCTGGATTAAGAATTTTATCAAGCGTTGATCGTTTTATTACTGAAACAGAATTAAATGTTTCTTCAATAATTATTCAAGAAGGAGATTTAGCTCAAGAATTATTTTATCAGCAGCCTATTTTAGATATCGCAGTTGATGGAGCAAATAGAAAATGGGTTTCTATTGCCGATGGAGGTGTTTTTTTAGTTTCTCCTAACGGACAACAAACTATTTATAGATTTGATAAAAGTAATTCGCCTTTGCCAAGTAATAATGTTGTAGATATTGAAATTGATGGAGTTTCAGGAGAAGTGTTTTTTGCTACAGATAAAGGAATGGTATCGTTTTTAGGCACTTCTACAAAACCAAGCGATAGTTTAAGCGATGTTTATGTGTATCCAAATCCTGTTCGACCAAATTTTGTAGGAACAGTTAAAATAAGTGGATTAACAGATAAAGCCAATATAAAAATTACCGATATAGAAGGAAATTTGGTTTATGAAACTACGTCTTCTGGAGGAACAATTGAATGGGATGTTACTGCTTTTGGAAAATATAAAGTTGCTTCTGGAGTTTATATGATTTTTGTAGCTTCTGAAGATGGTTTAGACACTACAGTAAAAAAAGTAATGGTAATTAGATAATGCTAGTAAAAACTAAAGCCATCGTTCTTTCTTCATTAAAATTTCAAGAAAAAAGCTTAATTGTCAAATGCTTTACAGAAAGCGATGGGTTAAAAAGTTATTTTGTTCAAAGTGCTTATTCTAACAAAAAAGCCAATCAAAAAATCGCTTATTTTCAGCCGTTAACCATTATTGAAATTGAGGCGAACCACAAAAACAAAGGCACGCTCGAACACTTTAAAGAAATCCGATTAGCGCACAGCTATTATACCATAAATACCGATATTGTTAAAAGCACAATAGTAATTTTTCTCTCCGAAATTTTGCATCACGCCATCAAAGAAGAAGAAAAAAACCAAAACTTATTCTCTTTTTTAGAAACGGCGCTTCTTTGGTTAGACACACACGATGAAATGGCAAATTTTCATCTAATTTTACTATTAGAAGTAACTAAATATTTAGGTTTTTATCCTGATGTTTCTGAAATGGATTTTGATTTTTTTGATACTAAAGAAGCTTCTTTCTCGCCTTTTCAATCTGTAAATACTCTTTCGGCACATGAAACACAATTATTCAAACAACTTATCGATTTAAAATTCGACTCAAATCAAAAAGTTTTTGCCGGAATTGAGCGTCAAATTTTATTAAAAATCTTATTAGATTTTTACACACTTCATTTGGAGGGCTTTAAAAAACCAAAATCGTTAGACATTTTAAAAGAAGTTTTTTCCTAACGCTTAACTTTTGCCTTTTACCTTTTGCCTTTTACCTTTAAATCATTACTTTCGCAACTTGATATAAGAAAGCGACAAAATGAGTACAAAATTTACTGAATACAAAGGACTTGACTTGCCAACTGTAGCGTCTGAAGTTCTTGATTTTTGGAAAAAAAACAACATCTTCGAACAATCGGTAACTTCTCGCGAAGGAGCTACACCTTATGTGTTTTTTGAAGGGCCACCATCTGCAAATGGTTTGCCTGGAATTCACCACGTGATGGCGCGTGCAATTAAAGATATTTTTTGTCGTTATAAAACTCAAAAAGGTTACCAAGTTAAGCGTAAAGCAGGTTGGGATACACACGGTTTACCTGTAGAATTAGGTACAGAAAAAGAATTAGGAATCACAAAAGAAGATATTGGAAAAACTATTTCGGTTACCGAATACAACGAAGCTTGTAAAAGAACCGTAATGCGTTACACTGATGTTTGGAACGACCTTACCGAAAAAATGGGATATTGGGTTGATATGGAAGATCCATATGTGACGTACAAATCCAAATACATGGAATCGGTTTGGTGGTTGTTAAAACAGATTTATAACAAAGATTTACTATACAAAGGATACACTATCCAACCGTATTCTCCAAAAGCGGGAACTGGTTTGTCTTCGCACGAAGTAAATCAACCCGGAAGTTATAGAGATGTTACCGATACAACGGTAGTAGCTCAATTTAAAGCAAAAGAAGAAACATTACCAAGTTTTTTACAAGGTTTTGGTACGGTTCATTTCTTAGCTTGGACGACAACTCCTTGGACGTTGCCATCAAATACAGCGTTGACAGTTGGTCCTAAAATTGATTATGTTTTAGTAAAAACGTTCAATCAATATACTTTTGAGCCTATAAATGTGGTTTTAGCAAAAAATTTAGTTGGAAAACAATTCAGTGGAAAATTTTTCGTTGCCGAAAGCGATGCCGACTTTTCTAATTATAAATCAGATGATAAAAAGATTCCGTACCAAATTTTAGCCGAAGCAAAAGGCGCTGATTTAGTAGGAATTCGTTACGAACAATTATTACCATTAGCGTTACCATATCAAAATCCAGAAAATGCTTTTAGAGTAATTTCAGGTGATTTCGTTACTACAGAAGATGGAACTGGAATTGTGCATACAGCGCCTACTTTTGGTGCTGATGATGCTAAAGTTGCCAAAGAAGCAACACCTGAAGTTCCTCCAATGTTAGTAAAAGATGCGAATGATAATTTAGTGCCATTAGTAGATTTGCAAGGGAAATTTATTCAAGGTTTAGGCGATTATTCAGGGAAATATGTTAAAAACGAGTATTATAACGAAGGTGAAGCTCCAGAACGCTCAGCGGATGTAGAAATCGCTATCCAATTAAAAGAAGAAAATAAAGCCTTTAAGGTTGAAAAATACGTGCACAGTTATCCACATTGTTGGAGAACCGACAAGCCAATTTTATATTATCCATTAGATTCTTGGTTCATTAAAGTTACGGAAGTAAAAGAACGTATGTTCGATCTTAATGAAACCATCAACTGGAAACCAAAAGCAACTGGTGAAGGCCGTTTTGGAAATTGGTTAAAAAATGCCAACGACTGGAATTTATCACGTTCAAGATATTGGGGAATTCCATTACCAATTTGGAGAAACGAAGAAGGAACAGAAGAAATATTAATAGGCTCTGTAGAAGAATTATACAACGAAATAGAAAAAGCTATTGCGGCTGGTTTTCAAAAAGAAAATCCTTTTAAAGGGTTCGAAATTGGAAACATGACGGAAGAAAACTACGATTTAGTTGATTTACATAAAAATGTAGTAGATGATATCGTTTTAGTTTCGCCATCAGGAAAACCAATGAAACGCGAAAGTGATTTAATTGATGTTTGGTTCGATTCAGGCTCAATGCCTTACGCTCAATGGCATTATCCTTTTGAAAACAAAGAAAAAATAGACGGAAATCAAGATTTTCCAGCCGATTTTATTGCAGAAGGAGTGGATCAAACACGTGGTTGGTTTTATACGTTACACGCTATCGGAACTTTAGTTTTTGATAAAATTGCCTACAAAAACGTGGTTTCAAACGGATTAGTTTTAGACAAGAACGGGCAAAAAATGTCAAAACGTTTAGGCAATGCAGTAGATCCATTTACTACTTTGGCTGAATATGGTCCAGATGCTACACGTTGGTACATGATTTCCAATGCGAATCCTTGGGATAACTTAAAATTTGATATTGAAGGTGTTGCAGAGGTTAGAAGAAAATTCTTTGGAACTTTATATAATACGTATTCGTTCTTTTCTTTATACGCTAATATAGATGGATTTAAATACAATGAAGCGGAAGTTCCATTGCAAGAAAGACCCGAAATTGACCGTTGGATTTTATCCGAATTAAATACTTTAATTCAAGTAGTAGACGAAGCATATGCAGAATACGAACCAACAAAAGCGGCTCGTGCTATTTCTGATTTTGTTCAAGAAAACTTGAGTAACTGGTACGTTCGTTTGTGTAGAAGAAGATTCTGGAAAGGCGAATATGCGCAAGATAAAATTGCTGCTTACCAAACACTTTATACGTGTTTGTTAACTGTTGCGAAGCTTTCCGCTCCAATTGCTCCATTCTTTATGGATAAACTTTACAGAGATTTAACACAAGCTACAGGTTCTGAGTCGTTTGAAAGTGTACATTTGGCGGAGTTTCCAAAAATGGTTGAAAACTTTGTTGATAAATCATTAGAAAGCAAAATGATGAAGGCACAAACGGTTTCTTCATTAGTTTTATCACTAAGAAAGAAAGAGATGATTAAAGTGCGCCAACCATTGCAAAAGGTAATGATTCCAGTACTTGACGATAATCAACGTGCAGAAATTGAAGCGGTATCAGACTTAATTAAGGCTGAGGTAAATGTAAAAGAAATTGAATTATTAGACGATGCTTCGGGTATTTTAGTAAAGCAAATTAAGCCAAATTTCAAGACTCTTGGACCGCGTTTTGGTAAAGATATGGGGTTGATTTCCAAAGAGATACAAGGTTTTAATCAAGAACAAATTGCAGAATTAGAACGAAAAGGGGAGTTGGTTATTGATTTATCAGGAAAAAGTATAACTTTATCACTAGAAGATGTTGAAATTTCTTCTCAAGATATTGAAGGCTGGTTAGTAGCAAATTCTAACGGAATAACGGTGGCATTAGACATTACCATTTCAGATGAATTAAGAAAAGAAGGTATTGCGAGAGAATTAATAAACAGAATTCAAAATATTAGAAAAGATTCTGGTTTTGAAGTTACAGACAAAATCGTAGTTAAAATGGAAAATAATCCTCAAGTAGAGGAAGCTGTTTTAGCTAATGAAACCTATATCAAGTCAGAAACACTAACGGAAACGTTAATTTTTGTTCCAGTACTTGAAAATGGTACGGAAATTGAGTTTGATGATATTAAAACAAGTATATTAATTTCAAAATAAGAATCGCAAGATTTATAATCGACGTTTAACTAAAAAAATATTGAAATTATGGTAGAGGAGCAAATTAGATATTCAGACGCTGATTTGGCAGAATTTAAAGCATTAATTAATGCTAAATTAGAAAAGGCTAAAGGTGATTTAGAGCTTATAAAAAGCGCTTATATGAATGATTTAAATAACGGAACAGATGATACATCTCCAACATTTAAAGCTTTTGAAGAAGGTAGCGAAACTATGAGTAAAGAAGCCAATTCGCAATTAGCTATTCGTCAAGAAAAGTTTATTAGAGATTTAAAAAATGCCTTAGTTCGTATCGAAAACAAAACCTATGGTTTGTGTAAAGTTTCAGGCAAATTAATAAGTAAAGAGCGTTTAAAAATCGTTCCTCATGCAACTATGAGTATCGAAGCAAAAAATATGCAACGTTAATCTTTTTACAAAATTTTACTAACGCTCCGTTTGGAGCGTTTTTTATTTAATAAATTCCACTATTTTTGCAAAAAAATTGAACATGTCGTTAAAGAAAGCCTATATTTTAATCCTAGCTATTTTATTAATCGATCAGATTTCTAAAATCTACATTAAAACGCATTTTTTTATTGGAGAATCCATAAAAGTAATGGGTTTAGAATGGTTTCAAATTCACTTTATAGAGAATGAAGGTATGGCTTGGGGTGCTGAAATTCCGGGCGAATATGGGAAATTAATCTTAACCTTATTCAGAATTTTAGCTGTTGGCGGAATTGCATGGTGGTTGTGGGATTCAGTAAAAAAGAAAGTTTCTAATTACTTAATTGTAGCTATTGCTTTGATTTTTACAGGCGCTTTAGGAAACATTATCGATTCGGTTTTTTACGGTGTCATTTTTAACGATAGTTATCATCAAGTAGCAACAGCTTTTGCTGACCAACCTTATGGTACTTGGTTTCACGGGGAAGTTGTAGATATGTTTTATTTTCCAATGTGGGAAGGCAATTTACCTTCTTGGTTACCAATTTGGGGTGGCAAACACTTCACTTTTTTCAATGCTATTTTTAACGTAGCCGATGTAGCAATTTCTACTGGTGTTGGGATTTTAATCGTCTTCAACAAAAGAGCTTTTGCTCATGCTGATAAAGAGGAAGATTCGGCTGAGTTGTAGTTTAATTTTCTTTTACCCATTCTTTTTTACCGATTTCTAAAGTGTCGATGTCATATTCGATAAAATATCGAAACGGTCCAAAGTCATAAACTCTATTATTTGTTGGAACAGGCTTATTTGATTTCCAATTCACATAATATTGAGAAATAATTTTGTCATTCTTATGATTTTTATTTCTGTAAATAGTAGCAATGTCAAAGAATTGAGTTTGGGGATCAATTTTGTTTGAGTAAATATAAAAGTTAAGTAGTGCTCCGAGCAGAAAAATAAAATTCAAAATAGCACAAATAATAGTCGTCCATTTGTTTTTGATTGTTCTGATTTTTAAAAATAGTAGAACAGAAAAAAAGATACAAAAAATATTAAAAAATGTTCCAAATGCTCTATTAAATTCAGGTTTGCAAAATTCAAGTTTAGGTATTGCAAAATGAATAAGTACGACTATCAAAAAGAATACTATAAAACTTCTGAAAAGTAATTTAAAATTGAAATTCATTTTCTTTGATTTAAAATTCAATAATCCCCTCAGGCGTCACGCAAAAATCCAATTTTACATCATTTTCTGAAACATCCTTAATTTTTTCTTCTGGAGGGAAAAACGACAACCCAATTTTAATAGTTTCAGGCTTGCATTTGCTTAGAAAGTTGTCGTAAAAACCTTTTCCGTAGCCTACACGATTTCCTTGCTTGTCGTAAGCTAAAAGTGGCACAAAAACCACATCAATTTTTGCATCAGGAACTTCTAAACCATCAACAGGTTCTGGAACGTTGTAACTGTTTTTTTTGATTTTGGTATTATCAGTCAATAAAAAATGCGTCATTCCTAAAGTGGCAAAGTCGCACTTCGAAATGACGATTTCTTTATCTTTTCCCGCTAAAATCTGAAGTATATATTCGGTATTGATTTCTTTTTGCTCCTCAATCGTTAAAAACAAATGATAATACAATTTGTCCCAAACCAACCTGAGGCTAGGCACAGCATCCATACGCAACAATTGGTTCGCAATCGCCAAACTTTTGTCTTCGATTTCTTCATAAGTTAACTTTTGCCTTTCAGCTTTTGCCTTTTGCCTTAACGATTTTTTATCCATTTACAGACGCTTTCAATTCGTCTATAAAAGTAGTTAAATGTTCTATTTCTACGTGATCCATCACCACAATTTTATACCATCTGTTGTTTTCATTGTGTTGTTGAGGTACTAAATCATACTTTTCAGCAATTTTTTCTGGAATCGATTCCGAATGAATGGTTACGATATTCATAAAAGGTTCGCGGAAGTATTTGATGTTTAAACTATCTAGTTCATTACATAAAAATTGGGTTCGCATTTGTAAAATACTTACTTTTTCAAACCAGCCAAAAGCACCATAAGTAAATAATATCATCCAAACACCAACGGCATTTGCCCCTGAACGACTTCCGCAAAGGGTTAAATCCATTCCTTCTACATATTCGGCTTCTTTGGTTAATACGTTTTCGATTAATCCTTTTCGGCAAACAAAAATTCCGGTTCCATAAGGAGCTTGCAACATTTTGTGTGCATCAATTGTAATGGAACTAATTTTTGGATTACTAAAGTTTATGTTTGAATTTTGATTACTAAACGGATACACAAATCCGCCATAAGCGCCATCAATATGCAAACGATACATTGCATTATGTTTTTCCAATGCCGAAGTATACACATCCGGATTATCAACCGAACCAAACATGGTAGTTCCCATATTAGACACAGCAATAAAGTATTTTTTACCTTTATTTTTAGCATCTGAAAGAATCGTATCTAAAGCTTCTTCGTCAATTTCACGGCTTTCAAAACCAACCGGAATTTTTAACCAATCGATTTGTAATAAATTTGAAGCTTTTGGAATCGAATAATGCGTGTCTTCTGATGCTAAAATGGCAATTTCGTCTAGTTTTGCATCGAATTTATGCAGGAATTCATTTCTAAAAACCCAAATTGCCTGAATATTGGCTTCAGTTCCGCCTGGAGCAATATATCCATCAAATTCGTTTTCTTTTATTTTAAAAATGTCCACTGCGATTACGTTTAAAACTTCGCGTTCTATTTCTTGAGTTCCATAAAACGCTTTTTCAGAAGTACCAAAAGTATGACATCCAATGTTATTTGGATTTGCTACATAGGTTTGAAGTGTTGGTGCATCTTTTAAAAATGGCGCATCATCATAAAAAACACGACTATCTAACTTAGAAGCAGGATAGCCTAATGAAGCATCTTTTGAGAAGTTAACATTATCGTGTAAGGCTTTATCAATTCTTACCTTTCTTTCTTCGTGTGTAAGTTTTTTCCAAAAATTCATGTCTAAAAATTTTCACGAAAATACAGTAAGCCAAATCAATAAAACATGATAATTGTTAGCTTTTCAATTCTAAATGGGTAGAAATATGGAAAATAGCATCCCCTTGATAAATAATTGGCGCATCATTTACATTAATAATATATCCTTCATGCGGCGCTTTGACTTTGTGTTCAACTTTTCCATAGGGGTCAGAAATAGTGGCTAATAAATCCCCTTTTTTAACAAAACTGCCAATAATTGCTGTTCCATGAAACATACCTGAATATTTGGCTCTAACCCAACTCGATTTTTCAATATATATGGTTTTGTGGGTTGGAATTGTAACTTTTTTTCTTGGATTTAGCATGCCTAAATGATCTAAAAAGCGTTTGGTTCCTTCCAAAGCTTCTTGTGTAACGTTATCATTTAAGTCTAAAGATTTTCCGCCTTCGAAAAGCAACATTTTTACGTCCAATTTATCGCAAGAATTTCGAAACGTACCCGAAATATTCTTCGAATACAAGGTAAAAGGAGCGTTAAAGACATCGGAAAGTTCTTTTAATTCTGAGTTTTCTGGAACAATTCTAATCTGAGGCGCATTAAATCGACTCGCACCACCAGCATGAAAATCGATGGCATAATCTACATGCGGCATAATTTCTTTTAGAATATAAAAGGCAAATCGACTGGCTAGCGAACCTGTTTTACTACCTGGAAACACACGATTTAAATCACGACCATCAGGAAATTCTCGGGTCTTATTAATGAATCCGAAAATATTGATGATGGGAATACAAATAATGGTTCCCCGTTTCGGCTTATTTATTTTTTGAATAATTAATTGACGCACAATTTCGGTTCCGTTGATTTCGTCGCCATGCAAACAAGCAGTGAATAAAACCGTTGGACCATCAAGTTTTGAACGTTCCACAATAATGGGAATTTTCAATTTATTCATGGTGTGCAACTTAGCAATTTCCATATTAATGGTTTTGCTTTCACCCGCTAAAATGGTTTCTTTAAGAATGGTTAAGGGTTTTGAGGCTGTCATTTGGTTGATTCTAAGGTGTTAAAAATACGAAAAGTTCAAGAACAAGGGCAAGTTCAAGTTCAAAAATCAATTTTTTATTGGAATATAAATTGAAGAAATGAAAAGTTTAAAAGTAAAACGTCTCTGTGTACCTCTTTTCAACAGCATCAAAATCAAAAAAAGCTCCGTGAATCTCTGTGTAAAAAAAACTCAAATCAGAGTTGTAAAGCATCCGCTTAATCCGCATGTCAATTCAAACAATTCTTTTATCTTTGTTCTATCATCTTTCTAAAAAAATGCAAACACCATTAGAACTTCAAATCCAAACTTTGCCTGATAATCCAGGTGTGTATCAGTATTATGATAAAGATGGAAAAATTCTATATGTTGGGAAAGCGAAAAACTTAAAAAAACGCGTTCAATCGTATTTTACCAAGAATCATGATAATTATAAAACTTCGGTTTTAGTTAAGAAAATTGTTACGATTAAGCACATTGTCGTTCCTACGGAAACCGATGCTTTGTTGTTGGAAAATAATCTGATAAAAAAATTACAACCGCGTTATAATGTGTTGCTTCGCGATGACAAAACGTATCCTTGGATTTGTATTAAAAACGAACGATTTCCTAGAATATTTTCTACCCGAAAAATGATTAAAGATGGTTCAGAATATTTTGGACCGTATACCAGTTTTAAAACCGTTCACACTATTTTAGATTTGATTAAAGAGTTGTATCCGTTGCGAACTTGTAATTATGATTTATCAAAACCCAATATCGATTCTGGGAAGTTTAAAGTGTGTTTAGAATATCATATTGGGAATTGTAAAGGACCATGTGAAGATTATGAATCGGCTGAAAATTATCAGAATCAGGTAGAAAAAATCCGTCAAATTTTAAAAGGAAATTTCAAAGAGAGTTTGAAAGATTTCAAGAAATTAATGACTGATTTAGCGATGGAAATGAAGTTTGAAGAAGCACAAAAAATCAAAGAAAAAATCGAGGTTTTAGAAAATTACCAATCGCGTTCCACAATATTAAATCCGAAAATCACCAATTTGGATGTATTTTCTATTATTTCCGATGAAACTATGGCGTATGTGAACTTTTTACAAATTTCGCATGGTGCTATTGTACGTTCACATACATTGGAATTAAAGAAAAAATTAGATGAAACGAACGAAGAATTATTAGAATTAGCTGTAGTTGAATTGCGCGAACGGTTTCATTTAAATGCAAGAGAAATTGTAGTTCCTTTTCCAATAGATTTAGGTGATCCCGAAGTGTCGGGAATTAAAGTCACAGTTCCTCAATTAGGGGATAAAAAGCAAATTTTAGAATTATCAGAACGCAATGCCAAATATTACCGATTAGATCAATTAAAGCAAATCCAAATCGTAGATCCAGAACGTCATACGAATCGAATTATGGCACAAATGCAAAAAGATTTGCGCTTATCGGTTGAGCCTCGTCATATTGAATGTTTTGACAACTCAAACATTCAAGGAACGAATCCAGTTGCAGCTTGTGTAGTTTTTAAAGACGGAAAGCCAAGCAAGAAAGATTATCGACATTTTAATATTAAAACCGTTGAAGGGCCAAATGATTTTGCATCCATGGAAGAAGTCGTTTACCGAAGATACAAACGCATGTTAGACGAAAATCAACCGTTACCGCAATTGATTATTATAGATGGCGGAAAAGGACAATTGTCTTCGGCTTTAAAAAGCATTGATGATTTAGGCTTGCGAGGAAAAATTGCGATAATCGGAATTGCTAAACGCTTGGAAGAATTGTTTTATCCGGGCGATTCGGCACCTTTGTATTTGGATAAAAAATCGGAAACTTTAAAAGTAATTCAGTTTTTACGAAACGAAGCGCACCGATTTGGAATTACGCATCATCGCGATAAGCGAAGTAAATCGGCTTTAACCAATAGTTTGGAAAGTATTCCCGGAATTGGCGAAAAAACCATGATTACATTAATGAAACATTTCAAAAGTGTTAAAAGATTGCAAATCGCTGACGAAAAAGCAATTTCTGAGGTTGTGGGTCTTTCAAAAGCCAAAAAAATTTCCGACTTTTACAAGACAATTCAATCAGAAAAAAAGTAATGAAAAAACTATTCTTGTTTATAAGCCTACTAATTTGCACCCAAATCAGCTTAGGACAAGAAAATTCACGACCAAAAGTAGGACTTGTACTTAGTGGTGGTGGAGCTAAAGGTTTGGCTCATATTGGTGTGCTAAAAGTAATCGATTCGTTAGGAATTAAAGTAGATTATATTGCAGGAACTAGTATGGGTGCAGTTGTTGGTGGTTTGTATGCATCAGGATATAGTGCTAAACAGCTAGACTCTATTTTTTCAAATATTGATATAGATGCTTTATTACAAGACTACACTCCAAGAGAATCTAAAACGTTTTACGAAAAGCGAAATGATGAAATTTATGCTTTAACACTGCCTTTTAATAAATTTAAATTAGGATTGCCATCAGGATTATCAAAAGGGCTTTATAATTTTAATTTAATTTCTTTATTAACGCAACATGTAAGTAATATTCGTGATTTTAATCAATTGCCAATTCCTTTTTTATGTATTGCTACAGATGCTGAAACAGGAGAGAAAATTGTTTTAGATAAAGGTGTTTTGGCTCAAAGCATTATTGCCAGTGGTGCTCTCCCTACATTATATAGTCCAGTTGAAATTGATGGCAGATTGTTAATTGATGGCGGTGTTGTAGATAATTATCCCGTAGAAGAATTAAGAGCAAGAGGTGTTCAAGTTATAATTGGTGTTGATGTTCAGGACGGATTAAAAACAAGAGATGAATTAAAAGAAGTAACGTCGGTTTTAGCACAAATTAATAATTTTTCCATGATTGAAAAAATGGAAGGAAAGCAAAAAGAAACGGATATTTACATAAAACCAGATATCAAAGGATATTCTGTTGTAGATTTTGCAAAAGGAAAAGAAATTATTTACAAAGGGAATCAAAAAGCAAATGAGTTTATTAGAGAACTTGCACCTTACGGAAATCCAAAAATAAAAAAAATTCAAGAAACGGTTGTTCAAGATTCTATTTACATTAAAGAAGTTAGTTTTAATAAGCTAGATAATTATACTAGAGCCTATATTTTAGGGAAGTTAAAATTTAAAAGAAATATAAAAATTTCTAACAAACAATTACAAAAGGGAATTTCAAATTTAAATGCTACTCAAAATTTTAGTGCCATAAATTATTCTTTTGAAAAAATGCAAGATGGAGATAATCTTATTTTAGAACTAAAAGAAAACGAAAACAATACATTTTTGAAATTTGGATTGCATTATGATGATTTATTTAAAAGTGGAATTTTGTTGAATTATACCAAAAAAAAATTATTAGTAAAGAATGATGTTGCTTCTTTAGATTTAATTTTAGGAGATAATATTCGTTATAATTTTGATTATTATTTGGATAATGGTTTCTATTGGAGTTTTGGTTTAAATTCTAAACTAACAACATTTAATAAAAACATAACAAGTGCTATTACCAGAGATTTAGCAATTGGATCCAATATAAATAATTTAAATATCGATTTTTTAGATCTAAGTAATCAAGCTTATTTACAAACAATATTTGCTCAAAAGTTTTCTATAGGAGGAGGTTTGGAATTTAAATATTTAAGATTAAGGTCTGAAACCCTACAAAACACAAATTCGGTTTTTGAAAGCAGTAATTATTTATCACTTTTTGGATTTGTAAAATACGATTCATTTGATAAAAAATACTTCCCAAAAACAGGGTGGAATTTTAACTCTGAAATACGTTCGTATGTTTACTCATCTGATTATATGAATAATTTTGAACGATTTTCAATCGCTAAAGCAGATTTTGGATTTGCGCAACCTGTTTTCAAACACATGACTTTTAAACTTCAATCTGAAGGCGGATTTGCTATTGGAGAACGAAGTATATCTTATTTTGATTTTATTTTAGGAGGATATGGTTTTCAGCAAGTAAACAATATAAAGCCATTTTTTGGATATGATTTTTTAAGCATTGCAGGAGAAAGTTACTTAAAATTATCATTAACAGCAGATTATGAGTTTATTAAGAAGCATCATTTTAATTTTATTGCTAATTTTGCAAACATAGGAAATAATATTTTTGACACATTAGACACCTGGTTTGCAAATCCTAAATATTCGGGTTATTCCTTAGGATACGGGATGGAAACAGTAATAGGGCCATTGGAAATTAAACACTCATGGTCGCCAGAAACTAGAAATCATTATACATGGTTTTCAGTTGGTTTTTGGTTTTAATTATTTTTTTACGATATTTGTAATGATGAAAAATTGGACAGACTTACTTTCGCATTTAAAGTTCCTCATCAAGAGAAATCCTGAGTGAGCAAAACTTCTTTTGATTTATAGCAAGATTTTTAATCTTGTTTAAAATTTTAATTAAGAACTTTTAAAAAAAGAAAAAATGCCAATATATCATAAATTAGGGGCAATTCCTCCCAAACGTCATACACAATTCCGTAAACCAAACGGAGATTTGTATTATGAGCAATTGTTTGGAACAGTGGGTTTTGACGGTATGTCAACAAATTCCTATCACGAACAAAGACCTACACAGGTTAAAGAAATCAGAAAACAATATAGCGCTGCACCTAAAATTGCAAAAGCAAACAACATTCAATCTTATAAATTAAGAGGATTTGATGTTGCACCGCAAGACGATTTTTTAGAAAGTAGAAAAATTGTATTAACTAATTCGGATTGTCATATCGTTTTGGCGGCGCCAAGAAAATCAACGACCGATTATTTTTACAAGAATACAGATTCTGATGAAGTAATTTTTATTCATCAAGGAACAGGAAAACTAAGAACCATGTTAGGAAATTTAGATTTCAAATATGGAGATTACTTAGTAATTCCTAGAGGAATGATTTATAAAATGGATTTTGATACCGAAGATAACCGTTTGTTTATCGTAGAATCACATTCGCCAGTTTATACACCAAAACAATATAGAAATTGGTTCGGACAATTATTAGAACATTCACCATTTTGTGAAAGAGATATTCGTCGTCCTGAAGAATTAGAAACCTATAATGAAAACGGAGATTTCGTAATTAAAGTTAAGAAAAAAGACGAAATTTTTGAAATGGTGTATGCCTCGCATCCGTTTGATGTTATTGGATACGACGGATATAATTATCCATATGCGTTTTCAATTCACGATTTCGAACCAATTACAGGTAGAATTCATTTACCACCACCCATTCACCAAACTTTTGAAACAAATGCATTTGTAATTTGTTCATTTGTTCCAAGATTATACGATTATCACCCATTGTCAATTCCAGCTCCATATAATCATAGTAATATTGATGCCGATGAGGTGTTGTATTATGTTGATGGTGATTTTATGAGTAGAAACGATGTAAAACCAGGAAATATTTCGTTACATCCTGCGGGAATTCCTCACGGACCACACCCAGGAGCAGCAGAAAGAAGTATTGGTAAAAAAGAAACGTTAGAGTTAGCCGTAATGGTAGATACTTTTAAACCTTTAATGGTTACAGAAGAAGCTATGAATATTGCTGATGACACCTATTATCAATCTTGGTTAGACTAAATGAATTATAATAAATTATCAGCCGACCCAACAGCGTTAATACTTGGAGTAATTGCTTTAGTACTTATGTTTTTAGGATTTTGTTGTGGATTAATAGTTTTTATTTCGTTAATTTTAGGAATTGTAGGGCTAGTTCTCTCAGTAAAAAGTCTTAAAGAATACGATGTAGATCCAAGTATATATTCGCCACAAAGTAGACAAAATGTATATATCGCAAAGATTATTTGTTTAATTACAACAATTTTATCTTCATTATATTTTATCGTAATTGTGTTTGCGGTTTTTATTTATCAAGTTAGTTTTTCAGACCTGGTTAATAATAAAATAGAAGAAATAAAAAATCAAAAGTTTAACGATTCCATTTATTTGGAAGAACAAACAGAACAAAATTATAGTAACGATTCTCTTTATATAGATTCTACTTTTGTAGATTCTATCAAATAGAAAAAAAATAAAAACAAAATGGCACAAGAAATAAAATCAGTAGAATACGGATTAGAAAAAATCTTTGAAGGAGCACAAGACTTTTTACCTTTAATGGGAACAGATTATGTAGAGTTTTACGTAGGTAATGCAAAACAAGCGGCTCATTTTTACAAAACAGCTTTCGGGTTTCAATCATTAGCGTATGCGGGATTAGAAACTGGAGTTAAAGACAGAGCTTCTTATGTATTAAAGCAAGATAAAATACGTTTGGTATTAACTACCGCTTTAAACAGTGATTCTTTAATTGGCGAACACGTAAAAAAACACGGAGATGGTGTTAAAGTTATTGCCCTTTGGGTAGAGGATGCACGTCTTTCTTTTCAAGAAACTACTAAACGTGGTGCAAAACCATATTTTGAACCAGTGGTTGAAAAAGACGAAAATGGAGAAGTGGTTCGAGCAGGTATTTATGGCGCATACGGAGAAACAGTATTTATTTTTGTTGAACGTAAAAATTATAACGGAATCTTTTTACCAGGATATAGTGAATGGAAATCAGATTACAATCCAGAACCAGTTGGTTTAAAATTTATCGACCATATGGTGGGTAATACAGGATGGAATAGAATGAATGAAGCCGTAAAATGGTTTGAAGACGTTATGGGATTCGTGAACTTCCTTTCATTTGACGACAAACAAATTACTACTGAATATTCCGCTTTAATGTCTAAAGTAATGAGTAATGGTAACGGAAGAATTAAATTTCCTATCAATGAACCAGCGGAAGGAAAAAAACGTTCTCAAATTGAAGAATATTTAGATTTTTATGAAGGAGAAGGTGTGCAACACATTGCTGTAGCAACCGATGATATTTTAACAACCGTTGCTCAAATGCGTGCAAGAGGTATCGAGTTTTTAAGTACTCCGCCTCAAGCGTATTACGATGCAATTCCTGATAGATTAAAAGATCACATGGATAAATTTAAGGAAGACATCCATGAACTTCAAAAATTAGGTATCATGATTGATGCGGATGAAGAAGGTTATTTATTGCAAATTTTTACAAAGCCTGTGGAAGATCGTCCAACACTTTTCTTCGAAATTATTCAAAGAATGGGTGCAAGAGGTTTTGGTGCTGGAAACTTTAAAGCCCTTTTTGAGTCGATTGAACGTGAGCAAGAATTGCGAGGTACGTTATAAAAATCAAAATTTATTATCAATTCATTTAACAAAAGTGTTTTCAAGGCAGTTTTTTTGATAAAAATATGTTAAAGTTTAAATTTAACTAAGAATATCATAAAACATTAATACCTTTGCACTCGCAAAACAGGGAGGTAGTTTGCCTTGTTTTGTAATAAATTTTCATAATTTATAGTTTTTTGGTTGGTTAATAGCATAAAAACTCAGTCATATTTTTGACTGGGTTTTTTTGTTTTACTATTTTTGGAACAGAATTTGCTTTTTCATTAAAAAATGAACTAAATATGAAATCGCAAAAAACAAAAAGTTTGCTTAATCAAACGCAAATTATTAATAGCGATATCATATGTTACCGCTAAAAATAAAACTTAAACATATGAAAAAAATTATCTTGCTTCTAGTTCTTTTTGTGTTTACAAATTCATTTGTACAAAAAGAAAATGCCTTTACAACAGGAGAATGGGTAAAGCTAAGAATTCACTACGGCATGGTCAATGCTGGCTATGCAACTCTAGAAATCAAAGACGCTGTTAAAAACAACAAAAAAGTGCATCACGTTGTTGGTAAAGGATGGACAACAGGTATGGCAAAATTCTTTTTTGAAGTGGAAGATAACTATGAAAGTTATTTTGATAAAGAAACCGGAAAACCGTATCAATTTGTTAGAAAAATTGATGAAGGTGGTTATACTAAAAATCAAGAAGGCTTTTTTAATCAAGAAAAAAATACCGTTTTAGTAAAAGATTATAAAAAGAAAACTGAAAAAACGTTCTCTACACCAGAGCAAGTTCAAGATATTGTTTCTTCATTTTATTATTTAAGAAATCACCCTTCAATTGATAAACTAAAAGTGGGCGAATCTATAGCAATAGATATGTTTTTTGATGATGAAACCACGAAGTTTAAGTTAAAATTTTTAGGCCGAGAAGATATTAGTACTAAATTTGGAAAAATTTCTTGTATGATATTCAGACCCTATGTTCAGGCTGGTAGAGTTTTTAAAGAAGAAGAAAGTCTAACGGTTTGGATATCAGATGACGATAATAAGATTCCAATACGTATAAAGGCTAGTTTAGCCATAGGTTCTATAAAAGCTGATTTAGAAGCTTTTAAAGGTTTAAAAAATTCATTCAAAGTTAAAGTAGAAAAATAATGGAAGTAACTCCTAAAATTCAGGATCAATTAAATCAACTTCACGATAAATTTGAAGCCATCAATCAAAATACCGCTACTCATTTAGAAGGGTTGCTTTGGGCTAAACCCATTACATATTGGGACTATATTCAAACAGATGCGCTTTTAAGCCTTCAAACACAAAGAACCACTTTGCCAGACGAAATGGTATTTGTAATGTACCATCAAGTAAATGAGTTATTGTTTAAAATGATTCTGTGGGAAATGAATCAATTGTGCCATAATGAAAAGCCAACAACTGCTTATTTTACTGAAAAATTAGGCAGAATTAGTCGCTATTTTGACATGTTAACGACTTCTTTCGATATCATGAAAGACGGAATGGAGCCAGAACAATATCTAAAATTCAGAAATACTCTTACTCCAGCTAGTGGTTTTCAATCGGCTCAATATCGTTTAATTGAATTCAGTTCAACAGATTTAATTAATTTAATTGATAATCGTTTTAGAGCTACAATTGATAGAAATACGCCATATGATCATGCTTTCGAACATTTATATTGGCAAGCAGCAGGAAAAGATTATCATACGGGAGAAAAATCGTATTTAATTTTAGAATTCGAAAGAAAATATAAAAAAGTGTTCTTAGATTGGATGGAAGAATACAACACAATTAACTTGTGGAGAAAATTCAAACAATTACCAGAAGTTGATCAAAAAAATCCGGAATTAGTTGCAGCCATGCGTCATTATGATGTAACGGTTAATATTACTTGGGTTATGGGACATTTTAATGCAGCTAAAAAATACATTGAAAGTGTGCCAGGAAATCATGAAGCAACAGGTGGAAGTGATTGGAAAAAATACATGCTACCAAAATACCAAAAAAGAATTTTCTTCCCAGAATTATGGACAAAAGAAGAAATAGATAACTGGGGAGAATAACCGCAATTTGCATAAAACAACATACATTGAGATATTTCGTATTAGCCATTATATTTGTCACATTTTTTACAGCCTGTAATTCGAAAGATGAAACAGAAAAAACTAAAAAAACAGTAGTTAAAAAGGAACCCATTATTAAAGAATATGGATTTACTTTTAATGACTACAAAGTGGTACGAGATACAATTCGTTCTGGTGATACTTTTGGAAAAATATTAGAAAAATTCCCGCTCAAAGACAGTTTAAGAATTTATGATGTAACTAAAAAAGTAAAAGATTCTTTTAATGTTAGAAGAATTAAAGCAGGCAAACCTTATATTTTATTTCTAGATAAAATGAAACCGAACACCTTAAAGGCATTAATTTATATAGAAGATAAAATTAATTATACGGTTATTGATTTTAGAGATTCAATAGTTGTGTCTAATAAACAAAAACCTACAACATTAAAAAGAAGAATTGTTGCTGCTGAGATTGAAGGCTCTTTGTCTGAAACATTAAGTAATGCTGGAGTTAATGCTGGTTTAGCTAATAAATTAGCTAATATTTATGCCTATACAGTAGATTTCTTTAAAATACAAAAAGGAGATAAATTTGCAGTTACAATAAACGAACGTTTTATAGATGATACTATTTATGTTGGTGTAGAAAGCATAGAAGCGTCTTATTTTGAACACAAAGGGAAAAAGATTTTCGCATTTCCATATAAAATTTATGAGAATCAGAAATATGCAGATTTTTATGATGAAAATGGAAAAGGATTAAAAAGCGTGTTTTTAAAAGCGCCATTAGATTATTTTAGAATCTCCTCCCGTTTTTCTGGAAAACGTTTTCATCCTGTTCAAATGCGTTTTAAAGCACATAACGGAACAGATTATGCGGCTCCTCATGGAACGCCAATTAAAACAACTGCTTCTGGTGTTGTAGAGCGAACAGGTTACACTTCTGGAAACGGAAACTTTGTAAAAGTAAGACACAGTTCTACTTATTCTACTCAATATTTACACATGTCTAAAATTTTAGTAAAAAATGGGCAACGTGTAACTCAAGGACAAGTAATTGGAAAAGTAGGAAGTACCGGATTAGCAACAGGACCTCATGTTTGTTATCGATTTTGGAAAAACGGAGTTCAAGTTGATCCTTTAAGACAACAATTGCCAAATGCAGAGCCAATGAATGAATCTCACAAGAAAAAATATTTATCACATATTGCCCCCCTAAAGAAAGAATTAGACAGTATAACAGCATTAAAATTTAAAGAATAATGACACTATCAAAAGTAAATCCTTCTCAAACGGAAGCATGGCAAAAATTACAATCACATTTCGAAAAAATGCAGCAAATTTCAATGAAAGAATTGTTTGCATCGGATACAAATAGAGCAGAAAATTTTCACATTCAATGGAATGATTTTTTAATAGATTATTCTAAAAACATTGTTGATGAACAAACACTAGATTTATTATTAAATTTAGCAAATGAAGTCCATTTAAAAGAAGCAATCTCAAGTTATTTCGAAGGAGATTTAATAAATCAAACAGAAGATAGAGCTGTTTTACATACTGCATTACGTGCAAAAGAATCAGATAAGGTTTTGGTTGATGGTATTAACGTTATTCCAGAAGTATATTCGGTAAAAAATAAAATCAAAAACTTTTCTAACGAAGTTATTTCAGGAAATAGAAAAGGATTTACAGGAAAACCATTTACTGATGTTGTTAATATTGGAATTGGAGGATCTGATTTAGGTCCGGCGATGATTGTTGAAGCTTTACAGTTCTACAAAAATCATTTAAACGTTCATTTTGTTTCTAATGTAGATGGAGATCATGTAAATGAAGTAATTAAAAAATTAAATCCAGAAACCACATTGTTTGTAATAGTTTCTAAAACCTTTACAACACAAGAAACATTATCAAATGCAGAAACCATAAGAAGTTGGTTTTTACAATCGGCAACTCAAGAAGATGTAGCTAAGCATTTTGTGGCGGTTTCAACTAATATTCAAAAAGTAACTGAATTCGGAATTAATCCAGACAACGTTTTCCCAATGTGGGATTGGGTTGGAGGACGTTTTTCATTATGGAGTGCTGTAGGTTTGTCTGTAAGTTTAGCGGTAGGTTTTGATAACTTTGATAAGTTATTGAAAGGCGCTAACGAAATGGACGAACATTTTAAAAATGAATCTTTCGATAAAAATATCCCAGTAATTTTAGCTTTATTGAGCATTTGGTACAATAACTTTTTTGGAGCCGAAAGTGAAGCTTTAATTCCTTATACACAATACTTACAAAAATTAGCGCCTTATTTACAACAAGGTATTATGGAGAGTAATGGAAAAAGTGTAGGAAGAGATGGAAAACCAGTAAATTATCAAACAGGAACTATTATTTGGGGAGAACCAGGAACCAACTCCCAACATGCGTTTTTTCAATTAATTCACCAAGGAACTAAATTAATTCCTACAGATTTCATTGGATATAAACATTCGCTATACGGAAATAAAGACCATCATGACAAATTAATGTCAAACTTCTTTGCACAAACAGAAGCCTTATTAATGGGTAAAACGGAAGCACAAGTAAAAGCAGAATTCGAAAAGCAAGGTGTTTCAAGTGAAAAAGCCGATTTTCTTTTGCCATTTAAAGTGTTTACAGGAAATAAACCAACTAATACCATCCTTATTAATAAACTAACTCCAGAATCCTTAGGAGCATTAGTTGCAATGTATGAACACAAAATATTTGTACAAGGAATTATTTGGAATATTTTTAGTTATGATCAATGGGGTGTTGAGTTAGGAAAACAATTGGCTAATTCAATATTAGATGAAATCAAGAATAAGCAAGTGAAAAATCATGATAATTCAACATCATTTTTACTTAAACAATACATAAAGTAACTAAAAGCATTAAATAATTATTAAAATCCTCGAAATTTATTTTGAGGATTTTCTTTTTTCTTCCTTTTCTACCGATTAAATACTATAATAAACGTTAAAATTCAGGTTATTTTTTTTTATTTAATGGTTTGGTTTATGTTGATATTTTCTTAACATTCAATACAAATTCTTGTATGAAATTTGCCCAAAATATTTTAATATAAAATCAACAAAAATGAAAATTTTTAAAAATGTATTACTTATTGGGTTTATGTTTTTATCAACCCTGACTGCTTTCTCACAGTCTAAAGTAACAGGTACTGTAATTGATGGCGATTTAAATCAGCCTTTAGCAGGTGCCAATGTAGTAGTTAAAGGAACTTCAACAGGTACTGTTACAGATTTTGATGGAAAATTTGAGATTTCAACAACTGAAAAATCAGGCCAAATTGTTATTTCTTATTTAGGATTTGTAACAAAAACAATTTCTTTTACAGTTACTGGAAATTCAGTTAATGTAGGAAACATTGTTGTTGATCCTGATGCAAGCCAACTTGAAGAAGTGGTTGTAATTGGTAAAGGAATTATTGACGTTGCTAAAGAGCGTAAAACTCCTATTGCAGTTTCTACAATAAAAGCAGTAGAAATTCAAGAAAAAGTAGGTACTTCAGATGTAACACAAGCAATGGTTAACACACCATCTGTTTATGTTGCTGGACAATCTGGTGGTTATGGAGATTCTAGAATTACTGTTAGAGGTTTTCAACAAGACAACACAGCTTTTTTATTAAATGGACAGCCTATTAATGGTATGGAAGATGGTAAAATGTATTGGTCAAACTGGTCAGGTATGTCTGATATTGCAAATTTCATTCAAATACAAAGAGGTTTAGGTTCTTCTAAGTTAGCTATATCTTCTGTAGGAGGAACTGTTAACTTTGTAACTAAAGCAACTGATAAAAAAGAGGGTGGTTTTGTATCTATGGGAGTAGCTAATAGCGATTACTTTAAATCGACAGCAGCTTACAATACTGGAATCATGAAAAATGGTTTTGGTGCGAGTGTAATGCTTTCTCATTGGCAAGGTGATGGTTACAACCAAGGAACTAGAGGAGAAGGACAAAACTATTTTATCTCTTTTGGATATAAACCAAATGATAAGCACAATTTCAATTTCTTAATCACAGGTGCTCCACAACAACATGATCAAAACTTTACAAAAAGAATTTCTGATTATTTAGGTTTTGGAAGAAAGTACAATAACAATTTTGGTTATTTAAACGGACAATATCTTTCAGAAAGAACTAATTTTTATCACAAACCAGTAGCAAACTTAAACTGGGATTTTAAAATTAATGAATCTACTGAGTTGTCAACAGTATTATATGCGTCTTGGGGACGTGGTGGAGGAACTGGAAATTATGGTAGTGGGAAAAGAAGTATTTCTCAATTTAATCCTTACACAGGAGCTAATCAAAATACTTACATAGATTACGACCAAATTTATGCTAACAATTTAGCTGATGCTGATGGTATTGGTACTTCTTCAAATTATTTAATTAGAGCTTCTATGAATAACCATGCTTGGTATGGTTTAGTAACAAACTTTAAAAAAGAATTAAATGAAAACTTAAATTTAAATTTTGGTTTAGATTTAAGAACGTATAATGGAGACCACTATCGTCAAGTTGCTAATTTTGTTGGATTAAATGGATGGACTGAATCAAGAAGATTAAGAGATAATACTCACTTTTCAAGTAATTCATTACCACTAGCAACTAATACAGTTAATCAATCTTATAATATTAACCCTTGGTATGCATTCTTCAATACTGCAGATGATGCTCAAAAAATTGATTATGATTACAGTGAAACTATTTCTTATGGTGGAGTTTTTGGTCAATTGGAGTATTCAAAAGAAAATTTCTCAACATTCTTCCAAGGAGCAATTTCTAATCAAACTCACCAAAGATTCGATTATTATGATTATCAAAATCAATACCAAGATTCTGACAAAGTGTCTAACGTAGGTTATAATGTTAAAGCGGGGGGAGCTTATAATTTTGCAGAAAAACATGCTGTTTATGCTAATGCAGGATACTATTCTCGTCAACCATATCATGATAATATCTATTTGAACTTTACTAATCAAGTTAATCCATTAACTGAGAATGAAAAAGTATTGGGATTAGAAGCTGGTTATACTTTCAAATCAAAAATATTTTCAGGAAGTTTAAATGCATATAGAACTACTTGGGAAGATAGAGTTGTAACAACTTCTACAGTTCAAGCTGCTGATGGAGTTATTGGTTCTACACCAGTTTTAGCTGGAGATGTAATTTTTACTTCAAATCAAGGTGTAAAACAAGTTCACTCTGGAATTGAGTTAGATTTTGTTTTAAAACCAATGAATAAATTAGATATTAAAGGATTTGCATCTTTTGGAAATTGGGAATATGACGGAAAAGCAATAAGCAGAAAATTTGATGAAAACCTTAATCTTTTAGTTGAAACTGAAACAGATCTTAAAGGAGGAAAAGTAGGTGATGCTGCTCAAACTACATGGGGATTAGGCGCTAAATATGAAATTTTTGAACGTTTTACAATTGATGCAGATTGGAGAAATTATGATAATTTGTACGCAAATGTAGTTGCAAAAGATAATTTGGAATTACCTAGTTATGATTTAGTAGATGCTGGAATTTCATATAAAATGTTGGTGGGTAAAAACAAACAAAATTCTGTTAATTTTAGATTTAACATGAATAACGTTTTTAATGAGATATATTTATCTGAATTAACTTCAAACATCAAAACAACAGATAATATTAGTTCTTCAAATCCAGCTTTAGGTACATATCAATCTAACAATAGAGTGTATAATGGAATCGCAGATGGAAACTTTGGATTCTTTGGTTTAGGTAGAACTTGGAACTTTACAATGCGTTATAACTTCTAAGAAAAATTAAAGTTAATTACTAAAAACCTCTTATTCATTTTTTTGGATAAGAGGTTTTTTATTTTCCTTATATTTGTAATTCACTTTAATAAAAATTAGGTATGTACGAAACTATTAAAAATGTTCACTCTATTTTAGCTTATGCAGCTTTAGGATTATTGTTGCTAGCTTCATTAAATGCCATTTTTGGTTTAAGATCAAAAAAAATATTTAAAGACAAAGATTTACGTCTTTCTTTATTTACATTGATTATTTGCCACATTCAATTATTAGTTGGATTAATTCTGTATTTTCTTTCTCCAATTGGCGCAGGACAATTAGGAAACATGAAAGATGCTGCAATCCGATTAACTTCTTTAGAACATCCATTAATTAATATTATTGCTTTAGCATTAATTACAATCGGATGGTCTAAACATAAAAAAGAAGAAAGTAATAATGGTAAATTCAAAAAAATTGCTGTTTTTTATACTTTTGGATTGATCTTAATTTTGTCAAGACTTCCTTGGACAAATTGGTTTAATTAATCGTTTTCTTTATAGTAATAAGTGAACTAAAACTGTAAATTATGAAAAAAAATATCAAGATAGTTTCTTTTTTGATGCTTATTACAATATTATTAAGCTTTTCTAATGCACCTAAATCGGGTTCTGTTAGAAAAGCTTTTTTGTTAGATAGTATAAAGAAAAAGGATTCCATACGTACCTTAGATTCTATTAATTCAGAAGATTCTTTGGCTAATTTTAAATCTAAATTATACAAGAAAAACGTTGAAGCTTCTTATTATTCTGACAAACTAAACGGAAGAAAAACGGCTAGTGGACAAGTTTTTAGCAATAAAAAATATACTGCTGCACATAAAAAGTTGAAATTTGGTACTAAAGTAAAGGTTACTAATTTAGCTAATAATAAAAGTGTTATCGTAACTATTAACGATAGAGGACCTCACACCAGAAAAAGAGAAATAGATTTAGCTAAACGCCCTTTTTTAGATATTTCACATAATAAAGGTCGCACACCCATGCGCGTAAGTCTAGAAATAATAGAATAGCTTATTTCCAACTAGTATAAGGGTAATTACTTAAATAAGCATTGTAGTATTTTTCTTCAGATGTAACTTCTTCTCCTAACCAACTTGGTTTGGAGAAGATTTCATTTTCAGATTGCAATTCTATTTCTGCCACGATTAAACCATCATTTTCGCCCGTGAATACATCTATTTCAAAAAGATGATCGTCAAACATAACG
Source organism: Flavobacterium sp. LMO6 (assembly GCF_009495795.1). Classification (NCBI taxonomy): domain Bacteria; kingdom Pseudomonadati; phylum Bacteroidota; class Flavobacteriia; order Flavobacteriales; family Flavobacteriaceae; genus Flavobacterium; species Flavobacterium sp. LMO6. The sequence goes on along the minus strand of NZ_WIBH01000001.1, from coordinate 47,210 downwards.
TTGTATCGTGTTTTGTCAATTACTCCATTTTCGCATAGTTGCAATAAAGCTTCTGCTTCTGAAATAGCAATTTCTTTTTCCCATTCAAAACGTGTTAAGCCCGATTCGTTACCTTTTCCTTTTATGGTAATGTATCCTTTTTCTCCTTTAATTCTAACTCGTACTGTTCTCTCTGGATTAGAATTTAAATAGCCTTGAACTATTCTAAATTTTTCAGAGCTTTCTGCAATAAAATTAGTATTTACTACTAAAAATTTGCGTTCTATTTCTACCAAAATATTGTGTTTAATATTAGATGACTAAAATACGAAAAAATCCATTCTATTCGTATCTTTACTTCTGTTAGTTCAGTGAAGTAAGAATTGGAAAATTGATACTAACTTTTGCTATTCTTATGATTTTTAATAAAACCCATGAGTTTCTTTTTTCCAATAGAATAATTTATGAGCGAACACTTCCGAAAAATAATTCATATCGATATGGATGCGTTTTATGCATCGGTAGAACAAATGGATAATCCTAATTTGAAAGGTAAGCCATTAGCAGTTGGCGGAAGCGAAATAAGAGGTGTTGTTAGTGCAGCAAGTTACGAAGCTAGGAAATTTGGAGTACGAAGTGCGATTAGTGGAATTCAGGCAAAAAAATTATGTCCGGATTTAATTTTTGTTCCACCACGTTTTGATCGTTACAAAGAAATTTCGAAGCAAATTCGCAAAATTTTCCTCGATTATACCGATTTGGTTGAACCTTTATCTCTTGATGAAGCCTATTTAGATGTTACAGAAAATAAAAAAGGAAATCCAAGTGCCACTTTAATTGCACAAGAAATTAGAAAGCGCATTTTTGAAGAAGTTGGATTAACGGCCTCTGCAGGAATTTCTGCAAATAAATTTGTAGCAAAAATTGCTTCTGATTACAATAAACCAAACGGTCAAAAAACAGTAAATCCAGATGAAATAGAACCCTTTTTAGAAAAATTAGATGTAAAAAAGTTCTATGGTGTAGGCAAAGTTACAGCTGAAAAAATGTATCAGTTAGGCATTTTTACGGGTTATGATTTAAAACAAAAATCGGTAGAGTATCTCGAAAATCATTTTGGAAATAGCGGTTTACATTATTTCCAAATTGTAAGAGGCATTCACAATAGTGCGGTAAAACCCAATCGAAAAATTAAATCGGTAGGAGCAGAGAGAACGTTTGGTGAAAATTTATCCTCTGAAATTTTCATGGAAGAACGTTTGCAAAGTATTGCTAAAGAATTAGAAAAGCGCCTACAAAAAAACAAGATTTCAGGAAAAACCATCACCTTAAAAATAAAATATTCCGATTTCACCTTACAAACCCGAAGCAAAACGCTTCCGTATTTTGTGAGTGATAAAAACATTATTGTTGATTTTGCAAAAGATTTACTTTATCAAGAGCGATTAAAAAACTCGGTTCGATTACTAGGTATTTCTGTTCATAATTTAAATAACGAAGAAAAAACTAAAATTCCTTTAACTCAAAAAAGTGTTTCGGTGCAATTAAAGTTTGAGTTTTAGTAACTTAAACAAGCGTTAAAGTTCGTTTTAAATACTTGTTGGTTTGTTTTTCTTTTTAGTTTTGACAAAAATAACATGGAATATGGAGTTCAAAGTTTACGATGCTGCGTTTGCAAAACAACATGAAAAATATGCGATTAAAGCAATGCCGTTGATTTCATGGGATATTTATTCTCAATATTTATATCAAACTAATGTGTTGCTTCATGATGTATCTTCTTTAAATCAAATTGCCAATAAAAATCTATGGAAAACAGTTTGGGATTTTAAAGAAAGTATTCAAGATGAAACAGTTATTGTAGTAACCGATGCTAATTTGAAAATAGTATTTGCTACTAATAATATTGAAAAAATGAATGGTTATAAAGTTGAAGAAGTAATAGGGAATTCCCCTAAAATGTTTCAAGGTCCGTCAACTAATCTGCAGGTGAGTTCAGAAATAAGACAAGCTATTTTAAATAAAGTGCCATTTGAGAAAAATGTAATCAATTATTGTAAAGATGGCTCGTTATACAAATGCAGCATCAAAGGATTTCCTGTGTTCAATTTAAAAGGAGATGTTGTAAACTTTATTGCTTTTGAAAAAATAGCCGCTTAAAACGAGGTAAAACATATAAATCACCTCTTTTGTCAAGCTGAGCTCGTTTCAGCTTCTGTCAAAATAAGAGATTCTGAAATCGAAGATTCAACGAAGTTAAACAAATTCAGCATGATAGCTGAAATAAAACAAAAACGAGTACTAAATTATTTTAGTACTCGTTTTTTATTATTTAAAACAAAATTATTCTATTTCAGAAACGCGCATAGTGTTAACCATTCCTTTAGCTACAATTGGCATAGCCGCTAAGTTAACTACCATATCACCTTTTTTTACATATTTCTTTTCTTTACAAATAGTATTGATGTCATCAATAGTGTCATCTGTACTTACTAATTTGTCATAAAAGAAAGCTCTTACTCCCCATAAAAGATTTAACTGTGTTAAAATTCTATGGTTAGATGTAAATACTAAAATATGTGATTTTGGTCTCCAAGCCGATATTTGAAATGCTGTGTAGCCAGAATTTGTTAATGTAGTAATTGCTTTTGCATTAATTGCGTCTGCCATTGACGCTGCATGATAACAAATAGACTTGGTAATAAAACGTTGATTTTTTACTTGAGGTTGTGAAATTGGCACTTTGATAAGTGGCGAATCTTCTACGCTTTCAATAATACGAGTCATAGTTTCAATTACTTCAACAGGATAGTTTCCTACCGAAGTTTCACCAGATAACATAACCGCATCGGCACCATCCATTACAGAGTTTGCAACGTCATTTACTTCTGCTCTTGTAGGAGTTAATGAAGTTATCATAGTTTCCATCATTTGTGTTGCTACAATTACAGGAATACGAGCCGTTTTAGCTCTATGAATCAATTTTTTCTGAATTAAGGGCACTTCTTCTGCCGGAACTTCCACACCTAAATCGCCACGAGCAACCATTAATCCATCACAAAAAGCAACAATTTTATCAATGTTTGCTACTGCTTCTGGTTTTTCAATTTTAGCAATAATCGGAATTTTGTGGTCAGAATGTTCAGCTATTAAATCTTGTAAATCTTCTAAATCTTGAGAGGTTCTTACAAACGATAATGCAATCCAGTCTACTTTATTTTCAATTGCAAATTTAGCATCGCGAATATCTTTTTCTGTTAAAGCCGGTAACGATACTTTTGTATTAGGTAAGTTAACTCCTTTTTTAGATTTCAATGGTCCGCCTTGAATTACAACTGCTTCAACTTCTGTGTTTTTATCTGTTTTTGTAACTTCAAAAATCAATTTTCCGTCATCAAGTAATATTCTTTCGCCAGGATTTACATCTTTTGGAAATTCTTTATAATTCATGTAAACACGAGAAGCTGTTCCTAAAATATCTTCAGCTGTTGTGAAAGTTATTTTATCTCCTTTGCTTACTACTACATCTTCTTTCATAACGCCTACGCGTAATTTTGGACCTTGTAAATCTCCTAAGATTGAAGTAGTGTAACCATATTCATCATTTAATTCTCTAATGATTTTTATACGTTCAGAAACATCTGTATAGTCAGCGTGCGAAAAGTTAATTCTAAAAACATTAACTCCTGCATCTATCATGTTTTTAATTACTTCTTTTGTACTACAGGCAGGGCCTAGTGTAGCAACAATTTTAGTTTTTTTGTTTGTTGGCATCTTAATTAAAAAATTAAATTATTTTTAGATTTTAAGTTCGTTATATCAATTGTGTAAGCCATAGTTACATTTTTAATTTCCTGAATTTTCTCAATTATTGATTCTGACTCAAACCCGTAATCGATATTTTCAATTTTAATAAGGTAATCGGCTTTTTTAAATTCGGGTAGTAAAAAAACAGTAATATCAACTTGCTCAAATAAAGAGGTTGTTTGTTTATTGGAATTGATAATCGTGGTTTTGTTTTCGATTAGCGTCCAAATTACATCGTTTTTTTCATCATCAAAAATGTAATTACTAAAAGCACTTTTTCCTTCAGGAATGGCAATTTCTACATAAGCAAGATTTTTGCTCAATTGAATGCCCAATGCCTTATTTAGCGTATAAGCTAATTTGTAATCATCTAAAGACGAATGAACGGCTATTAGTTCATAATCATCTGAAACAAAATCGTTTATTTGAATTTTATGAATGGCCATCACCAGAATTTAAGTTGTAAATATAAGACTAAAATCTATTAAAAAACATCCATTTGCGTGTTCTTAACGTTAATTTAGTAACGAAAACGTTTTAGTACTGCATTATTTTTTTGAAATTTTTTCTTGTAATGCAAAATAAGCTCGTTGAGATGCTTTTTCTTCTGCTTTTTTCTTAGAAGTAGCTCTTGCGCGAGCAATAATTTTTTGGTCAATAAGTAGTTTTACCCCAAAATATTTTTGCCCTTCGATTCCATTATCTTCTACAAAATCAAAAAAGAATGAAATTTTTTCTTTCTGACACCATTCAATAATTAAACTTTTATAGCTGATAACTTTACCTTCTAATTTAGCAATATCTACATATTGTTTAATGATTTTTGTACGAATAAATTTTTCGCAAAATTCAAATCCTCTATCTAAATAAATTGCACCAATAAAGGCTTCAAATAAATTACCATGAATATTTTCGCCAAATTGACTCGAATTAACTTTGCTTTCTACAAAGCTCACTAAATTAAAATCGCGGCCTAATTCGTTTAGGTGTTCTCTACTTACAATTTTAGAGCGCATTTTTGTTAAATAACCTTCGTCTCCCGATGGTACTTCATTATATAAATGTGCAGCAATAACACTTCCAAGCATGGCGTCACCCAAGAATTCTAAACGCTCATAATTAAACGGGTTTCCTTTTTCGTCTACTTTGTTGGTAGAACGGTGCGTAAATGCTTTTTTGTAATATCTTAATTCTTTAGGTTCGAAACCTAGTATTTTGGTAATTTTTTCAAAAAAAATCCCGTCTTCTGGAGAACGGGAGTTTTTTCTTATTTTATTAAATAATCGACGCATGTAGTTAGTCTTCCAATTTTTTAAATAATACACAAGCATTGTGACCTCCAAAACCGAAGGTATTACTCATTGCTACTTTAATTTCGCGTTTTTGCGCTTTATTTAAAGTTAAATTTAATTCAGGATTAATGTTTTCGTCAACTACTGTATGGTTAATCGTTGGAGGAACAATACTGTGTTGCATAGCTAAGATAGAAGCAATTGCTTCAATTGCACCAGCAGCACCAAGTAAGTGTCCTGTCATTGATTTTGTAGAGTTAATATTAATGTTTTTAGCATGATCACCAAAAACATGACTTATAGCTTTTAATTCTGCAACATCGCCAAGAGGTGTAGAAGTTCCGTGCGTATTAATGTGGTCTACTTGATCAGGAGTCATTCCAGCATCACGTAACGTGTTTTCCATAACAGCAATAACGCCAATTCCTTCTGGATGTGGAGCTGTTAAATGGTATGCGTCCGAAGACATTCCACCACCACCAACTTCACAATAAATCTTAGCACCACGCGCTTTAGCATGTTCGTATTCTTCTAAAACTAAAGCACCTGCACCTTCCCCTAAAACAAAACCATCACGAGTAGCATCAAAAGGTCTTGAAGCTGTTTCTGGACTATCATTTCTAGTTGATAAGGCGTGCATAGAATTAAATCCACCCATTCCTGCAATAGTTACAGCTGCTTCAGAACCACCTGAAATGATAACATCACACATTCCTAATCGGATGTAGTTGAATGCATCAATTAAGGCATTGGCAGAAGAAGCACAAGCAGAAACAGTAGTATAATTTGGACCCATATAGCCATTTCTCATAGAAATATGAGCTGGAGCAATATCGGCAATCATTTTAGGAATAAAGAAAGGATTAAACTTTGGAGTTCCATCGCCTTTTGCATAATACATAACTTCGTCTTGGAAAGTTTCTAAACCACCAATACCAGCACCCCAAATAACACCTACTCTGTGCTTGTTTACGTTGTCTTTAGTTAATCCGGCATCTTTTATAGCCTCATCACTAGCAGCAATGGCGTATTGAGCAAATTTATCCAATCGGCGCGATTCTTTACGATCCATGTAATCTTCGATGTTGAAGTTTTTAACTTCACAAGCAAATTTTGTCTTATGTTTTTCAGTATCGTAATACGTTATGGGTGCAGCACCACTTTTCCCATTTATTAAACCATCCCAGTATTCTTGAATGGAATTTCCAATTGGGGTTAATGCTCCAAGGCCAGTTACAACAACACGCTTTAATTGCATATTCTTATTTTTAAATATCGTTTAAACAAATAATACCCGTGTTTTCTTTAATTTATTATAGTAAAGAGACAAGGGTATTTCAATATATTGTGATTGAAATTCAATCAAAAATAGTCTAATTTTTTTAAAATAATAAAAACCCGCATGCAAATAAATGCACACGGGCGTTTTATTTATTATTTTTTAGCTTCTTCGATGTAAGAAATAGCTTGACCTACAGTAGCAATGTTTTCCGCTTGGTCGTCTGGAATTTGAATATCAAATTCTTTTTCGAACTCCATAATAAGCTCAACAGTGTCTAATGAATCAGCTCCTAAATCGTTAGTGAAGCTAGCTTCTGTTACAACTTCGTTTTCGTCAACACCTAATTTGTCTACGATAATCGCTTTTACTCTTGATGCAATGTCTGACATAATCTTTAATTTTTAATTTAATTTGTTGGCAAAAATAAAAAACTTTATTTTAAAACAACATTTTTGTTACTAAATGTGACCACGAAAATAAAAAAAATAATTCATAAAGGCTTCTTTTTTTTATTTTTTACCAATTTTTATTCTTTTTTTTGTGGGAAGAAATCAATTCAAATGAAAAATATTGTCCTTTTTGCTTCCGGTAACGGTTCTAATGCAGAAGAAATTATTAAATATTTTAAAAATAACAACCAATCAACTGTAGTAGCTGTTTTTTCAAATAAGCAAGAGGCTAAAGTTTTGGATAGAGCTAAAAATCACAACTTGCCTGCTGTAGTTTTTAACAAAGAGCAATTAAATGATGGTTTTGTTTTGGAAAAATTACATCAGTTGCAACCTGATTTAATTGTTTTAGCCGGATTTTTACTAAAATTTCCCGAATCTATTCTTAAGGAATATCCAAAAGTGATTAACATTCATCCTGCTTTATTACCAAAATACGGAGGAAAAGGAATGTATGGCATGAATGTGCATCAAGCGGTTTTAGAAAATAAAGAAAAAGAAACAGGAATAACTATTCATTATGTAAATGAACATTATGATGAAGGTGAATTTATTTTTCAACAATCGGTAAATATCGAAGATTGCAAATCGGCAGAAGAAATTGCAAATAAAATCCACGAATTAGAACATCAATATTTTCCTGAAGTAATAGGAAAGCTAATCACTAATCACTAATTACTATTCACTTGAGTCACGAAGTTCACATATACACAGATGGCGCTGCCAAGGGAAATCCAGGTCCGGCTGGCTATGGCGTGGTGATGGAAATGGTAGGAACTCCGTATAAAAAAGAATTTTACGAAGGTTTTCGATTGTCTACTAATAATAGAATGGAATTGTTGGCGGTAATTGTAGGTTTAGAAAAATTAAAAAATCCAAAAACCAAAGTTTTAGTGGTTTCCGATTCAAAATATGTGGTGGATTCAGTAGAAAAGCGTTGGGTGTTTCAGTGGGAAAAAATAAACTTCAAAGCCAAGAAAAATCCCGATTTATGGATGCGTTTCTTGAAAATTTATCGCCAACACCAAGTTGATTTTCAATGGGTAAAAGGACACAACAGTCATCCTCAAAACGAACGTTGCGATGAGTTAGCCGTTATGGCATCGCAACAAGAGAAATTGTCTATTGACGAGTTTTACGAAAGAGAAGAAGAGAAGTTGTTGTAGAGTCATAAAAAAAGGAGCTTTTCAGCTCCCTTTATTTTTATTTTTGCTCTTTTGTTAAATCAAATCGATAAATAGCATCAAACCCTAGATATAAAGAAGAATCAAATTCCGAGTTAAGTCGGTTTCTCTTGTCTGAACTCAATGGAAACGTTAATACTTGCGCTCCTACTTTTTCATTGCTGTTATAAACGGCATAATCTGTAGTATCAAAACCAACTTTTCCTCTAAGAATAATTGAATTATCCATTAAACTAAGCGCTGCATATAAAGCAAATCGAATAGATTCTTCTTGAGTATAAAAATCAGAGTTGAATTCCGATAAATTATAAGATTTAATTGAAGTAAGCAAGTCGGTACCTACACTGAACTTTTTAGATAAAGCATAATTTGCATCCATACGAATGGGTAAAGTAGCGTTTATGTAAAATTTATTGTCTTTAGATCGGTGCCAAAGACCAATCAAAGGCGTAATGGTTGAGCCATGATTCTCAGAAGAAGCATATAATCCAAACTTTATTTTATACCCTTCGCTATATTGATAATCTAAAACGGCTAATCCACCAAATTGGAAATCGTTTGACCCAATATTGTCAAAATCAGATGCTATTTTAGGAAGAAAAACATAAGTTCCAGACCATTTTTCTGAATGTTGGTATTTCATACCTAGATTTAATCGAGTCATGGTCAAACTGCTTCTTTCTGCGCCTTCAGAAAAATTTAATCGTGTGTTTTCAACTGTAAAACCGGTTAACAAAACTGCTTTTTCAGATAGTTTTTTAGGAAAGTAAACTTCCATGTTAAGATTGTTTACACTTGTTTCGTAATCACTGTCTACATTTCCTAATGTTGCATTATTTATAGACAATTTAAAAATATCAACATAGTCTTGCGCATTTACACCAACTGTAAAAAGAGTAAAAAGCACTAATAATTTCATTTTTTTCATGAATTTTCTATTTTTTGTTTGTAATTTTTTTCAAAAATATTCTTTAGCTACTAAAAATGTTAAAAAAATAGAAAGTATTAAATTATGATAACCATAAAATTAATTTATGTATTTGGTTTTTAATCATAAAACGATACAAAACACTAGCATTCAAAACTTTTATCCTGAAGTTTCGGAATTTAAACTTTTAAACTTCTAAACAAAAACTTATCTTTGCACCTTTAATTTGAGATTGCTTCAAAATCTCGTAATGACAATTTAATGAACAAATTATTAATAGTAGGAACAGTAGCTTTTGATGCTATTGAAACACCTTTCGGAAAAACAGATAAAATTTTAGGTGGAGCAGCAACTTATATTGGGTTAGCCTCTAACTTTTTTAATGTAGATGCAGCTATAGTTTCTGTAGTAGGAGAAGATTTTCCAAAGGAATATTTAGATTTATTAGAAAATAAAGGAGTAAATATCGAAGGAATTGAAATCGTAAAAGGAGGAAAAACCTTCTTTTGGAGTGGAAAATACCACAACGACTTAAATTCTCGCGATACTTTAGTAACAGAATTAAACGTTTTGGCCGATTTTAATCCGGTTGTGCCACAAGGATATAAAAATTCAGATGTTGTATTGTTAGGAAACTTACATCCAATTGTACAATCTGGAGTTTTAAACCAAATGGCTGAAAGACCAAAATTAGTGGTTTTAGACACCATGAATTTTTGGATGGATTGTGCCTTACCAGAATTATTAGATGTAATTAAACGTGTAGATGTAATCACAATAAATGATGAAGAAGCACGTCAGTTATCAGGAGAATATTCTTTGGTAAAAGCAGCGGCTAAAATTCACACAATGGGACCAAAATATGTAGTAATCAAAAAAGGAGAACACGGAGCGTTATTGTTCCACAACAAAGAAGTATTCTTTGCTCCAGCATTACCATTAGAAGAAGTTTTTGATCCAACAGGAGCTGGTGATACATTTGCAGGAGGTTTTGCAGGTTACATTGCACAATCTGAAAACATTTCGTTTAACAATCTGAAAAACGGAATTATTCATGGTTCAAACTTAGCGTCTTTCTGTGTGGAAAAATTTGGAACAGAAAGAATGGTTGACCTTGATAAAAAGGAAGTTAATGCGCGTTTAAAACAATTTAAAGCGTTAACACAATTTGAAATAGAATTAGAAGAATAAAAACGTGCCTCGAATTTTCGGGGCATTTTTTGTTTCAAAAATAAATATAAAAACACATAGGCACATAGTTTAATTTTCTGTGAATCTATGTGTTAAAAAAAGAAAATACAACAACCTACAACAACACAACAACTTATGAGTGACGCTATACAACACGAATGTGGAATTGCATTACTACGATTAAAAAAACCGTTAGAATTCTATAAAGAAAAATACGGAACCGCTTTCTACGGAGTACAAAAAATGTACTTATTAATGGAAAAGCAACACAACCGCGGTCAAGACGGAGCCGGATTAGCAAGTATTAAATTAGATGTAGATCCAGGAGAACGTTACATAAGCCGAATTCGTTCAAATGACGCACAACCTATAAAGGATATTTTTGCTCAAATTAACGATAGAATTACTCGTGAGTTAGATGAGCATCCAGAATATCAAAACAATGTGGCGCTTCAAAAACAAAATATTCCATACATTGGAGAATTGTTTTTAGGACATGTTCGTTATGGTACTTTTGGTAAAAACAGTATCGAAAGTGTGCATCCTTTTTTACGTCAAAATAACTGGAAACACCGTAATTTAATTGTTGCCGGAAACTTTAATATGACAAATGTTAAAGAGTTATTCCAAAACTTAATTGACTTAGGACAACATCCAAAACAAATGGCCGATACCGTTACCGTAATGGAAAAAATAGGGCATTTTTTAGATGACGAAGTTACCGATTTATACAAACAATGTAAATTAGAAGGGTTTTCTAAACAAGAAGCTTCGCCAATTATTGGGGAACGATTAAATGTACAACGCATTTTAGAACGCGCTTCTCGTAATTTTGATGGAGGTTATGCAATGGCTGGTCTTTTTGGACATGGCGATTCTTTTGTAATGCGTGATCCAGCCGGAATTCGTCCAGCATTTTTTTACGAAGATGATGAAATTGTAGTGGTTGCTTCAGAACGTCCGGTAATTCAAACAGTATTCAATGTTCCATTTGAAAAAGTACAAGAATTAACACCAGGTAGCGCCATCATTATCAAGAAAAACGGAAATGTTTCTGTTGAAGAAGTAAGAATGCCATTAGTAAAAAAAGCATGTTCGTTTGAACGTATTTATTTTTCTCGTGGTAGCGATGCCGAAATTTATAGAGAAAGAAAAGAATTAGGAAAACTAATTTTTCCAAGTGTTTTAAAAGCTATTGATAACGATACCGATAATACCGTTTTTTCTTTTATTCCAAATACGGCAGAAACTTCTTTTTACGGAATGTCTGAAGCGGCTCAAGATTTCTTAAATCAAAGAAAAGCAAAGGCAATTATAGAACAAAAAGACACGTTAACAGAAGACAGTTTAAAAGAATTACTTTCAGTTAAAATTAGAACAGAAAAAATTGCAATTAAAGATGCTAAATTAAGAACTTTTATTACAGAAGATAGTAGTAGAGATGATTTGGTAGCACACGTATATGATGTAACTTACGGTGTGGTTAAACCAACCGATAATTTAGTAATTATTGATGATAGTATTGTAAGAGGAACTACCTTAAAACAGAGTATCATAAAAATGATGGATCGTTTGCATCCAAAGAAAATTGTAGTAGTTTCATCTGCTCCTCAAATTCGTTACCCAGATTGTTACGGAATTGATATGGCTAAATTGGAAGGGTTAGTGGCTTTTAGAGCTGCTTTAGGGTTGTTAAAAGATCGAAACTTATATCATATAGTTGATGAGGTTTATAAAAAATCAAAAGCACAAGAAGATTTTAATGATTCAGATGTTGTAAATTATGTAAAAGAAATTTATGCGCCTTTTTCTGATCAGGAAATTTCTGATAAAATTGCCGAAATGCTTACTCCAGAAAACACAAAAGCAGAAGTTACTATTATTTATCAAACTGTAGCCGATTTACATATTGCTTGTCCTAAAAATTTAGGTGACTGGTATTTTACAGGAGATTATCCTACAGATGGAGGTAACAGAGTGGTAAACCGTGCATTTATGAATTTTTATGAAGGAAAAGACGCTAGAGCATACTAAAAAACGCATTTCATCGGTTTTTTATTCCGTATAACAATTATTTAATGAATTATAAATTTCTCGTTATACATTTGACTCACGAAATAAAATTAGTAGGTTAAGTTTTATCGTAGATTTGGGGCAAAAAGGGTGAAAGAAATTTCACCTTTTTTTTTGTTTAAAACGGAAATAGTTTTTCTTAAAAAGATAATTTCATTGGTTTTGTTTTGTAAAAACGCATTTCGTCGAGTATTTAGGTTTTTCAACAAGTTTTTTGTATTAATAAATAAGCTAGCTATACTTTAGCACTACCAGAAAATTAGTAGGTTAAGTTTTATGGTAGATTTGGGGCAAAAAGGGTGAAAGAAATTTCACCTTTTTTTCATTTAAGAAATTGGTAAAATACAAAAAAGCCGAAGAGTTGCCATACTCTTCGGCTTTTTTATTTATTGTTCTTAGATTATTTTGACGCAGCAAAACGTTTTGCTACTTCAGTCCAATTTATTACATTGAAGAAAGCTTCCATATAGTCAGGACGACGGTTTTGATAATTTAAGTAATAAGCATGTTCCCAAACATCCATTCCTAAAATTGGTTGTCCGCCACAAGCAACACCTGGCATTAATGGGTTGTCTTGATTTGGAGTAGAACAAACTTCTAATTTTCCATCTTTTACACATAACCAAGCCCAACCAGAACCAAAACGAGTAGCTCCAGCTTTAGAAAATTCTGCTTTAAAAGCATCAAATGAACTAAAAGCAGCATCAATAGCAGTTGCTAATTCACCTGTTGGCAAACCACCACCGTTTGGCGACATAATTTCCCAAAATAAAGTGTGATTAAAATGTCCACCACCATTGTTACGAACTGCCATATTGTTCATATCAAGATTTTTCATGATATCTTCAATAGATTTTCCTTCTAATTCAGTTCCAGCAATAGCTGCGTTTAAGTTAGTAACGTAAGCATTGTGATGTTTTGAATGGTGAATTTCCATTGTTTTTGCATCAATATGTGGTTCTAATGCGTCATACGCATACGATAATTGTGGTAATTCAAAAGCCATAATATTTTATTTTTAGATTAGTAATATTTTCACCAAATTTACAAATTAAACTTCGGATTCAAAAATAGATAGTTTCTATATCACTATTATTAAGATAAATATAACATTTGAACACAACAGCTTTTACCATATATGACGCTTCGGCTGGCTCAGGAAAAACCTATACACTAACAAAAGAATATCTAAAAATTCTTTTCTTGGCCACGAATGATGATGCCTATCGAAAAATTTTGGCCATTACGTTTACCAACAAAGCAGTGGAAGAAATGAAAAGCAGAATTGTATCGAGTTTGTACGAGTTTTCAATTGATACGACTTCTGATAAAGCGATGGAATTGCTAAAAGATGTCTCGACTGAAACCAAACTGAGTATCGCCACTTTAAAAGATAAATCGAAAGCCATCATCAAAAATATCATTCACAATTATGCGGCGTTTGATATTTCTACAATTGATAAATTCACGCACAAAGTCATACGAACGTTTGCGCAAGATTTAAATTTGCCTCCGAATTTTGAAGTTTCATTGGAAACCGATTCGCTTTTGCAAGAAGCTATCGATTTGGTAATTTCGAAAGCTGGAGACGATGTAAATTTGACTAAATTACTAATTGAATTTTCAAAAGAAAAAACCGACGACGATAAAAACTGGGACATTTCAGCTGAATTATTAAAGGTGGCCCAATTGATTACTAACGAAAACAATTCGGAAGAAATCAAAGAAATGTCCGATAAGAGTTTGGATGATTTTGGTGTCATCAAAAAGAAATTACAAGAAGAAGTTAAGCAATTAAAATCGGAATGTAAAGCTATTGCTAAAACTGTTTTGGATAAAATTGATACGAATGGCGTTTCTCGAAAATCGTTTTATTCGAGTTATGTTACTAATCATTTAGAAAAAGTTGCAGCGGATAAAATCGCTATTAACGAAACGGTAATTAATTATTTAGACGGAACAAAATCGCCTTATTCAAAGTCGGTTCCACAATCTGATAAGGATTTTATCGATGAAAATGCATCCGAAATTTTAGCTTCGGTTGTTGCAATCAATGAAAAAGCAGGAAAAATTTCAATGTACGAAGCTTTTCTGCAAAATCTAAATCCACTTTCGTTATTAAACACGATTTATCAAGAATTCAAACAAATTCAAGAAGAACAAAATTTAGTTTCCATTTCCGATTTCAATAAAATTATTCACAACGAAATTCAAAACCAGCCAGCGCCCTTTATTTATGAGCGTTTGGGCGAAAAATACCGTCATTATTTTATTGATGAATTTCAAGATACATCGGTAATGCAATGGCAAAATTTAATTCCGTTAATCGATAACGCACTTTCTGGTCAAGACGATTTTGGTCAGCAAGGAACGTTGATGTTGGTTGGTGATCCAAAACAAGCCATTTACCGTTGGCGCGGAGGAAAAGCCGAACAATTTATTGATTTGGCAAAAGAAGATAAAAAGCACAATCCGTTTTCCAATAAAGATAAAGAAACGCTTCGTTTAGGTACAAATTACCGCAGTTTTAGCGAAGTGATTCATTTTAATAATGCGTTTTTTTATCAATTATCAGATAAATTTCAGAACGAAGATTATAAAAATCTGTACGAAAATCTTTCGCATCAAGAAGTAAACTCGAAAAAAGGAGGTTATGTAAATTTATCGTTTATTGAAGTGCCAGAAGATGAAGCCGAAGTTGAAGGATTTGATTCAGACAACGATTCGATTTCTGTAAAAGATAAATTTTACTTGAATCAAACCTTAAAAACTATTGAAAAATGTATTGCTAATGGATTTGAATACAAAGATATTGTTTTGCTTACGCGAACGAAAGCACCCGGAATTAAGTTGGCGAATTTCTTAACCGAAAACAGTGTTCCGATTTTATCTTCGGAAACTTTATTGATTCAAAATGCGACCGAAGTGAAGTTGTTGATTGCGTTGCTTCGCTATTTGAAAAATCCAAAAGACGATGAATCGAAAGTGTATTTTCTCTATTTCATTGCGAAATATTTGCAATCGGAAGTAGCAATTCATGATTTTATTTTGGCTGCAAAAGATAAAAATTCGGAAGAATTAGAATCGTTTTTAAAAACCATCGGAATAGAAATTTCGTTTAAAAATTGCAAGAAAAAATCCTTGTATGAAGCGGTTGAAATTTTGATTGCTACTTTTTTAAATGATAAAGTGAATACTTCGTATTTGCAGTATTTTTTGGATTTGGTGTTAGAAAAAGACGTAAAAGTGCAATCTAGCATTTCGGATTTCTTGGAATATTGGGATAAAATTGGGTATCAAAAAAGTATTCCGTCACCAGAAGGAACCAACGCTGTTCGGATCATGACGATTCATAAATCGAAAGGATTAGAGTTTCCAGTGGTAATTTTTCCGTTTGCCGAAGAAGATTTTTCGAGAAAAATTAAAGATAAACTTTGGATTCCGTTAGAAGATTCGAATATCGATTTGCCAAAAGCATTAATTAATAATCGGAAAGAAGTAGAAACATACGGAAACGAAGCAAAAACCATTTTTCAAACTAAAAATCAAGAAGAAGTTTTAGATATAATTAATGTTTTGTACGTGGCTTTAACACGTGCAGAAGAACAATTGTATGTAATTTCAAATAAATTAGTAACCAAAAAAGGGGATTTGGTCACCAATAATTTATCCTATTATTTCTTAGAGTTTTTACAGATTTGTGAGAAATATGAAGAAACAAAATTAGAATACGAATTCGGAAATCCAACCCGAATATCAGTCAACAAAGCGCACCAAGGAAAAAATAACCAAATTGGTATTGTAAAGCATAAGTTAAACCCTAAAAACATCAAAATTGCACAACGCGAAGCTTTAATGTGGGGAACATTGCAACAAGATGCTATTAATTTTGGAAACATTCTTCACGAAATTATGGCATTTATTCATACCAAAGAAGATGTGGATTTAGCAATTCAAAAGGCTACAGAATTAGGTTTGATTACGTTTTCTCAAAATGTAATTTTTAAAGAAACAATTGATAAAATCGTCAATCATGAAGAATTGATTTCTTTTTTTGATGCAGATGCCAAAGTATTCAACGAACAAAACATAATCAAAAAAGCCACAAAAAACAGCAAACCAGATAGAGTTGTGATTAAAGACAATTTGGCGTATTTATTAGATTATAAAACGGGAGAAAAACACAATAAACACAAAGCACAATTGGAAGAATATGAATTAGCTTTGCAAGAAATGAATTATACGGTTGTAAAAAAAGTACTTATATATATAGGAGAAAGTATAGAAATAGTAACTTTGTGACCATAAATTAATAACAACAAACAACAATAATATGTACGGAAAAATCCAACAACACCTACAAAATGAATTAAATACGATTCAAGAAAACGGATTATTTAAAAAAGAACGCATTATTACTTCGCCTCAAGGAGCAGAAATTACGATCTCAACTGGAGAAACGGTTTTAAATTTTTGTGCCAATAATTATTTAGGATTATCATCGCATCCAGAAGTAGTTCAAGCGGCAAAAGACGCTTTGGATTCTCACGGTTTCGGTATGTCATCAGTACGTTTTATTTGTGGAACTCAAGATATTCATAAAGAATTAGAACAAAAAATCGCAAATTTCTACGGAACAGAAGATACTATTTTATATGCAGCTGCTTTTGATGCTAATGGAGGCGTTTTCGAACCTTTATTAGGAGAAGAAGATTGTATTATTTCCGATAGTTTAAACCATGCGTCAATTATTGATGGAGTTCGTTTGTGTAAAGCAGCTCGTTATCGTTATGATAATAACAATATGGAAGACTTAGAGCAACAATTGATTAAAGCTACTGAAGCTGGTCATCGTTTTAAGCTTATTGTAACTGACGGAGTTTTTTCAATGGATGGATTAGTAGCGCCATTAGATAAAATTTGCGATTTAGCAGATAAATATGATGCTTTAGTAATGGTAGATGAATGTCACGCTGCTGGTTTTATTGGAGCTATAGGAAAAGGAACATTAGAAGCAAAAGGAGTAATGGGAAGAGTTGATATCATTACAGGAACACTAGGTAAAGCTTTAGGTGGAGCAATGGGAGGTTATACAACGGCAAAAAAAGAAGTAATCGAAATCTTACGTCAACGTTCTCGTCCTTATTTATTTTCAAATTCTTTAGCACCATCTATTGTTGGCGCCTCATTAAAAGTTTTTGAATTATTAGAAAAGGATACTACTTTAAGAGATAAACTAGAGTGGAATACGAATTATTTCAAAGCAGGATTAAGAAAAGCGGGTATTGATTTTATCGATGGTGACTCAGCAATTGTGCCAGTTATGCTTTATGATGCCAAATTATCGCAAGTAATGGCTGAAGAGTTATTAAAGAAAGGAATTTATGTTATAGGTTTTTTCTTTCCAGTTGTACCAAAAGACAAAGCACGTATTCGTGTGCAATTATCGGCCGCACATACGCAAAATCATTTAGATAAAGCGATAGAAGCTTTCACAGAAGTTGCAAAAAAATTAGGAATAATCAAGTAAAAATAGATAAACAAGTATTTTTTTTTAACAAAACTTTTGTATTTAAAAAAAACATATTACTTTTGCTCCAATTATAACGCATTGTAATTAAATAAATCACGTATGAAACATTTAAAAAAATTATTTGCTGCCGCTTTATTGTTTGCAGGTATGACATCTCAAGCACAAGACAGCAACAACCCGTGGGCAATCTCTTTTGGAGCTAACGGAGTAGACACTAAAGTAAGTGCTGTTGGAAACGATAGTCCAAAGTGGATTCAATTAGGTAATGCAAGAGATAACTGGAATTTTATTCCTTCAGTATCTTATTTAAACGTATCTAGATACGTTGGAGATGGTTTTTCATTTGGTGTAACAGGATCTGTTAACAAAATTGACAAAATGGTTTTCAGAGTTCCTGGAACTGGTTCAACAGATGTAGTAGTAAATCCTGGAGATTTATCTTACTATGCTTTTGATGCTACAATCAAATACAGCTTCATGGAAATGATTGGTACTAAATGGTTTGATCCATCTCTTAACATTGGAGGAGGTTATAATTTCTTTGGTGATGCATCTGCAGGAACAGTTAACGGAGGTTTAGGATTAACTTTTTGGTTTTCTGAGCAAGTTGGTTTACAATTACAATCTGTTTACAAACATTCATTTGATGATAACAGAGTTGCTGATTTAGACGTTCCAAGTCATATTCAACATTTTGTTGGTTTAACTTTCAAATTTGGAGGTAAAGATACAGATGGTGATGGAATTTACGATAAAGATGATGCATGTCCAGAAGTTGCTGGTTTACCAGAATTCAAAGGATGTCCAGATACAGATAAAGACGGAATCCAAGATTCAGAAGATGCTTGTCCAGAAGAAGCAGGTACTAAAGAATTAAACGGTTGTCCAGATAACGATGGAGACGGAATCATCAATTCAGAAGATGCTTGTCCAGAAGAAAAAGGAACCAAAATGATGAACGGCTGTCCAGATGCTGATGGTGATGGTGTTGCTGATAAAGATGACAATTGTCCTACTGTAGCTGGTGCAAAAGATAACGCTGGTTGTCCTTGGCCTGATACTGACGGAGACGGTGTTGCTGATAAAGATGACAAATGTCCTACTGTAGCTGGAACTGTTGCTAACAACGGATGTCCAGAAGTATCTGACGATACAATGAAAAAATTAAATGATTACGGTAAAACTATCTTGTTTAACTCTGGTAAAGCTTCTTTCCAAAAACAAACAATCCCAGTTTTACAAGCTATGACAGCTATCTTAAAAGAGTACCCAACAGCTAAATTCTCATTAGAGGGTCATACTGATAGTACTGGAGCTGATGCTTTAAATCAAAAATTATCTGAAGAAAGAGCTGCTGCTGTTAAGAACTTCTTAGTTGAAAACGGTATCGATGCTTCAAGATTATCTTCTAAAGGTTTTGGTGAGTCTATGCCAGTAGATTCTAACAAAACTGCTAAAGGTAAAGCTAACAACAGAAGAGTAGAAGTTAAATTAGTAAAATAATTTCTTTCTAAAATATATTAAGAAACGTCCCGATATATCGGGACGTTTTTTTATTTTTATAAAATGAATTCAACTACTTTTTTAGATAAATTAAGCCAAACCATTCTTTCACAATCGGATATTGAATTATCGAATTGCCTAATTGTTTTGCCAAACAAAAGAGCAAAGGTTTTTCTTTTAGAAAGCCTTAAAGAAAGAATTAATTCTACTTCTTTTGCTCCATCTATAATAAGTATTGAAGATTTCATTAAAGATATTTCAGGTCTTCGTACCATTGATCCAATTGAATTATTGTTTGAATTCTATGAAGTTTATCTTTCCGTTACAGAAAAAGCCAAGCAACAAACGTTTGAAGAATTTGCTACTTGGGCAAAAACAGCCATTCAAGATTTTAATGAAATAGACAGGTATTTGTTAGATCCAAATCATGTGTTTTCCTATCTAAAAGATATTGAAGCTTTGAAAAGATGGAATTTAGAACCAACAAATACTACAAAATTAATTGACACTCATTTAGAGTTTTGGGCAAAATTACCTTTGTACTACGAGTCGTTTTATAAACATCTATTAGAAAAAGGAATCGGTTATCAAGGTTTATTATACAGAGAAGCAGTTAAAAATTTAGCTTCTTTTACTAAAACAATTACCAATCAAATCTATTTTGCAGGTTTTAATGCCTTAAATCAAGCAGAGGAAAAAATATTCAAACATTTAGCCAACGAAAACAAAGCCAAAATGTATTGGGATATAGATGAGGTGTTTCTTAACGATTCTTATCATGATGCAGGTTTGTTTATTAGAAAGTTTAAAAAAGAATGGAAACCCTTTGTAAATCAAGATTTCGAATGTGTCGTTAATCATTTTAGTGAAGAAATGAATATCGAAATCATAGGCACTCCTAAAAGTATCGGTCAAGCTAAAATTGTTGGAACTATTATAGAAAAAATTCAATCTGAAAACCCAAATTTAGAAAAAACCGCTGTTGTTTTAGGAGACGAAAATTTGTTACTACCCGTTTTATATGGATTACCTGAAACGGTAGATGCTTTGAATATTACTATGGGTTATCCTAGTAAAAATAATCCTGCCCAATTGTTAATTAGTAAGTTGTTTAAAATGCATTCAAATGCCAAACAACGAAACGAAAAGAGTTACACATTCTACTACAAAGAAGTTTTAGACATCCTTAATCATCCTCTGGTGGAACCCTATTGTAAAGTTAACGATGTGGTTAATGTGATTCAGAATAACAATTTTACCTTTTTTTCGAACCAAAAATTATTTAGTTTATACGATGAGAAATATCCTAATTCAGAAAACAAATTTTTTCAATTGTTGTTTACGAGATGGGATGATGCTATATCGGATATTTTAGCAAATTTAAATGCAATTTTACTTACCATAAAATCCTATTTAAGCAATGATGATGACGAAGAGAAAGTGACTAAAGCTTTTGTGTATTCTGTTTTTAAAACGATAAATAAATTAACCAATTATCACGAAACGTATAATCAAATCGAAAGCTTGCCATCACTTCAGGCGATTTATAAGCAAATCATCGATTTAGCGGAGGTTTCTTTTGAAGGCGAACCATTATCGGGTCTTCAGGTAATGGGTGTTTTAGAAAGCCGCGTATTGGATTTTGAAAACGTAATTATTACTTCGGTAAACGAAGGAAAATTTCCTGCTGGAAAATCACAGAATTCATTCATTCCTTATGATGTAAAGAAAGAACTAGGCTTACCAACGTACAAAGAAAAAGATGCAATTTATTGCTATCACTTTTATCATTTGTTGTTGCGTGCGAAAAACGTTTGGTTGCTTTATAATACCGACAACGAAGGAATTGATGCTGGCGAAAAAAGTCGTTTCATTACTCAATTAGAAATCGAGAAACAACCAAAACACGCAATTACTAGTACAATTTATAACGCTGTTTTACCTGAAAAAGCATACGAACCTGTAACGATTCCTAAAACAGATAAAATTCTAACGCGTTTACAAGAAATTGCTTCAGAAAAAGGATTTTCTCCTTCATCTTTGACCAATTATATTAGAAATCCGCTACAATTTTATATGCAACGTATTTTGCGTATTAACGAGGCAGAAGATGTTGAAGAAAATATTGCGGCTAATACCCTAGGCACAATTATTCACAATGCATTAGAGGAATTGTATACACCATATTTGAATCAGTTTTTGGCTTTGCATCATATTGAAGCGATGGAGACAAAAATTGACGAGGTAATTTTAAAACATTTCAAAGAAATTTACAAAGAAGGCGAAATTACCAAAGGGAAAAACCTATTGGCTTTTGAAGTTGCCAAACGAAATGTTTACAATTTTTTACAAGTAGAAAAGAAAGATATCGAAGCAGGTCAAGCTATAAAAGTGCTTTTGTTAGAAGCGAGTTTGTCATGTGAAATAGAAGTAAAATCGTTACCCTTTCCAATAAAAATTGCTGGTAAAGTCGACCGAATTGAAGAACGAAACGGTGCTATTAGAATCATCGATTACAAAACCGGAAAAGTAGATGGAAATAGTTTAAAAGTTCTTGATTTTACTGATTTGACTTCCGATATTAAAAATGAAAAGATAATTCAGTTGTTATGCTATGCTTTAATGTTTGAAAATCACGAATTAAAACAAAACCGAGAAGTTTCAGCCGGAATAGTTTCTTTTAAAAACATGAAAAGTGGGTTTTTGCCTTTTGGCTTAGGAAAAGGAAAAGAGGCTGAAATTGTTATTTCAACCAATACTTTAGAAGATTTTAAATCCGAATTAGAAACGTTGATTGTGGAAATTTTTAATGTTGAAATTCCATTTAAGGAAAAAGTATAGTTCGCCGATGATTAAATAATTTTTATTGATTTAAAATCCTTATAATCTGAGAAATCTGTGGCAATTTTAGTTTGTGTTCATTGTGTCTTCTTAGTGGTCCCGAAGTTACTGGATTAGTGGTTAAACCCTTTTTAAAAAACCATTCAAAACGGTTAACAATTCTTCCTTGTTTTCAATATGACTCATGTGCCCATCAGGAAAAGTGTGCAATTTCACATCGGTTCCTTCAATTTGGTCGACGTTTTCATCATAATTTAAAACAGGGTCTTCTTTCCCTAAAATTAGCAGCATTGGATAATTGGCAAAATGCAAAATAACTTCTCGATCTTTTCTGATTTTCATGCCTTCCTGACAAGCAACAATGCCTTGAAGAGGTGTTTTTAATGCTTCCATCTTTACATATTCAATTTCATCCAATAGAATTTCCCGATTTTTTTCACTGAATAAATTGGCAACACTCATTTTGATACAAACCACATAATTCTTTTTTACAGCAATAATTGCTCGGTCACGATTAGCTTTTCGTTCGTCACTATCAGCTCTTGATGTGGAGTTTAAAAGAACCAAACCTTTCATAGCGTCTGGATACAATTCGGCGAAAGCCAAAGCAATATATCCACCCATTGAATGACCAACTAAAACCGCTTTTCTAATTTTCAATTCGTTTAAAACATGATGTACCATATCGGCTTGATCTTCCATCGTGTGCACGTAACCCAAGCATTCTGTTTGTCCGTGACCTAGTAAATCAATAGTAATAACGCGATGTTTTTTTGAAAACTCTGGCACAAAAGCATTCCACATTTCTTTATTTTCATAAAAACCATGCAATAAAACCACAGCCGTTCCTTTTCCTTGGTCGGTGTATGCAATTTTAGTGTTTTTAAAGTGGGTGGTTTTCATGATGGCAAAAATATGTTTTTAGCTACGATTTCTCGAATTAATTTTAAGCTTTATTAAAAAAATTAGGAACACAGATTTAAGAAATTATATAAATTTTAAAAATTTCGCCAATCTGTGTTCCAAAAAAAAAACGGCTTACATTTCTGCAAGCCGTCTATACTGTAAACTGAGACTGAGACTGAAAACTAACTATTCATTATCGCTTCAATTTCTTCAATTTCAATTGGAATATTGCGCATTAAATTAAATGCGGCTCCTTTTTCTTGAATTACCATATCGTCTTCTAAACGAATACCAAAACCTTCTTTCGGAATGTAAATCCCTGGTTCAACGGTAAAGACCATGTTGGCTTGCATTGGTTCGTGTAATAATCCGTAATCATGTGTGTCTAATCCCATGTGGTGACTAGTTCCATGCATGAAATATTTTTTATACGCGGGCCAATCTGGATTTTCGTTTTGCACGTCGGCTTTGTCGATTAATCCTAATCCTAATAATTCCGAAGTCATAATTTTACCCACTTCTACATGATATTGTTTCCAAAAAGTACCTGGAACCAACATTTTAGTCGCTTCGTTTTTCACATTTAAAACCGCTTGATAAACCGCTTTTTGTCGATCTGTAAAACGACCAGATACCGGAACCATACGAGTCATATCACTTGAATAATTCGCATATTCTGCACCAACATCTAATAAAATTAAATCACCAGCTTTACATTGTTGGTTGTTTTCAATATAGTGCAATACATTTGCGTTGTTTCCAGAAGCAATAATTGGCGTATAAGCAAAACCTTTCGAACGATTTCTTAAGAATTCATGTGCAAATTCTGCTTCAATTTCATATTCCATTACACCAGGTTTCACAAATTGTAAAATTCTGCGAAATCCTTTTTCTGTTATATTACATGCTTGTTGAATTAAATCTAATTCTTCACTTTCTTTAACCGAACGTAATCTTTGTAAAATAGGATTTGATTTTTCTACTTTATGTGCTGGATAATTTTCCTTCCACCATTTTACAAAACGGGCTTCACGCGTTTCGGTTTCAACAACCGCACGATAATGTTCATTTGTGTTAATGTACATTGTATCGGTATACGCCATAATTTCTTTTAAAGTTTTGTGGAAATCTTGCAACCAAATCACTGATTTAATTCCCGAAACTTCAAATGCGCGTTCTTTGGTTAGTTTTTCACCTTCCCAAATTGCAATATGTTCGTTAGTTTCTTTTAAAAATAAAATTTCTCTCAAATGTTCGTATGGAGCATCTGGAAAAAGCAATAAAATACTTTCTTCTTGATCAACGCCCGATAAATACAAAATATCTCTGTGCTGAGCAAATGGTAAAGTACTATCTGCACTTACCGGATAAATATCGTTTGAATTAAAAATCGCAACACTGTTTGGTTTCATTTGAGCTGAAAATTTAGCTCTGTTTTTAATATACAAATCGCGATCTATTTGATGGTATTTCATGTTGTAAATATTTTTTAATGTTTAAATTTTAACCACATAGATACATAGGTTTGCCTGTAAAGTTTTAGAAAAATATAGCATTTCATTTTCAGATAGTTTTAACTATGTTAACTAAAATAAATAAAATGCCTTTTCTAAAGAATCAAAATTCTATGTTTTTATGTGGTAGATAAAAATGTTCTCAAAAATAAAAAGATAAA
This sequence comes from Flavobacterium sp. LMO6, assembly GCF_009495795.1. Lineage (NCBI taxonomy): Bacteria > Pseudomonadati > Bacteroidota > Flavobacteriia > Flavobacteriales > Flavobacteriaceae > Flavobacterium > Flavobacterium sp. LMO6. Next base: position 22,567 of record NZ_WIBH01000001.1, on the reverse strand, counting down.
AATGAAAAAGTTGTTAAATACTTTAGAAATTTTGTAGAAGTGCAATGTTTTGGCTAATTTTCAACAAAAATTCATACAATGAAGCAATTTACTATACTCTTTTTATTGATTTTGCAATCTTCGGTTGCTCAAGTTTCATTATTTAAAGCAGTCGAGGCTAAAAATATTGGCCCAACTATTATGAGTGGTCGCGTGGTTGATTTGGCGATTAATCCAGAAAACCCAACTGAATTTTATGTAGCGTATGCAACAGGCGGACTTTGGTATACCAATAATAACGGAACTTCGTTTTCTCCTGTGATGGATTCGGCTGAAACGGTTAATTGCGGAACTGTGACTGTAGATTGGAATTCAGGAACTATTTGGGTAGGAACTGGTGAAGTAAATGCATCTCGTTCTTCGTATGCTGGTGTTGGTGTTTTAAAATCATCGGACAAAGGCAAAACTTGGGAAAATTTAGGATTGAAAGATTCGCATCATATTAGCAGAATTTGGGTCAATCCAACTAATTTAAACGAGATTGTAGTAGCTACTGTTGGACATCTTTATACTACGAACAAAGAACGCGGAATTTACAAATCAACTGATGGAGGAAAAACTTGGAAACAAACTCTATTTGTGTCGGATGATGCTGGAATTATAGATTTAGCGGCTTCCAAAAGTAATCCAAAAATTATGTTTGCTGCGTCTTGGCAAAAAGATAGAAAAGCATGGAATTTTGATGGAGATGGTGAAAAATCGGGGATTTATAAAAGTGAAGACGGAGGAACATCTTGGAAATTAATTTCAACGAAAGAAAGTGGTTTCCCTGCAAATGAAGGCGTGGGAAGAATTGGTTTAGCGCTGTTTAATGAAAATATAATTTACGCGGTTGTAGATAATCAAAATAAAAGGCCAAACAGCAAAGCAGATAAGCCTAAAGATGCTAATGAAGCTTTATTTCAAACCGAAGTAATAGGTTGTGAATTATACAAATCAGAAGATTCGGGAAAAACATGGAATCGCACACATGAAAAGTATATTGATGATATGTTTTATTCTTATGGGTATTATTTTGCTAATATTTCAGTCGATCTAAAAAATCAGAATCGTATTTATATGGGCGGAGTTCCATTAATTTTTTCTGAAGATGGAGGAAAATCATTTTCAGCTATTAGCAAAGAAAATGTACATGCAGATCATCATGTAACTTGGATAAATCCAGAAAATCCAAATCATATTATCAATGGGAATGATGGTGGAGTTAATATTTCGTATGATAATGGTGAAAATTGGATTAAATGCAACAACGAAGCGCTAGGTCAATTATATGCTGTAAATGTTGATGACGAAGAAGAGTATAATGTGTACGGTGGTTTGCAAGATAATGGAGTTTGGGTAGGAAATCATAATTATGAAAAAAATGTTTCTTGGCATCAAGAAGGAAAATATCCGTACGAAGAATTAATGGGTGGCGATGGAATGCAAATTCAAATCGACAATAGAAATTCTAATATTGTTTATACGGGCTTTCAATTTGGCAATTACTACAAAATAGATAGAAAAAATAATAGTTCAGAATCAATAACACCAAAAAGTCCTAAAGGAGAAAAACCATATCGTTTTAATTGGCAAACACCTATTTTGTTATCTTCACACAATCAAGATGTAATTTATTTAGGTTCTAATTTTTTACATCGTTCTATGAACCAAGGCAAAACATGGACAATTATTTCTGATGATTTAACTTTTGGCGAGAAAGAAGGAAACGTTGCATTTGGAACAATTACAACAATTTCTGAAAGTAAATTTCAGTTTGGTTTACTTTATGTAGGTTCAGACGATGGTAAAATTCATGTTTCAAAAGATGGAGGAAATTCTTGGCAAATGATTTCAGGTTCTGAAACTTCTAGATTACCTCAAAATTTATGGATTTCTAGAGTGGTGGCTTCTGCTCATAAAAAAGAAAGAGTATATGCTACTTTGAACGGTTATAGAAATGATAATTTTTCAAGTTATGTTTATGTTTCTGAAGATTTTGGAGCAACATGGATTTCTATTTCAAACGGATTAACTCAGGCTGTAAATGTAATTGTTGAAGATTCTGAAAACGAAAACGTATTATATGTTGGAACAGATAATGGCTTATTTGTTTCTTTAAACAAAGGCAATACTTGGCAAGATTTTTCAAACGAAATACCAAATGTAGCAATACACGATTTAAAAATTCAAGCAAAAGCAAAAGAACTAATTGTTGGAACGCATGGTCGATCTATTTATAAAATCGATATTTCAAAAGTTCAGCAACTTAAAAGTAGTGTTTTAGAAAAACCAATTTACCTATTCGATATAAATAACAGAACAAAATCTGAGCGTTGGGGAACTCAAAATTATGCTTGGGGAAAAGTTATGGAGCCTTCTCAACAAATTTGGTTTTATTCTGATTCCGACGACGAAGGAGTTATATTAGTTTCTAGCGAAACAGGAATTGAAGTTTTTTCTGAAAAAATTTCAATTAAGAAAGGTTTAAATAGCTTTACTTACAATTACACCATGTCTAAAAATGCGGCGGCTGAATGGAATAAAAAGCACAAAAAACACACCATTTCTGTCTCGCAAAATAATAGCTACTATTTACCTGTTTCAAAATATAATTTCAAAATTGTAAAAGGGAAAACGTCTGCAACTAAAACATTTGAATTAACAGCTCCAAAAAAATAAACAATGAAAAATTTTCTATTAACTCTAATGGTTTTTGGTACTTTTTTGAGTTTTTCTCAAGATAAAAAATCCTATCAAATTTTTGATAAAAATGGCAAAAAGTCATCGTATGAAAAGATTTTAAAAGCAGGAGAAAAAACAGATGTTATATTGTTTGGAGAATATCACAATAATTCTGTGGTGCATTGGCTACAGCTCGAATTAACCAAAGATTTAGCCGAAAAGAAAAATTTGGTTTTAGGTGCCGAAATGCTAGAAGCTGACAATCAAACTCAAGTGAATCAATATTTAAATGATGAAATCAATCAAAAAGGCTTAGATTCTTTAGCTAGATTATGGAATAATTATAAAACAGATTATAAACCTTTAGTAGATTTTGCCAAAGAGAAAAAATTTAATTTTATAGCAACAAATATTCCTAGAAGATACGCCAGCATGGTTTTTAGAAAAGATTTGATTGCATTAGATTCGCTTTCGTCTGAAGAAAAATCTTGGATTGCGCCATTGCCTATCGAATTTGATATTAATTTACCAGGTTATCAAAGCATGATGCAAATGCAAGGCGGGCATGCTGGAGATAAAATGCCAAAAGCACAAGCAATTAAAGATGCAACAATGGCTTATTTTATTCATAAAAATAGAAAAGAAAATAGTGTTTTTGTTCATTACAACGGAACCTATCATTCTGATAATTATGAAGGAATTAATTGGTATTTAAAAAAATGGGATAAAGAGATAAAAATTGTAACTATTGCAACGGTGGAACAAAAAGATATTCAAAAATTAGAAACGGAATATTACAATAAAGCCGACTTTATTCTCGTTATAGATGAAGATGTAACAAAAACGTATTAAGTTGTTTTACATCGTTATAATTTCAATTTACAAAGGTTATGTAGTAAAATTATAATGGAAATTGATTACAATTGCTTATTATTCTAAAGTTTCAAAATAATTATTTCGCAAAAAAGATATACATATTACTTTTTTGTTGTTCTAACTTACTGGTATTCAACAACAGTTAAATTATTTTAAATTCATTATAAATTAGTGCTAAAAGGTTGTAGTTAATTTCAAATAGCTGTATTTTTGTTTTGATTTTTATAAAACTAGTACAATCAAATAAAATTATGGCAAAATCAGCACTATTAAAGTCATCTATAGTAAAAAAATACTGGATGGCTCTTACAGGTTTATTTTTATGCTTGTTTTTGGCGGGTCACTTGGCAGGAAATCTTCAATTGATTTTTGGAACAAGTAAGCAATTTAATGAATATGCATTATTCATGACCACCAATCCGGCAGTTAAGTTACTATCTTATCTTACTTACATTTCTATTTTATTCCATGCTATTGATGGAATTATGTTAACCATTCAAAACAAAAAAGCTAGACCAGTAGGTTATGCTAAAACAGACGGTTCTTCTAGTAGTTTTGCTTCAAGAAACATGGCGGTTTTAGGAACTATCATTTTAGTTTTTATTGCAACACACATGGTGAATTTTTGGGCTAAAATGCATTTTGATAAAAATATGCCTTTAGTTGCAAAAGAAATTCCTAATGGAATGGGGCAAAAACAACTGCAGTTAGTTGGTACTAAAGAATCTCCAATGCCATTTTTAGCTGCCAAAGGAGCTAATGTTATTACTTCAGAATTTATTAAAGAAGTAAAAGATCAAACCCAAGGCAAATATGATTTGGAATTAAAAAACGGAACCACTTTAATTAACAAAGTAGATGGAGAAATTGTTTTCATTGGCTACAAAGACTTGTATAAATTAACAGCTGATTTCTTTAAAGATGCTAAATACGGATTGTTCTTTACGATTGGGTATGTATTAGCAATGTTGGCTTTAGCGTTCCATTTATGGCATGGTTTTCAAAGTGCTTTTCAGTCACTTGGAGCAACTAGTTCTAAATTTACGCCTTCAATCAAGTTTTTCGGAAAAGCATTTGCAATAATAGTTCCTTTATTGTTTGCAATTATTCCAGTTTTCTTACATTTCAAAAAATAATCAACACATATATATTATGAAGTTAGATTCTAAAATACCAGGAGGTCCGTTAAAAGATAAATGGACCGATTATAAAGATCATTTAAAATTAGTTGCTCCAAATAATAGACCTAAAATCGATATTATTGTAGTAGGAACTGGTTTGGCAGGTGCTTCTGCAGCCGCTTCTCTTGGAGAAATGGGCTATAATGTAAAAGCATTCTGTTTTCAAGATTCGCCACGTCGTGCTCACTCTATTGCTGCGCAAGGAGGAATTAATGCTGCTAAAAATTATCAAAATGATGGTGATAGTATTTACCGTCTTTTTTATGACACTATTAAAGGTGGTGACTACCGTGCTCGTGAAGCAAATGTTCATCGTTTAGCAGAAGTTTCAGGTAATATTATTGACCAATGTGTAGCGCAAGGTGTTCCTTTTGCTCGTGAGTATGGTGGAATGTTAGATAACCGTTCATTTGGTGGTACACAGGTACAACGTACTTTTTATGCTGCCGGACAAACAGGACAACAATTATTATTAGGAGCATATTCAGCTTTGTCTAGACAAATAGGATTAGGTAGAGTGCAAATGTTTAACCGTCACGAAATGCTAGATTTAGTAAAAGTAGATGGTAAAGCACGAGGAATTATTGCTCGTAACTTAATTACAGGAGAAATTGAAAGACATTCAGCTCATGCAGTAGTAATTGCTTCTGGAGGTTATGGTAATGTTTATTTCCTTTCTACAAATGCAATGGGAAGTAACGTAACTGCTGGATGGAAAATTCACAAACAAGGAGCTTTATTTGCTAATCCTTGTTATGTTCAAATTCACCCAACATGTATTCCTGTTCACGGAACCAATCAGTCTAAATTAACGTTGATGTCTGAATCGTTACGTAACTCAGGTCGTATTTGGGTTCCTAAGAAAAAAGAAGATGCTGAAGCTATTCGTGCTGGTAAATTAAAACCAACACAAATTGCAGAAGAAGATAGAGATTATTATTTAGAGCGTAAATATCCAGCTTTTGGAAATTTAGTACCTCGTGATGTGGCTTCAAGAGCAGCTAAAGAAGTTTGTGACGCAGGTCATGGTATTGAAGCAAATGACACTAACGAAGGCGTTTATTTAGATTTCTCAACTGAAATTCAAACTAAAGGAAAACAATCAGCTTACGCAAAAGGAAATCATAATCCTACACCAGAAGAAATTACAGCTTTAGGAAAACAATGGTTAGAAGAAAAATATGGTAACTTGTTTACTATGTATCAAAAAATCACTGACGAAAATCCATATGAAACACCAATGAAAATTTATCCAGCGGTGCATTATACGATGGGTGGTGTTTGGGTAGATTATAACTTACAATCTACAATTCCAGGTTGTTTCGTTGCTGGTGAAGCCAACTTTTCTGACCACGGAGCTAACCGTTTAGGAGCTTCTGCATTAATGCAAGGTTTAGCAGATGGATATTTCGTACTGCCTTACACTATTTCTAATTATTTAGCTGATGAAATTAGAACTGGAAAAATCGCTACTGATTCTCCAGAATTCATAGAAGCTGAAGCAAGAGTGAAAGATTCAATTAGCAATTTCTTAAACAATAACGGTACCAAATCGGTTGATTATTTCCATAAAAAATTAGGTTTAATTATGTGGAATAAAGTAGGTATGGGACGTAATGAACAAGGTTTAAAAGAAGCGATTGCAGAAATTTCTGAATTAAAAGAAGCTTTTTATAAAGATGTTTATGTGCCAGGAAGCGCAGATGAATTAAATCCTGAACTAGAAAAAGCATTACGTGTTGCCGATTTCATCGATTTAGGTCAATTAATGGCAATGGATGCTTTACAACGTAATGAATCTTGTGGAGGTCATTTCCGTGAAGAATATCAAGATGCTGAAGGAGAAACATTACGTGATGATGTAAACTTTTCTTTCGTAGGAGCTTGGGAATACAAAGGAAACGATATTACTAAAGAAGACCTTCATAAAGAAGAGTTGAAATACGAAGAAATAAAAATTGCAGCTAGAAATTACAAATAAAATATTATGAGTGCATCAAAAAACATCAATATAAACCTTAAAATTTGGCGTCAAAAGAACGCTGGTTCTAAAGGAAGCATGGAAACTTATAAATTAGATAATGTTTCTACTGCAAGTTCGTTTTTGGAAATGTTAGACCAATTAAACGAGCAATTAATTAACGAAAGAAAAGAACCGGTAGCATTTGATCACGATTGTCGTGAAGGAATTTGTGGTTCTTGTTCATTATACATTAACGGACGTGCTCACGGACCAGATACTGGAATTACAACGTGTCAGTTACACATGAGAATGTTTAACGATGGAGATACAATTTTTATCGAACCATGGAGAAGTAAAGCTTTCCCTGTAATTAAAGATTTAGTTGTTGATAGAACAGCTTTTGATAGAATTCAACAAGCTGGAGGTTTCGTATCGGTAAATACTTCTGGTAACACAATTGACGCTAACTCAATTCCAGTTCCTAAAGATGATGCTGATAAAGCTTTTGAAGCAGCAGCATGTATTGGTTGTGGAGCATGTGTGGCTACTTGTAAAAATGGTTCTGCTATGTTATTTGTAGGAGCAAAAGTATCGCAATATGCATTGTTACCTCAAGGTAAAGTAGAAGCTACACAACGTGTAATGAATATGGTTCGTCAAATGGACGAAGAAGGATTCGGAAATTGTACGAATACTGGAGCATGTGAAATTGAATGTCCAAAAGGTATTTCATTAGAAAACATCGCTCGTATGAACAGAGAATTTTTAAAAGCATCTGTGAAGTAATTCATAGAATCTTAAAAATAATAAAAACGCATTCATTTATTTGGATGCGTTTTTTGTTTTAATTATTTTTTCTAACATTCTTAAATGAATGAATAAAATGGTATTTTTAACCTCATAAATTAGTCAATATGAAACACCTATTTCTTTTGTTTTTCTTTCTTTTTTCAATTACTGTTTTATCACAAAATAATACGTTAGTAATTCAAAAGATAAACTCTAAATTTACTAAAGAAATTAAGGAAAATAAGCGTATTAAAGTGTGGACAAAAGAGGGGCAAAAACTATATGGAAGATTTACAATAAAAGATTCTAGCAGTATTATAATTGAAGAAAAAGTGGTGCTATTAGAAGACATTATTAAAATGAAGAAAAAATCACTTTTTGGAACCATTGCAAATCCAATTTTCATTGTTTATGGTTCTGTTATGATAATCGCAGGTGTGGCTATAGTAGGAACTGGAGCATGGGGAGCCATTATTGGAGGAAGTTTCATCATTGGTGGAATACCAATGGTTTTAATACCGTCAATTTCAAATAATCACCCAAAACAAGATTGGGAGTATTCAATAAAAATAAGATAAATGAAAATTGCACTTTTTCAAACCAAATTAGCTTGGGAACAACCTGAAGTAAATCTAAAATTCATAGAAGAATATTTTCTTAATGAAGATGAATCGTTTGATTTATTTGTCTTGCCCGAAATGTTTACTTCAGGTTTTACCATGAATCCAGCAGAAGTTGCCGAAACTATGGATGGCAAAACAATAAATTGGTTGAAAGAACTGGCCAAAAAGAAAACTTGTGCTATTACAGGTAGTTTAGTCATCAAAGAAAATGATGATTTTTATAACAGAATGGTTTTCGTTTATCCGTCTGGAGAAGTTGAGTTTTACAATAAAAGACATTTATTTACTTTAGCTGGAGAAGAAAAAGTGTACACAAAAGGAACTGAAAAAGTAATCGTAAACTATAACAATTGGAACATTTGCTTACAGGTGTGTTACGATTTACGTTTTCCGGTTTTTTCACGTAACACCGAAAATTACGATTTACTGCTTTATGTTGCTAATTGGCCAAAACCACGTATTAATGCTTGGGATGCTCTTTTAAAGGCACGTGCTATAGAAAACATGTGTTACACCATTGGTGTAAATAGAGTAGGAGAAGACGCTAACCAATTAGAATATCCTGGGCACTCTAAAGCAATGGATTATTTAGGAAATACTATCGTAGATTGCGAACAAGAACTAGGTGTTTTTATTTTAGAATTAGATAAAAATGCCCAGCAAGTAATGCGAGAAAAATTAAATTTTCTTAACGACAGGGATGATTTTACTATTATTAACTAGTCTAAAATAAAATCTTGTTCCACATCCCAGTTGGCTCTTACATCTATGAGTTTAGGAAAATAAATAATTTCTTCGGCTTGTTTTTTAGCCAAGTAATCTCCTGTATCCCATTCGTTGTTTGCATTATCGTCAAAAATGATTCGAAGCGTGTATAGTTTAGGTTCAATGGTTTCAAAATAAATACTCGTTTCTTTAGTTGAAGTGGCTTTATATAACACTTCATTTTTATCTAGTAATTCTATAATAAAAGGAAAGCGTTTTACATTGCTGAGATTAATTTTCAAATTACCATAATCGGAAAGCTGTTTGGTTGAAAAATTATATTTTAACGAATCATTTTCTGTATCATAAAAATCTTTTATGGCGCCAGGTAGCAATTCTATAGTGTATTTTTCTTCTTCATCTTTCTTAAAATCAAAAACAATTTCTTCATCAAATTCTATATGTTTTGAAGTAAATTTTATTGCTACAGAATCTTTATTTCGAAGTGTAATTTTCGATTCGTCTATAGAAACTATAGGCGTTTTTGACTTTATAACAAATGCATCTCTAAAAGGCAAAATACTTCCCGATTTTTTCTCAATTTTTAAGGTGTCTGATTCTTTTAGATCTTTAAGTTTCGAGGTAAATGTTTTAGAATATAAGCCATTTGTAATCGAAATTTGTAATGAATCCATTTTTATATTGGGATAAAAAATTTGGACAGAATCTTTATTTTTTTCAGGAAATTTAGTTATCCTTATTGGGACTTCCTTATTGTCATAAGAAGCTGTAATTTTCGAATTTTTAAAATCGCCCTCATATCCTAAAAAAAGTTTATTATTACTTTCTTGTGTAGGTTTATCTGCTTTAAATGGCTTTTTTTCTTCAAATAATTCCAATTCAAACATGTCAGATGTTGGCAATGTAATGGTGTAATCTAAAAAGCCTATTTTATCAATAGAAGGATTGTAAATATTGTTGCTAGATTTATCTTTCATGGCAACCATTTTATAAGTTCCTTCTTTAAGATTTTCAAGAGAAAATACTTTTAAACTATCTAATGTATTGGTAACATATAAAGGTGTTTCTTTATAAACGGTAGAATCTGTAAATGTTTTTGCATCATACAACATTATAGAAACAAAATTATCAGGTTTTTGATAGAATGCATCTTTTACTTTTCCAACTACTGTTAATGAATCTACATAACTTCCTGTAGAAAAAACATATTTAAACTGAGAATAAGGGTTGCCTTCATTGTTATCTGTAATACTTTGTCCAAAATTAAAACTATATGTAGTGTTGTCTTGTAAAGTGTCTAAAATTTTAATTGAAATAAATTTACTAGCGCTTCCTTGAGGAATAATTACAGGTTGTTTCTTCATGGGTGGCGAAATAATCAACTGTTTATTAATGTTTTTAACCTTAATTAGTTCGTCAAAATTGATTTTGATTTCGTTTCCTTTAAAATTGGTTGAAAAATTCTCCGGATAACTACTAACTATTTTTGGTGCAATAGTGTCTTTATCGCCACCAGTAATTGTGCCTCTTTTGGCGCAATTTGTTAATAATAAAAGGCTTGCCAATAAAAAGGCTATGTTTTTTAATTTTATCATCTTATCAAATAATGGTGCTACAAAATAACAACTATAATTAGTGCAAACATACAATTTTTAATAATTTTTATGATAGTGTATACGCTATGGTAACAATGCTAACCTTGCTATTTGGTATTTTTAACAATGCTTTTGCACAAGCTTCTAATGTGGCGCCAGATGTCATTACATCGTCTACAAGTAGGAAATGTTTGTTATGGTCTGTTTCGCTAAAAGTAACATCAAATAAAGCATTAGAAACCTCTTTTCTTTTTTCTTTATCTTTTTTTGTTTGCGTTTTCGAATACCTACTTCTATATAATAAGGAAGTATTGTAGGGTAAGTCTAGTTCATTTGATAAGGCTTCGCAAAAAGTGGTAACTTGATTATAACCTCGTTCTTCAAGTCTTTTTTTGTGAAGTGGTACGGGAATAATTTCAGAAAACATTTTTATTTTTGAAATATTTTTCAGATCTTTAGCATACCATTTCCCTAAAATCGTTCCTATTTCTTGATGATTTTTGTATTTTAAATTGTGAATTAAATTTTGAACAATTCCTTTTTGATGAAAATACAACATTGCAGCACTAAATTCAATTGGAATTATTCCGTAAAATTTTTTTGTTGTATCATTGCTTTCTAAATGATGATGATTGGTAAAAGGTAAGTTGTGATTACATTCACTACAAATGTTTTTTTCATTTGTTAGTAAAAGCGCATTACAACCCAAACAAAGTTTCGGATAAAGTAAGTTAATCAGGTATTTTAGCATTTTATCGGTTAATTATACTTGCATTAAGATTTTTAAATAAATTTATAAAAATTTTTATAAAATGGCATACAGTAAAAACAAAATAGCAAAAATAAGTATCATAGTATTGATGCTTCTATCCTTGTTTTTTAGTATCAAATATTATAAAGTTTCTGATGAATTTGAAAATTTTATCGAAATATCTGAATTAGAGAATAAAGTTTTAGATAGTCAGCTTACAGAAATTCTTCACAAATACGATTCTATTAGCGTTAAAAATAAAATAGATAGTGTCCGATTTAATGAGCAAATTCAGTTGCTTCAATCAGGTAGTTTAACATCAAATAATACAAAATTTAATTCTACTGAAGATTCAATTGTTTTTTATGCTAAAGAACAACAATCAAAGAAAACTAGTATAGTAAATAACGCTACAGCTGTAGTTAAATCAAATTCTAAAGTAGTTCCAAAAACAGACAGACTTTATGCTTTAAACATTAATGCTAAAGGTGTAAAAATTTATTCAGACAACTATAATTTAAAAGATTCAAAAATTCAACAGTTACGAGTGTGTTTTACTCTTGAAGAAAATCAATTAGTAAAGTCGGGAGAAAAAACTATTTATGTTCAAATCGTAAATCCTAAAAATCAAATTATTTCTGCAGGGAACACTTCTATTGAGTCTGATTTAAATGTAAAATTGCAATATAGTGCTTCTGTAGATACAAACTACAAGAAAGAAGATACTGATGTTTGTACTTATGTTAATTTAGAACAAAAGAAAACGATAAAAGGTAAATATAAAATCAATATTTATCACGATTTTGTTAAAATTGGCACAACAATTTTCGAATATTAATAATTCTTATTTTTATTCCTCAATTTCTTTTCTTTATTCCATTCCTATTTTTACTTTTGCATTATGGCAAAACAAGATGATATATTTAAGAATGTAGTTTCGCATGCAAAAGAATACGGATTTATATTTCCGTCAAGCGAAATTTACGATGGACTTAGTGCGGTTTATGATTACGCACAAAATGGTGTTGAACTTAAGAAAAACATTCGCGAATATTGGTGGAAATCAATGGTGCAAATGCATGAAAACATTGTAGGTTTAGATGCTGCAATTTTAATGCATCCAACGACATGGAAAGCTTCAGGTCACGTTGATGCATTTAATGATCCATTAATTGATAATAAAGATTCTAAAAAAAGATACCGTGCCGATGTTTTAATTGAGGATTATGCCGAAAAATTAAATCAAAAAGCGCAAAAAGAAATAGACAAAGCACGTGAGCGTTTTGGTGCTTCATTTGATGAAGAACAATACAAAACAACCAATCCTCGTGTAATGGAATATTTGTCTAAAAAGAAGGAAATTCTGGAAAGAATGGCGCGTTCTTTAGAGACCGAAAACCTTGCCGATGTAAAAGCTTTAATCGAAGAATTAGAAATTGCTTGTCCGGATAGTGGTTCAAAAAACTGGACAGATGTTAAGCAATTTAACTTAATGTTTGGAACAAAATTAGGCGCTTCGGCTGAAAACGCAATGGATTTATATCTTCGTCCAGAAACTGCACAAGGAATTTTTGTTAATTTCTTAAACGTTCAAAAAACGGGTCGTATGAAAATTCCTTTCGGAATTGCTCAAACAGGGAAAGCGTTCAGAAATGAAATTGTGGCAAGACAATTTATTTTCCGTATGCGCGAGTTTGAACAAATGGAAATGCAATTTTTTGTAAAACCAGGCGAAGAAATGAAATGGTATGAATACTGGAAAACTACACGTTTGGCTTGGCATCAATCGCTAGGATTAGGAAAAGAAAATTACCGTTTTCACGACCATGAAAAATTAGCGCATTATGCAAATGCAGCAGCCGATATCGAATTTAATTTCCCATTCGGATTTAAAGAATTAGAAGGTATTCATTCTCGTACTGATTTCGATTTAAAAGCACATGAACAATTCTCAGGTAAAAAATTACAATATTTTGATAACGACACCAATTCAAACTACACGCCTTATGTGGTGGAAACTTCGGTTGGTTTAGACAGAATGTTTTTAGCGGTTTTCTCAAAATCATTACAAGAAGAAACATTAGAAGATGGTTCAACTAGAACAGTTTTACGTTTACCTTCGGTTTTAGCACCAACAAAAGCGGCAGTTTTACCTTTAGTTAAAAAAGATGGTTTGCCAGAAGTAGCTCAAAGTATTATTAATGAATTAAAATGGGATTTCAACGTAGCATATGATGAAAAAGATGCGGTAGGAAGACGTTACAGAAGACAAGATGCTCTAGGAACGCCATTCTGTATTACCGTGGATCATCAAACCTTAGAAGATGAAACGGTAACGATTCGTCACAGAGATTCTATGCAACAAGATAGAGTGAAGATTTCAGCATTACGCGATATTATCAATAATGAAGTTTCGGTTAGAAACTGGTTGATGAAAATGTAGTTTAAGTACTGAGATTTTAGTATTAAGAATTAAGACAAAACCCGAAATTTCAATTGAAATTTCGGGTTTTTATATTTTCTGAACTCTCGGTTTTCTACTTTCGTCATTTCGAGTGTTTGTCATAAAATTGCCTTAGCTATTTTATGAAAAATGTATCGAGAACAACTGAAAACAAATCGTTATTGTAGTTCTCGATACAATTTTACAAAGCAAAAATTAGCATTTTTCCTTCATAAAATCACTCGAATTGACGGTTGGGTTAATTTGTTACTGTAGATTTATGAAACTAGAAAAAATTAAATAAGAAATCCTAAATGTCAGTTCGAGCGCAGTCGAGAACCTGTTTTTCCTTTTTATATTTTATTGACTTCCGGTTTTCTACTTTCGTCATTTCGAGTGTTTATCATAAAATTGCCTTAGCTATTTTATGAAAAATGTATCGAGAACAACTGAAAACAAATCGTTACTATAGTTCTCGATACAATTTTACAAAGCAAAAATTAGCATTTTTCCTTCATAAAATCACTCGAATTGACGGTTGGGTTAATTTGTTGCTATTTTTTTACTGTAAACTACTCACTCAAAGCATTCCAACCTCTGGCTTTCAATTCAATTTTTGTATTGGCTCTTGTAACTAAATGCATACCCTCACTAGCTTGTGTCATGTGACCAATTACAGTAAAATTTGGATTTCCTTTTAACTTATCGTAATCCTCCATTTTTACGGTAAATAACAATTCATAATCTTCTCCACCACTTAAAGCAACAGTAGTAATATCCAAATTAAACTCTTCACAAACGTTTATTAGTTGTGGATCAACCGGAATTTTCTCTTCGTATAAATTACAACCTACGCCACTTTGTTTGCATAAATGCATAATTTCAGAGGATAAGCCGTCTGAAACATCAATCATGGCAGTTGGTTTTATTTCTAATTTTTCTAACAATTCTTTTATATCAGCACGAGCTTCAGGCTTTAATTGACGCTCAATTAAATAGGTGTAAGGTTCTAAATCGGGTTGGTTGTTTGGATTCACCTGAAAAACCTGCTTTTCACGTTCTAATATTTGCAAGCCCATATAAGCCGCACCTATATCGCCAGAAACCACCAATAAATCAGTAGTTTGGGCGCCACTTCTATATGTTATGTCCTCTAAATTAGCTTCTCCAATGGCAGTAATACTAATAATTAATCCTTTTTGAGAAGAAGTAGTATCGCCACCTATAACATCTACATTATAGTATTTAGATGCCATTGAAATTCCATCAAATAATTCTTCTAATGCTTCAAGCGGAAAACGGTTAGAAACAGCAATAGAAACCGTTATTTGAGTGGGTGTTGCATTCATAGCGCAGATATCAGAAATATTAGCAACAACGGCTTTATAGCCCAAATGTTTTAATGGCATATAACCCAAATCAAAATGAACGCCTTCTACTAATAAATCAGTAGAAATAACTGCTTTTTTTGAACCAAAATCCAATACCGCAGCATCGTCTCCAATACTTTTTAAAGTCGATTCTTGATTAATTGTAAAACGCTTTGTTAAGTGCTCAATAAGCCCAAATTCTCCTAATTGCGCTAAACTGGTTCTAGATTGGTCTTTATTTTCTAACATGAATTATTTTTTTGCAAAGATAGGGTTAATGTGTCAATTTGACGATATGCGAATGAGTCAATTATTTTAATTGGCACATTGATAAATTGCTTCATTTCTTTATTGCCAAATTGGCTCATTAATTATTATCCAATTCTCTCAATTTATCATAAATCAAACTCGTTTCATATCCTTTACGAAGTAAGAAATCGACAAATTTTTTATTCTTTTTTTGACCTTTTGGAGCTGCGATAGCTTCCCAATTTTTCTCGGCTAATGCATGAAAATTATGCAAATAAGTTGCTTCTGGAATTTCTTTAAGTGCAGTTTGAATATTTCGAGAAGAGACATTTCGAAATTTCAGTTCGTTTACAATACGGTTTTTACCCCAAAATTTATAATTGTGCTTGCCTCGAACAAAACTTTGTGCAAACCGTTCTTCATTGATGAAATTATTTTCGATAAGATAGGTTAGAATTTCATCTTTTTCAGAGGGATTAATAGAAAACGAATACAATTTCTCTTCCACTTCCTTATAACAACGCTCCTGATAAGCGCAGTAATATTCCATCTTAGCATAGATTTCTTTTAAGGAAAATGACGTTTTATTAGTTTTCAATTCGTTAACAATTTAATAATGGTGTAAATATTTTAAAATCAAAAAATTATGCTTTATCTTTGTAGGCTTTTTTAGTTTTTAACAACTATGCAAGCATATAATTTTAGCTATAAAAATATGAAATTAAAATTAAAATTATTGATCGGTGCTTTATTTTGCTCGATTTTGGGGTGGGGACAGGCAACTTTGCCGGTTACAAGAACTGTATGGAATTCAACTCCTACAGGTTGGACTGATACACCAATGGATTCATACCTGACAACATTTGCATGTTCAGGAAGTAATGGCGCTAAGTTTGATACATCTGGTGATAGAAAAATAGTAGATCTAGATTCAGCTCCCGATCAATTAAGTTTTGTTGTAAAATCCAATTCTTCAGCATCAACTTCGGTTTTATTAGTAGAAGAGTCAATTGATGGAGTATCTTATACTACAGTGGTTAGTTTAACAGGAACTGTTGGACTTCCTACAACATGTTCAACAAAAGGACCTTATACTTTAAGTTCTTCTTCAAGATATGTTAGATGGACTTTTACAAAAGGTTCATCAAATATGACTATGGATGATGTAAACATCACAAAATCAGCAGTTACAGACGCTGTAGATTATTGTAATTTACAATCGCCAGCAAGTGGTACCATTACACAAGATGGAGTTTTTAATGTATATGCACAAGCTTATGAGCCTGGTGTTACTGAAGCAGCAGGAATAGGAACAGGAATACTAGGATGGATAGGATATAGTTCAGCAAACACAGACCCAAGTACAGGAGGTTGGACATGGGTTGCAGCAAGTTTTAATACACAAATAGGAAATAATGATGAATTAGTAGCAGATATAGGGTCAGGACTTGCTCCAGGAACCTATTATTATGCGTCACGTTTTCAATTAAATGGAGGTCCTTTCAGATACGGAGGATATAATGGAGGTTTTTGGGATGGTACTTCAAATGTAAACGGTGTTTTAACGGTTAATCCGTCTGTGGTAGATTTTTGTAACGTACAATTTCCGGCAAGTGGAACAATTACGCAAGGAGGAACATTTATTGTTTATGCACAAGTCTATGAGCCAGGTGTTACTGAAGCAGCTGGTCAAGGCGCAGGAATACAAGGATGGATAGGATATAATACTACAAATAACGACCCTAGTTTAGCGGCTTGGACATGGGTTCCGGCAACTTTTAACACACAATCAGGAAATAATGATGAATATCAAGCAGAAATTGGTTCGCTATTACCAGCAGGAACGTATTATTATGCTTCAAGATTTCAATTAGGGAGTGGGGCTTACAGATATGGAGGATATAATGGAGGTTTTTGGGATGGAACAACTAATGTAAATGGAGTGCTTACAGTAACAGCTCCACCAGTAATCACCAGTTCACTAACCGCTTCAGGAAATGTTGGTTCAGCATTTACTTATGACATTGTGGCAACAAATACACCAACAAGTTATAATGCAACAAGTTTGCCATCAGGACTATCAATAAATACAACAACAGGACAAATTTCAGGAACTCCTACAGGAGCAGGTGTTTTCAATGTAACAATTTCAGCTACAAATGCTTATGGTACAGACACAGAAACTTTAGAAATCACTTTTGTAGTAGGACCTTGTTTGAGTGAGAGTTTCGAAAGTGGAAATCCTTCAGGTTGGTTAATTAATGGTACAGTTTTAGGAGGACAGTTTTGTGAAGGAGCTCAAGGATTAGTTTTTAATAATTCTGGGGATAATGTCATTACAACAGCAATTGCTAATCCGCAAACTTTAACTTTTTATAAAAAAAGAAGTAGTGGTACTGATGCATGGAGCATGAATGTGGAGGTTTCGACTTCATCTTCAGGTCCTTGGACAAATGTGGTTACAATTTCTACGATTTCTACATCTTGTCAATTAGAGACAGTTGATCTAAGTGCTTATGTAGGCGGAACTTATTTTATAAGATTTATTGACGCTAGACCATCAGGAACTCAACAAAGAACAATTGACGACGTTAAGGTGTATTGTGGTACCCCTCTAGACGTAGAAATTGACGTTGAAGGAAATAGTGTTTCAATTGTTGATGGAGACACTACGCCGAGCGCAACAGATGATACGGATTTTGGTTCAACTTTAGTAGGAGTTGATGTTTCACATACCTTTACAATTACTAATGCAGGGCCAGATGATTTAGACATTTCAGGTGTAACTATTACAGGTGTTGATGCAGCAGACTTTTATGTTTCTATTGCTCCTGCAAGTACAGTTGCTGCAGGAGGTTCAACTACTTTTGAAATAACATTTAATCCTACTGTAATTGGGGTTAGCAATGCGACAATTAACATTGCAAATAACGATAGTGATGAAAATCCGTATACATTCGATATTACTGGTGAGGCAATAACATGTACACCAACAACTTCTGTGAGTTCAATAACGCCAACTTCCGGACCAATAGGAACAATTGTTACAATTAATGGTAGTGGTTTTGCAACCGCTACTTCAGTTCATTTTGGTATATATTCAGCTGCATTTACAGTTGTTTCTGGGTCTCTTATTCAGGCTACAGTACCTGCTAATGCAACTACTGGAAATATTGTAATTCAAGATGCTGGCGGATGTGATTTATCTTATTCATCTTTTACTGTAATTGAACAGGATAATTCAACATGTGATCCTACAGCAATTGGAATTGGAGATTTATTTATTTCTGAAGTTACTGATGCATCTACAGGTTCTTTAAGTTACATTCAAATTTTTAATGCAACAGGAGCAACAATTGATATGTCTGATTATGAAGTCCAGATTAGAAATAATGGAAGTGGAACTGGAGACGATATCCCATTAACTGGAATATTATTAAATGGAGGTACATTTGTTTTGGCTACAAGTGCCGGAACGGAATGTGCTGTTCCTGGTGGAGATGGAAGTTATGCAGATCAAAACGATGTTTCAAGTGGTGTAAATAATAACGATTGTATTCATTTAGCTAAACTTGGAGTGGTTATAGATACTTGGGGAGTTTGTAATGGAACAAACTGGATTAATGCTTTAGGTTTAGGTTCAGCAGGATACGATTTTAAAAGAAATCCAACAGCAACACCATTACCTTCAACTACATTTGTATCAACAGATTGGTCTATTTCCGATTTTAATGCATGTAATGATAATTATGACTTAATTAATTCTTATGAAGGAATTAGAGTACCTCCTACAGCTACTTCATTAGGAGCAACTTATGGTGCTGGTTGTAGCTCTGCTACAGTTAGTGTTACTGGGACAGAGGCTATTGTTGGTGGTGCACCTTTAACATATCAATGGTACTATAGTGCGCCTGGTGATATAGGTTGGACAATGGTGACAAATGGTGGAATATTTTCTGATGCAACAACAGATACTTTATCTATTTCAGATATTACAGGATTAGTTGGTTATCAATATTATTGTCAGGTAATGGAAGATACTGCAACGTGTTTTATAGCTTCAGCTGCAGTGCAAATTGGAGGAGGAGCAACAACTACTTGGGACGGAACAGTATGGTCAAATGGTATTCCTAACTCAGGGATGTTAGCAATTATTGATGGAGATTATGATACTTTGACAGATGGAGATTTCTCATGTTGTAGTTTATTAGTAAATCCAACCTATACTTTAGATATCCAAGCAAACAATTATGTAGAAATTCAATATAACTTAACAGTCAATGGGGTTTTAAATGTTTGGAATAATGGTTCTTTGGTTCAAGTAGATGATTCTGGAGTTAATACTGGAAACATTTCATATAGACGAGCTACTACAGGTGTTGCTTTAGATTATGTATATTGGTCATCTCCAGTAAATGGTGTTAATACGCCATCGGGATATATTTATACATGGTCTCCAGTAGTTACTAATCCTAATGGAGGTCAAGGAAACTGGGCGGCTGCAGCTAATACAGCAATGCAATCTGGAATTGGGTATATCATGCGTGGCATATTATCTAGAAACTTTGTTGGAGTACCAAGAAATGGTGTTTATACGCCTACAATAAAAAGAGGAAGCGATTTAGGTGCAGGTTCTATAGGTCCAAACGGTATAATGAGAACAGTTACAGATGATAACTGGAATTTATTAGGAAATCCTTATCCATCTGCAATTAGTATCAATTCATTTTTAACAGCAAACACTGAATTAGACGGGTTTGTACGTTTGTGGACACATGGAACATTGCCTAGTTCATCTGTTGCAAATCCTTTTTATGATAATTTTGTTTACAATTATACAGCTTCAGATTATATTGCTATTAATGGTTCAGGAGCTACAAGTGGAGCAGGAACTTTAAGTGTAATTGGAAGTGGACAAGGTTTCTTTGTTCTTATGAATCCAGGAGCAGCAACTACAAGTACAGCTTTATTTAATAACTCAATGCGCGATAAAGGCTATTCTAATAGTCAATTTTATAGAAATTCTAATAGTATTGAAAACAATTCAGTAGGTGGGAATTTAGAACGTCATAGAATTTGGTTAGACTTTGTTACACCAAGTCAAACAACTCGTACTTTAGTTGCTTATGTTGAAGGTGCAACTACAGGTAAAGACAGAATGTTTGATGCTTTTACAGATTATAAATCGGCACAAAATTTTTATTCTTTAATAGATAATGATATCATGACAATTCAAGGAAGATCACTTCCGTTTGATGTAAATGATCAAATTCCAATGGGATTCAAAACAAGTGTTTCAGGAAATTTCTCAATTGCTATTGCTGAGGTTGATGGTTTGTTTACTGCCAATCAAAAAATTTATATAGAAGATAAAGAATTAGGTATTATACATGATTTAAAAACCAATCCGTATAGTTTTACAGCAACTAGCGGAGTTAATAATACAAGATTTGTATTGAGATATACAAATGAAACATTAGGAAGTGAAGATTTTGAAAATGATGCTACTGTTTTAGTGTCTTCAACAGATGTAATTTCTATTTCTGCTCCTCATGAAAGAATTCAAAGTGTGCAAATTCATAACGTTTTAGGACAGTTATTAGTTAATGAAACAGCAATAAGCGCTTCTTCGTTCCAAGTTAATTCTTTACAAAAAAATACAGTGCCTTTAATTGTTCAAATAACACTTGAAAATGGAGTTAAAGTAACTAAAAAAATAGTTTTTTAAAGTAAAAGAACATTATTTTTAAAAGCCCAATCAAATAAAGATTGGGCTTTTTCTATTTTCATTTCAAATCAATTTTGTATTTTTGAACTTTATCAAATCAACACAATGGACAATATAAAACAATACGTTCAAGAAAATAAAGAACGTTTCTTAAATGAATTAATAGAACTTTTAAAGATTCCTTCGGTAAGTGCAGATAGTGCTTATGCGCATGATGTAGTTCTAACAGCCGAAGCGGTGAAAGTAAGTTTAGAAAAAGCAGGTTGCGATTTCGTAGAACTTTGTGAAACTCCTGGTTATCCTATCGTTTATGGTGAAAAAATCATCGATAAGAACTTGCCAACGGTTTTAGTTTACGGACATTACGATGTACAGCCGCCAGACCCAGTTGAGTTATGGACCTCTCCACCTTTTGAACCTGTAATTAAAACTACAGAAATTCATCCAGAGGGAGCAATTTTTGCTCGAGGAGCGTGCGATGATAAAGGACAAATGTACATGCATGTTAAAGCTTTTGAATATATGATTCAAAACAATTGCTTGCCTTGTAATGTAAAATTCATGATTGAAGGTGAAGAAGAAGTGGGCTCTAAAAGCTTAGGTTGGTTCGTAGAAAGAAATCAAGAAAAACTAGCAAATGATGTGATTTTGATTTCGGATACGGGAATGATTTCTAACCAACAGCCATCAATTACTACGGGTCTCCGTGGTTTAAGTTATGTTGAGGTTGAAGTTACAGGTCCAAATAGAGATTTACATTCGGGTTTATACGGAGGAGCGGTTGCAAATCCAATAAACGTTTTAACCAAAATGATTGCTTCATTACATGACGAAAATAATCATATTACCATTCCTGGTTTTTATGATAATGTTGAAGAATTATCTTTAGAAGAACGTGCAGAAATGGCAAAAGCGCCATTTTCATTAGAAAAGTACAAGCAATCTATAGCTATTGGTGATATTTATGGAGAGAAAGGTTATACAACCAATGAACGTAATTCTATACGCCCAACTTTAGACGTTAATGGAATTTGGGGAGGCTATACAGGCGAAGGTGCTAAAACAGTAATTGCTAGTAAAGCGTATGCTAAAATTTCAATGCGTTTAGTACCAAACCAAGATTGGGAACAAATTACGGAATTATTTAAAAATCACTTTGAAAGTATTGCTCCAGCTGCAGTAAAAGTTAAAGTAATGCCTCATCACGGAGGACAAGGTTATGTTACACCAATTGATAGCGTAGGATATAGAGCTGCTAATAAAGCCTATACTGAAACTTTTGGAGTTCCTGCCATTCCAGTTCGTTCAGGCGGAAGTATTCCTATTGTAGCTTTATTTGAAAAAGAATTAAAGTCTAAAACTATATTGATGGGATTTGGTTTAGATAGTGATGCCATTCACTCGCCAAATGAACATTTTGGTGTTTTCAATTATTTGAAAGGAATTGAAACCATTCCATTATTTTACAAGTATTTTGTAGAGATGAATAAATAAAAAAAAATTCCCGATTTGCGTGAGGGCACTGAAAAAGTTCCTTTAAATAATAATTGCAATAATTTAAGGAGTAGAA